>NZ_JBCECK010000194.1:0-8011 GCF_039207105.1 Mucilaginibacter sp.
ATCAGGAACAAAACGTAAAGCAGGTGGTAGCCGATGTCAAAAATAAATTCGGAGCGAAGTTTATTTAGAGAATAAGTAATGGGTTTTGAGTAATGAGTTAAAATTGGAACCAACAGGATTATTTTTTATTCAAAACTCATTACTTGCAACTCAAAACTGCTTCAATCCCCTTTGTCTTATCGCTTCATACAATATTACTCCGGTTGATACAGATACGTTGAGCGACTCGATTTCACCGAACATTGGAATTTTAGCAAGGTGATCTGAAATGCGGATTATCTCGTTACGGATACCGTCTTCTTCCGATCCCATGATAATGGCAGTTGGAGCAGTATAATCAGGCACGTAAATATCATCTTTGGTTTTTTCAGTACAGCAAACCAACTGTAGGCCAGACTCTTGCAAAAACCTAACAGTTTGCATAAAGTTATCATGGCGGCAAACAGGAATTTTATATAATGCCCCTGCTGACGTTTTAATAGCATCAGGGTTTATTTGTGCCGAACCTTTGGCCGGAATAACAATGGCATGTACACCGGCGCACTCTGCGGTACGGGCTATAGCACCCATATTACGCACATCTGTAATAGAGTCTAAAACAAGTACCAATGGCACCTCACCCTTTTCAAACACCTCCGGAATTATATTCTCTATTTTCTGATAAACAATGGGCGAAATAAAAGCCACAGCCCCCTGATGGTTCTTAGGGGTAAGTCGATTAAGCTTCTCGACCGGCACCTGCTGAGCGGTGATATTGTATTCATTTAGCAGCGCCTTTAGCTCATGTGACAAGCCTCCGCTCACTCCTCTTTGAATGTATAAAGCTTCGATTTCTTTACCTGAGGTAATGGCCTCCATAATAGCCCTGATACCAAAAACCATTTGGTTGCTTTCGCGCTGAGGTCTGGAATTAAATGTCATTTGTTACGATCTGATATTTTGCAAAAATAGCTATATTAATTGATTAAGCACTTATTGAACTCAAGCAGCAATTGGGTTCTGGCCAAATAATTAACATTTGCTAACTTTATTAACATTAGTGTAATAAATTGATTTGCAATAAGTAAATTAGGATATTAACACATTATTAACATACAGGTGTTGATTAACAGGTTATAGTTAACACAAACTGTTAATTACAAATACTCAAATTTATGTGGTTGTTAATGTTTGAGTTAAAGCTCAAAAACTGGTGTTAGCGCTTTACTGAACAATTCAAAAGTAATTTTGTATATTTTTGTTGCCTTATGAATTTCGAGAACGATAACCTGCAAAACAAGCCCAATACAAACGACCGCCGAAGCCGATTTACAGCCCCAAATCCATATTCCGGACTTGGGAAGTTACCACCACAGGCAACCGATTTGGAAGAAGCTGTTTTAGGAGCGCTCATGCTCGAAAAAGACGCCCTTTCATCGGTTATTGACGTTTTAAAACCCGAAGTTTTTTATCGCGATAACCATCAGAAAATATTTGCCGCCATAAAACAACTGTTTGAAAAATCATCGCCAGTTGATATCCTGACCGTTACTGCCGAATTACGCAAGGAGGGCGAGCTGGAAATGATAGGAGGTGCGTATTATATTACCGAGCTTACCAGTCGTGTAGCATCAGCAGCTAACATTGAGTTTCACGCACGTATCATTATCCAGAAATTCATTCAGCGCGAGTTGATCCGTATTTCAACTGAGGTTATTCAAAGCGCTTATGAAGATACCTCCGACGTACTTGATCTGCTTGACAAAGCAGAAAAGAACCTTTTTGAGATTGCCCAAAGCAACCTGCGCCGTGATGCCCGAAAGATGGATGACTTGGTTCACGAAGCCTTAAAGGATATTGAAGCATTAAAAGATAAAAAAGACGGACTTACCGGTGTACCTTCGGGTTTCACCAACCTTGACCGCATGACCTCAGGCTGGCAAAAATCAGATCTGGTGATCATCGCGGCACGTCCGGCGATGGGTAAAACAGCTTTCGTACTAAGTTGTGCGCGTAATGCCGCGGTTGATTTTGATAAACCGGTTGTAGTATTCTCACTCGAGATGTCATCCGTTCAGTTAGTTAACCGTTTAATATCCGGCGAAACAGAAATTGAACAGGAAAAAATACGTAAGGGAACTTTGGAGGAATGGGAATGGCAGCAAATACACTCTAAAATTGGTCGACTGGAGCAAGCTACCCTGATTATTGACGATACCCCTGCGCTAAACATTTTTGAATTCAGAGCCAAATGTCGTCGTTTAAAATCTCAGCATGATATTCAGCTTATCATTATTGACTACTTGCAATTGATGCATGGTAAAGGTGAAGGAAAAGCAGGTGGTGGTAACCGTGAGCAAGAAATTGGTAGTATTTCAAGAGCCCTAAAATCAGTAGCTAAAGAACTTAACGTACCTGTGATAGCACTGTCACAATTAAGTCGTGCCGTTGAAACCAGGCCGGGTAACTCCAAAAGGCCTATGCTATCGGATTTGCGTGAGTCCGGATCTATCGAGCAGGATGCGGATATGGTACTATTCCTTTACCGCCCAGAATACTATGGCTTAACAGAGGATGAAGATGGCAACCCTACCAATAACGTGGGCGAAGTAATTATAGCCAAACACCGTAATGGTGAAACCGGTACGGTACGATTAAAATTCGTGGGTAAATACGTTAAGTTCGCCAACCTGGAAGAAGATATGCAAGGCTTCCCTCCTGCTGCTGGTGGCAACGCATTTTCAGGCCTCGCCCCATCACAGGATTTTGAGAAACAAAGCAACTTCATCATCCGCCCGTCACGTATGGATGATATTGATGATGAACCACCGTTTTAGCCCCCAGCCCCCTAAAGGGGGAGTTTTTGATTTGTATGGATGATAAAAGCATAAAATTTTAAACAACGAAGGCCCGTTTTAAATAAACGGGCCTTCGTTGTTATTAACATAAGTAACTCCCTCCTTTAGGGGGCGGAGGGCTTAAAAAAATATTCCCAGCAGCACTCCGATGATGATGATAAACGGGGTCTTTATTTTGGTAAAATGTAGCAGGCTGAATGTTCCTGCCATTAACGCGTAAGCTATCCAATTGCCCCCAAATGGTTTTACAAGCAAAATAAAGGCTGTGGCCATAAAACCGACCGCTACTGCGTTGATACCGCTCAATGAGTTTTTAATACGGGTAATTTTCTTCAAATCCTCCCAAAAGGGTACAATAAATAATATCAATATCAATCCTGGGGTGTTTACTCCTATTACAGCTACAAGGCTGCCAATAATTTCCCCGCCAATGCCAAAACCCTTGTTGCCTAAAGTAATTCCACCCAAAAAAGATGTAAAAGAAAATGTTGGCCCTGGCAGAGCTTGCTGCAGAGCATAGCCCGACAAAAACTCCGAATTGCTTAGATAATGCTTAACCTCTACAAACTCAGTGTACATTAAGGGCACCATTACTTGCCCGCCGCCAAATATCAATATGCCGTTCCGGTAAAAATTCTCAAACAAACGTATAGGTAAACTAAAGGGTGATGTTTGGTTTATAACAGCACCCAAAGCGGCAAAAAACAGTAATATACCTATAAAGTAAGCAACCTTATTAGGGTTAACATTAGAATATAATTTAACACGAAGCTCATTTTCCTGCGGCTGGGTTTCCATAGCCGATGAAATGATACCGCCCAATAAGATCAGCAAGGGAAAGGCATACGCATTTTGTAAAATAAGTGTTGATATGAGCGATCCGATAGCCAGCATCATACTCACCCTGGTTTTTAAGAACCTATTGGCAAAGGTATAAGTGGCATACGCCACGATACCCACAGCCATTGGCTGTATGTAAGTGATTACATGAGCAAACTTAGCCTGGTTAACAAACATTTTATAGCTTATCGCGGCAAGGCCCATTATGGCAGCTGATGGCAATATCCATATTAAAAAGGTGATCAGTGCTAATCTTAATCCCCCTACCTTCCAGGCTATACCAACCAGTGTTTGGGTTGATGACGGGCCAGGCAACACTTGTGATAGCGCATTAAGCTCCATCAGCTCTTCCTCACTTATATAATTTCTCTTTTCAACAAACTCACGCAGCAATACCGCTATATGAGCCTGTGGGCCGCCAAAGGCTGTGAACGTATAAATAAAAACATCGCGAAGAAATAGAAGATGCCGTTTTTTCATTTAGCTCATTTGTTCAATGGTTCATTAGTTAATTGGTCTTTTTTAAGACCTAGCAATTTTTCAATGAACTTTAAATATGCATTTAATTTAAAACTAACTGTTTGTCATCTTTTCGCAAAAACAGTGAATCCAAAACTATAAAAACTCATGAATTTATATTGAACTATTCACCAATAAACTAATAAGCCGGTGAACAAATGAACTAATAGTCATCATCGTCTTCTTCTATACCAACAGCTTGTCTGTACACCGCTTGTAACTCTGAAAAAGCATGATTATCCCGCTTCTCTTTAGTCACTTTCATGCCGTTTTCATAAGTAGTAATAGCATCCTGTTTACGATTCAGGGCCTCATATAATTTACCTAAATGATAATAGGTGCCTACATAACCGGGGTGGTTAACAATTAAATCCTCATAATAATACAATGCTTTATCTACCTGATTTATACGAAGATATTCTGTAGCAAGCGCGTATTTTAAAAATTCATCGTTGGGTTCATTCTTTATAAACTCTAATAGCTTATCCAATCTGCTCAACTCCATTTTAAACTATACCTTTTTTAATTAAATTTGCAAAAACCTATTGATATGAAGATCCTGGTATGTGTAAGTAATGTTCCTGATACCACCACAAAAATAACCTTTACAGACAATAACACCCAATTTAATACAAATGGTGTTCAATTTATCCTAAACCCTTATGACGAGATAGCCCTTTCGCGTGCTATTGAGCTTACAGATGGCGGCAAAGGATCTGTAACTGTGATCAATGTTGGTGAAGTAACTACTGAGGCCACTATACGTAAGGCCCTGGCTATTGGCGCAACTGATGCGGTACGAATAAATGCAAAACCACATGATGCATGGTACGTTGCTTATCAGATTGCTCAATATGTGAAATCCAATCCGTTCGACCTTATTTTAACCGGCCGTGAGTCTATTGACTACAACGGTTCAAAAGTAGCGGGTATGCTGGGCGAACTGTTGGATATCCCATCAGTTTCCATTATTAAAAAGCTGGATGCGACAGAAAGCGACGCTACCGTTGAGCGCGAAATTGAAGGAGGCAAAGAAATATTAACTATTCCTTACCCGTTTGTAGCCGGTACAGCAGAAGGCGTAGCCGAACCTAAGATACCAAACATGCGAGGTATCATGTCTGCACGCACTAAACCGCTGGCAGTAGTTGAACCTGCTGAGGTAAAAACGCTTTCAGAGGTGATCAGTTATGAAACTCCTGCCCCACGCGGACAAGTAAAACTGCTTGCTGCTGATGACACTGCTAAGTTAGTTGAGCTATTACATGCTGAAGCACGTGTTATATAATTAACCTTAATCCGATTCACGAAAAACACAAATATGTCAGTTTTAATATATGCGGAAAATGCCGGCGGCAAATTCAAAAAGTCAATTTTTGAAGCCATTTCTTATGCCCGTGCCATTGCCGATCAAAATAATACTAACCTTGTAGCCATTTCTATTGGTGATGTTAACGCTGCAGAATTAGCCGCTTTAGGCAAGTACGGCGCAGAAAAAGTACTGAATGTATCTGGTGAAAAGTTAAAAAACTTTGTAAACCAGGCTTATGCTTCTATTATTGCCGAAGCAGCCAAAAAACAAGGTGCCGATATTGTAGTATTATCTAACACCTTTTCGGGCCGTGGCCTTACACCGAGGTTAGGCGTAAAATTAGAAGCCGGCGTTGCAGATGGTGCAGTTGCATTACCTGAGCAAAACGGTGGAAAATTCACTATTAAAAAAACTGCATTTTCCGGTAAAGCTTTTGCGGTTGTTGAATTAACATCAACCAAAAAAGTTATCGCCCTTGTACCTAACTCGTATAAAGTTGTGGAAACAGACGGCACTGCACAGGTGGAGGATTTTGCAGCCGAAACCAAAGATTCGGATTTTAAGGCTATGATCAAAGACATTGTACGCTCAACCGATAAAGTATCTTTACCAGATGCCGAGATAGTGGTATCAGGTGGACGAGGCCTTAAAGGCCCTGAAAACTGGGGCATGGTAGAAGAACTGGCCGAACTGCTTGGTGCTGCTACAGCATGCTCAAAACCTGTATCTGATGCTGGTTGGCGCCCACATAGCGAACACGTTGGCCAAACAGGCATAGCTGTTAGTCCAAATTTGTATATTGCAATAGGCATTTCAGGAGCAATACAGCACCTGGCAGGTATAAGTTCTTCAAAAGTTATTGTGGTAATTAATAAAGATCCGGAAGCTCCATTTTTCAAAGTGGCCGATTACGGTATTGTTGGCGATGCATTTGAAGTTGTGCCTAAATTAATAGCAGCCGTTAAAGAATATAAAGCTTCAGCATAAAATATATTAGGTGAGATGGGTAACAACATGAAAAAAATTAAGCTTGATATTGTAGGGTTATCTTACAGCCAGACACAATCAGGTGCCTATGCTTTGGTTTTGGGTGAAGTGAGCGGGCGCCGCAGACTCCCTATTATTATCGGTAGTTTTGAGGCGCAGGCAATAGCTATTGAAATAGAAAAAATGACTCCGAGCCGTCCCTTAACACATGATCTGTTCAAGAGTTTTGCTCAGGCTTACCAGATTGAGGTTCAGGAGATCATTATCTATAACCTGGTTGATGGCATATTTTATTCTAAACTGATATGTAGTGATGGTAAAAGATCGGTGGAGATAGATGCCCGTACTTCTGACGCCATTGCCGTAGCGGTAAGATTTGATTGCCCTATTTTTACTTATGAATTTATACTTTCTACAGCGGGTATAGTAATTGAAGGTAACGATTTTGTTTATCTCGAAAACATAAATGAGGCAACAGAAGAAAAAACAGTAGGCACATCTGTTGGTAGTGGATTTTCGTCCTTAAGCATTGATGAGCTCAAAACAAAACTTCAGGAAGCCCTTGCTGAAGAATCGTACGAAAAAGCCGCTAAGATCCGCGATGAATTAAATAAGCGGAAAGCATCATAATTATTGCATTTATTTCCAGTCCATTTTACAATGAGAAATCTTATTTAGGTATATAAGATTTCTCATCGTTATTAGTTTACAATAATAAGCAGTTGTTAAAACTCATTTTGTAACCCATTCAATTTTACCAAATTCTGTTTTTTATCGTTTTTTGGTTTACATTTATTTCACTACTTTCCGCTTTTAATTTAATACTGATCAAACTTATTTAAACCAGGCACTCATATGAATATTAAGTTCCGCTTAATACTGATGAATTTTATGCAATATTTTATATGGGGATCCTGGCTACTCACTATAGCAGTATACTGGTTTCAGAATAAACATTGGTCGGGTGAGCATTTTGGAGCTATTTTTTCAACTATGGGTATCTCGGCAATCTTCATGCCTGCTCTCACAGGTATTATTGCCGACCGCTTTATAAATGCCGAAAAGTTGTATGGCGTAATGCACATTTTAGGTGCAATGACTTTATTTTCGCTCCCACTCATAAATAATCCATTTACTTTTTTCTGGGTAATGTTATTGAATATGGTATTTTATATGCCAACCCTATCATTATCCATAACCGTTGCTTTTTCGGCTTTAAAGAACAGCAATAAGGATATTGTAAAAGACTATCCCCCTATCCGTATATGGGGAACAATCGGTTTTATTGCCGCATTGTGGACCGTGAGTCTTACTCATAACGAAACTTCGGCAAACCAATTCTATATTGCATCGGCTATGGCCCTTACATTAGGTATATATGCGTTTACTTTGCCTAAGGCTCCCCCTCTTATGGGTAAGGTCACTCATAAATCATTTGTTGAGCAATTGGGTTTAAAAGCTTTTACCTTATTTAAAGTACCTAAGTTTGCTATATTTTTTGCCTTTTCACTATTGT
>NZ_JBCECK010000195.1:0-8005 GCF_039207105.1 Mucilaginibacter sp.
CCCTTAACGGGGTACTTTCAACTCCGTAGGAGTATTATGTTTATAGCCTATTCCGCATACAACCATTAGCTCCGTAGGGGCTTCCTGATCTGCATGTTAACCATAGTGCAAAAAGGATTGTCATTTCGATAGTGCATGTTTAGGGCAACAGCATTGCGCGAAAGAGGAATTTTGTACGATATGCAAACGAATTTGCAAAATGCAGAAGATTTCTCCTCGTTCCTCATCGAAATAACAGCCCTTTTTATTTCATCCGGATAACATTACCGCATACATCACTCTGCTTATTAAATCAAGAATCAACCGAAAAATATCACCTTAAATTCAATTATATTGCGGTAAACAATTTTAAACCACCTTATAAACATGGAACAAACCAAACCCGATACCGGCTCATCAACCGCACACCTGAAACAAGTACTTGGTTTACCTACCGCCATATTACTGGTTGCAGGCATTATGATCGGTTCGGGGGTATTTAAAAAAGTTGTTCCCATGTCACAAACGCTCGGCAGTGAAACCTATATTTTATTGGCATGGATAATTGCGGGCATCATTACCATGTTTGGCGCTTTTACTTATGCCGGCCTGGCAACGCTTACCACCCAAACCGGTGGTGTGTATGAATACCTGAGGCTCATCTACGGAAATTTTATAGCTTTCCTTTTCGGGTGGACTATCTTTACCATCGTAGGCAGTGGCGCTATAGCTGCCTTATCATTCGTGTTTGCGCAATCGGTCAATACGCTCATCCCTTTGCCCAACCCATTAGCAGCATTTGAAAACATCAGCATAGGCCAGTCCATTTTTCCCTTTGCCGATTCGGGTATCAAGCTTTTGGCGGTATGCACCGTTATATTATTAACCTGGGTAAATTACCGGGGCGTAAACAAAGCAGGCATGCTCAATAACATAGTTACTTCGGCGAAAATATTAGGCATTTTGCTGCTCATCATTTCGGGCTTGCTATATACCGGGCATCCGGCAACACCGATAACTACAATAAAAGTTGTTGCAAAGCACCCGGAAGGCGCAGCTCTGTTCAGTGGATTATTTGGAGCTATGCTCAGCGCCTTATGGGCTTATGACGGCTGGGCCAACATCACTTTTATTACCGGCGAGATCAAAAATCCCAAGCGCAATATCCCCCTGGCCATTATTGGTGGCGTAGGCATAGCCATGACCTTGTATGTACTCCTCAATTACGCCTATATAAAAGTATTGCCTGTATCGCAACTGGCTTTATTAAGCAGCAATAAAATAGCGGCGGCAGAGGTGGCAGGTATTATGATGGGTAAAACAGGCTCGGTAACTATTGCTATACTCATTATGGTATGCACTTTTGGGGCACTAAATGGTTGCATCATCTCCTACCCGCGTGTTTATTTCCGGATGGCGCAGGAAAATGTTTTCTTTAAAAAAGCGGCTAAAGTTCACCCGGCTTTTAGCACCCCGCATATCGCCCTGTTTTATTCAGCTATCTGGAGTATTGTTTTAGTTTGCAGCGGTACTTTTGATCAGATCACCAACCTGGTAATATTTGCTTCGTACGCGTTTTTCGCGCTGGCTACCTGGGGGCTGGTTAAAATGAAACTGAATGGACGCATCACCGCAAAGGTTATAGGTTACCCGGTAATTCCGGTTATCATTATACTTTTTTGCGTAGCGCTGGTTATTAATACGCTAATTACGCAAACAGAGGCTTCATTGATTGGCTTGGTGCTTATTTTAAGTGGGGCCCCTTTTTACTGGTATTTTAAAAATAACCGCAGCATGTAAAGATTTACGAAGTTTTAAAAACTTCGTAAATCTGTTCAATCTTCAAACTCTATATAACAAAAAAGCTCTGCCAGATAACTGACAGAGCTGTGGTATGAAGTTTAGTTTTGTTCTGTTTGATATTACCAGCTGTAACGGATACCAAACTGCATTTGCCAGCGTGAAGCAAACAAATCAACAGAGTAAGGTAATCCCGGATCAGCAAAAGTATACTTAGGATAAGTAGTAGCTGCATTTCCGAATGCTGGTGTTCCTGCTTTTACTGGTGTTAAACCAACGCTTGCTGAAGAGTTGAATGTATTAGCTGAGAAGTAATACTGGCCCCAGCTTTTCTTCAATAAGTTGGTTAAGTTGATGATATCATAAGTAAATGTGATCATCTGTTTGTGCTTGTTACCAAATTTGAAGTCCTGAGTAAAACGGAAGTCTAACTGGTTATTCCACGGAGTGAATGAAGCATTACGCTCAGTAAAGTTACCACGACGTGATGATAAGTAAGAATTCTTATCGATAAAGGCATCGAATGCTGCGGCTTGTTGAGCGGCAGTTTGACCACCTACTATATCAGAGAAGAAGTTTACAGTTTCGCCTCTTTTTGGTATGTAAGCCAAGCTCAATTGCTGACCTGTTCCGTCAATAGCGTTTGGATAGGTATCAAATGTATATGGGTTACCTGATTGTGCGCTAAAGAAGAAAGTGAAGTTAGCAGTATAGTTGTGACCAGCATCCCAATCGTGTTTGTAGTTTACGTTTGATACAATGCGGTGACGGATATCAAAGTTTGAGTTAGCTAATCCCGGATTGTTCGGGTTTAAAGCCTGGTTTAACTGCCAGTTTGATTCCATTGAGTTACGGATACCGTTGGTAACGTCTTTTGAATGGCCATAGGTATAAGCAACTGAAGCATTCAAAGCATTTTTAGGGTCAAACTGAGTGAATTTAGCCGCTTGTGCAGTTAAGCTATAACGGTAACCTTCGCTGGTATTTGATAATAAGTAAGCGTTGGTATATGACGTGTTAATTGGCTTATTAACAAATATTGGCTGTTTGTGCTGGGTATCATATGGATAATAAGTAACCTGATCCATAGTATTTACCTGCTGGAATTTCAAATCATGAATAACTTTAGTGTAAATACCTTCGGCAGTGAATTTCCATTGATCATCAGTTGAATAATCAACAGCTAAGCTGCTTCTCCATACCTGTGGCATTTTGAAGTTATTGTCGATCATATCCACCTGGGTTGCACCATTAGCGCCTGTATTAAAGTTACCTTGTTGGTTTACATAATTTAAACCACCATTAGCTGGCGCCTGTACAGGGTTGGTACCTGGGGTAATTGGCGCTGTAGCCGATGGTTTTTTATCATAAGCACCATAAGTAACACCATTGTTGTAAAACGCGTAACCAAACCATGCAAACGGAACACGACCGGTGAAGAAACCGCTACCACCACGTAAAATAACGCTTTGATCGCCAATCACGTCGTAGTTAAACGCTACGCGTGGGTTCCACTCAATGTTACCCAGGTAGTTTTGTTTGATGTCTTTAGGTTTGGTATAAGTATAGGTAGTACCATAGAA
Organism: Mucilaginibacter sp.; assembly: GCF_039207105.1. Taxonomy (GTDB): domain Bacteria; phylum Bacteroidota; class Bacteroidia; order Sphingobacteriales; family Sphingobacteriaceae; genus Mucilaginibacter. The sequence goes on from NZ_JBCECK010000195.1 coordinate 3,363, forward strand.
TTGATCAACCGGAGCATTTGTAGTTTTATCGCTCAATGGTTGTTTATTTGGCACACCTGCATAATCAGCACGTAAAGCTAAAGTCAACTTGAAGTTGTCAGTTAACTGAATTTCGTCCTGACCGTATAAGCTTAACAGGTTAACTTTAAATTGAGCTGATGGATGAGCCAGGATATAATCACGTGTGTTATCAGTATAGTTAAAGTTAGCACGTGTACGTGAAGGATTATTGTTGATGAAATCTTCGATGCTATTGTAAGCGATACGACCATTCCAAGCGTTCACGAAGTTATAAGTGATGTTATAAAACTCATTGTGTGTACCAAAAGTAAAGGTATGTTTACCATGAGTCCAGGTTAAGTTATCGGTAAACTCAGCAGTTTTCTGGTGCATATCAAAAATAGCGGCCTCACGGTCGGTACCCATAAATATGGTTGTACCCGGAGTACGGCCGGTGATCTCGATTTGCGGTAAAGCCGGGTTTGAGTTAGGATCACGGTAATCATGTACGTTTGAGTAACCTAATACCAAGCTATTGCTCACGCTGTTTGAAAACCTTGATTTTAACTCAGCTACAGTTGAGGTAGAGTTGTTATGAGAAGTGTAATCAATACCGCTGAAACGGAAGTTTTGCTGATCACGCTCTAAGTTAGTAGCTTTTGAGATGATGGTATTGTTACGGATAGTTAACTGATTATGATCATCGATATTCCAATCCAAACGGTTAAAGAATTTGTTTGAATTTGAGAAGATGGTAGTATTATCATAAGTACCAGGATCAATACCATTTGGATTCTCTGGGCTTGTAGTAAAGGTTCTGAAAGCGGTAGCCAGTTTCTGTGCATCCTGTAAGCTCAGGATGTTTTTTGAACCGTTAGTACCGGCTGCGGCAATAACTGGATCTTGTCTGCGGGCAATCTCTTCATTAGTAAAGAAGAATAATTTGTTTTTGATAATCGGGAACCCAACACGGATACCGGTTTGATAATCATGAAAATCAGAAAGTTTTGAACCGTCACCACCAGAAGCAGGAGCAGCATTGTTAGGACCAACCATGAACGAGCCACGACCAAAACCATATACCGAACCGGTGAAATCATTGGTACCGCTACGGGTTACCGCGTTGATACTACCACCTAATACGTTACCAATTTTGATATCATAAGGAGCAACCAATACCTGAATATCCTGGATCGCGTCTAACGATACCGGGCTTGTACGGGTACTGCTACCAACCTGACCTGAAGCGTTGTTTTGACCACCTAATGATGGGCTAAAACCAATCGCGTCGTTATTGATGGCACCATCAAGCGTTACGTTATTGTAACGGTAGTTGGTTCCCTGGAATGAGTTGTTATTGCTTTGAGGCGTATTGCGGGTTAAATCCTGCAGGCTGCGGTTAATAGATGGCGCAGTGCGAATTTGGTTTTGGTTAATACGGGTGCTTGCACCTGTTTTAGTACCACCTGCAGTTGCTTTAACCTTTACTTCTTTCAAAGTGGTAGTTTCATCAGCAAGCGCGAAGTTTAAAGTAGTGCTACCTAAACTTAAGGTAATATTAGTTCTTTCATCTTTTTTAAAACCAACAAAAGAAGCAGAAATGGTGTAAGGACCACCCGGGTTAACGTTGGCAATCGTATAGCGTCCGTCGCCGTTTGATTGCGCACCGTAACGAGTGCCTGTACTTGTGTTTAACACGGTAATGGTTACTCCAGGCAGCGTAACGCCTTTCTGGTCGGTAACTTTACCGCTAATTAATGAGGTTGTAATTTGCGCCTTGGCAACGTTAGCAACACCAATAATCAGTACTGATAAAAGGATAAAGTAAAGCTTTTTCATTTGTGTTTATTTGTGAACACAAAGGTTCGGCTACAATATTAACAGTATGTTAACTCAGGATTATTTTTAACCACTTGTGTTAACATAAAGTAAAACTAAGGTTCAGTACTTAATCTTTAACCTTTTAAGTATGAGGTGGAGAAGGTAAATTGGGCCTATCAGCAAAAATTTAACATCATCTAAAAAAGAAGGCTTTTTTCCCTCTATTTTATGACCGATAAACTGCCCTACCCAGGAAATAAAGAAGATAATCAAGCATACCAGCCACAGCGCGGGGCCGCCGGCTTTGTGCCATAGCTCTAACTGTATAATAGCATAACTGAAGCCGAAAAGTACCAATAACATAATATATGACAGCACCGGCGAAAGCTTCAGATAATAATAAATACTAAAAGCTATTAAAAATGATGCCCAGTTGAAAACACCATTATAACTGCCTAAAAATTTCAGGTACGGAAAGGGAATAGACCATATCAGGCCCAGCAAACTAAATACAATAAGCGGTATACATATAAAGTGGATAGCCTCATTGGTTGAATTTTGATGGCTTTCGGCGTATTTGGCAAAATAAATATCAACCGCGCGGTTGCCACCGGCACCGTTTGTTTTTGACGATACATTACCTTGCTTTGTATTGGTTACTTTACCTGAACTCATTTTATACTAATATAAAAACCCTTTCTGTTTTTAAGGCAGAAAGGGTTCATTTATTTTATCCTTTTATTAATTACTTGGCAAATGCTACCGAGCGGGTTTCCCTGATCACGGTTACCTTGATCTGGCCCGGATAGGTCATTTCAGTTTGGATACGGTTAGAGATATCAGCCGCCAACACTTCTGATTGCGCGTCGGTGATCTTTTCGCTTTCTACTACCACACGCAGCTCGCGGCCGGCCTGTATAGCGAATGTTTTTTCGACACCTGGGTATGACAATGCCAGTTCTTCCAGTTCTTTCAAACGTTTGATGTAGCTTTCAACCACCTCACGGCGTGCGCCAGGACGAGCTCCTGAAATAGCATCACAAGCCTGAATTATTGGTGATAACATCGAAGTCATCTCAATTTCATCGTGGTGGGCGCCAATGGCGTTGCAAACTTCCGGATGTTCTTTATATTTTTCGGCCAGCTGCATACCCAAAATAGCGTGCGGCAGTTCCGGGTTATCATCAGGTACTTTACCAATATCGTGTAATAAGCCGGCACGTTTAGCCATTTTCACATTCAGGCCAAGCTCGGCAGCCATAGTAGCGCAAAAGTTAGCTACCTCACGTGAGTGCTGCAACAGGTTTTGCCCGTATGATGAACGGTAACGCATACGGCCAACCATACGGATCAGCTCCGGATGTAAACCGTGAATGCCCAGGTCAATCACGGTACGCTCCCCTATCTCTACTATTTCTTCTTCAATTTGTTTTTTGGTTTTGGCTACAACCTCCTCAATACGGGCCGGGTGAATACGACCGTCGGTTACCAGGCGGTGCATGGCCAACCTCGCGATTTCGCGCCTAACCGGATCAAAACCCGACAGGATGATGGCTTCCGGAGTATCGTCAACAATAATTTCGATACCGGTAGCAGCTTCCAGCGCACGGATATTCCTACCCTCGCGGCCAATGATACGGCCTTTGATCTCGTCATGCTCAATGTTGAAAATAGACACCGTGTTTTCAATAGCACTTTCAGTAGCGGTACGCTGTATAGTTTGGATAACTATCTTTTTAGCCTCTTTGGTAGCGGTAAGCTTTGCCTCATCAACAATATCCTTGATCTGGATCATGGCTTTGGTACGGGCTTCCTCGCGCAGGGTATCAACCAACTGGTTACGGGCTTCTTCTGCTGATAAACCTGCAATGGTTTCCAGTTGTTGCACGTGCGAATTTTTAAGGTGTTCTACCTCATCCTGCTTTTTAACAACAATTTCTGTTTGTTTTTCCAGGTTTTTGCGCACATTATCCAACTCATTTTCCTTACGGTTCATGTTCTCCAGGCGCTGGTTTAATGACTGCTCCTTTTGTTTAACACCGTTTTCGCGTTGGTTAATGGTATTGTTTTTATTGTTTACTTCCTGCTCATGCTCAGCTTTCATTTGTAAAAACTTCTCTTTTGCTTCAAGCAGCTTGTTCTTTTTCAAAATCTCGGCATTGTTTTCAGCATCCTTCAGTATCTTTTTCACTTTGTTTTGCGCCGATGTTTCCTGGTCTTTAAAAAGTTTCCGTAACAGGAAACGGCCGATGACGATGCCAACAATGGCACCTACCAACAGGCCAATAATAATGTATAATAATATGTCCATCTTCTTTTTAGGGTGTAAGGTTATGTATGTAAATAAAAAAACCGCAACTAATTTTTAAGTGTTCATGTATTTAAAAACCTCATTTCGGATATTGGAATCATGGGTTACGTTAAACAAATAGAGTAACGCATGCCTCTTTGATCCGCTTAATATTGAAGCGTTAAGTTTTTAATAGTGAAACCTAAAATTTAACTGCGGCTAAATCTTAATGTGCTCTGTATATATGTATGTAAGAACGTTAATTACTTTGAGAAAAATTCGGTCAGCAAATGATCTAATTGATAAACCTTTTCGGCAATATCGGTATCTTCAACGGTAACTTTCTTTTCTGCCTTTAATGATGATGTGGCATAATGCAACACTGCCATTGAAAGCAAATCCTGTTTATCCCTTACCGCGTAATTTTCCTGATATTCCTTTATCCGGTCGTTAATCAGCTTGGCCGCCCTGCGTATAATTTCTTCCTCCTCCATGTTTACCTTTAAAGGGTAAACTCTGTCAGCAATATTTA
>NZ_JBCECK010000196.1:0-7959 GCF_039207105.1 Mucilaginibacter sp.
CGTCTATATTAAATTTCTGATTTTCGGCAAAGTAAGCAGGCTCGCGGTATTCGCGCTGGTAAACCGGTGCGCCACCACCTAAAACAAGATCGTCGGCAGGTACATCGGCTACTTTTTCACCGTGCATGTAGTACTCTAAACGTTGCGTGTCGGTTACCTCACCAATGATGGCGCAGTTCAGGTCCCACTTATCAAAAACAGCCTCTACTTCTTTTTCACGGCCTTTGTGTACCACGATAAGCATACGCTCCTGTGATTCGGACAATAAAATTTCGTAAGGCTTCATGTTATCCTGGCGGGTAGGTACTTTATCTAAGTCGATACGCATACCATGCTCACCTTTAGCGCTCATTTCTGAGTTAGAGCAGATGATACCGGCAGCACCCATATCCTGCATACCAACTACGGCGCCGGTTTTAATTACTTCAAGTGTAGCCTCTAACAACAGTTTTTCCTGGAACGGATCACCTACCTGAACGGCCGGAAGATCGTTAACAGAATCTACAGTGATATCTTTTGATGCGAAAGCCGCACCGTGGATACCATCTTTACCGGTTGCAGAACCTACTATATATACCGGGTTACCCACGCCGTACGAAGTTGCAGAAACAGTTTCGCCCGCTTTTACAATACCTGCCGACATGGCGTTAACCAGCGGATTTACGTTATAGCAATCGTCAAAAAACAATTCGCCGCCTACAGTTGGGATACCAAAAGCGTTACCGTAGTGGCTAATGCCTTTTACTACGCCTTTAACCAACCATTTGGTTTTATCAAGGGTCAGATCGCCAAAACGCAATGAGTTTAGCTGCGCGATAGGCCTTGCACCCATCGTAAATATATCGCGGTTAATACCGCCTACTCCTGTGGCTGCACCTTGGTAAGGCTCTAATGCCGAAGGATGATTGTGCGATTCGATCTTGAAGGCGCAACCAATGCCATCGCCAAGGTCAACAAGGCCGGCATTTTCTTCACCTGCCTTAGCCAGCATACGCGGACTATCCTTAGGTAAGGTTTTTAGCCAGGTGATAGAGTTTTTATAGGAGCAATGCTCGCTCCACATTACTGCGAAAATAGAAAGTTCGGTAAAATTGGGTACTCGCCCTAATATCTCTTTAATACGTTCAAATTCTTCGGGTAGTAAGCCTAAATCTTTGGCGGTTTCAACGGTGGTTAATTCCTGGTGCTCCAATGTAATATGTTTTATTTGAAAGGATTCGCAAAATTAGAAAAAAAGGCCGAAAGCTAAAAGCTTCTTTTGGATTAGTGACAGTGGTGTGGGATTGGGGTGCGGGGAACAATCTAACATTTAATAAAAGTTTGTCATTTCGAACGAGCATGAGCAGGCATAGAGCATTGAGCGAAAGAGAAATCTTATACTGATTGCAAATTCACTTTTCAATTGTATAAGATTTCTCGCTATCGCTCGAAATGACAACTTTATATTAACGACCATCTTATCTAATAATATCCAAACAAAAACGGGCAGGCGAAATATCGCCTGCCCGAACGGCCTTTGCTCAAACCCTGCTACCCCCTTATCGCCGCAGAGACCGTTGCCCGACCGTATATCTTCTTATGTTTTTATTGTTCAGTCAGTTGAAAATTAATAGGGATAGTATATTTAACCCGCACAGCCTGCCCGTTCTGCATACCTGGTTTCCAGGCTTTGGCCAGTTTTAAAACACGCAAAGCCTCTTCATCAAATCCGTATCCGGCCTTTCTTTCAACCACTATATTTGATAAACTACCATCTTTTTCAATAACAAAACTCAGGATAACCCTACCCGAAACACCATTATCTTGGGCAACAACCGGGAAACGAAGGTTTTTTTGCAGAAACTTAGCCCATGCCGCTGCTCCACCCACAGGCTCGGGCATAACTTCAAGCACTTCTCCGGTACTATGTATGGTTTCATCGGATGGCATTGTACCGCCGCCCCTGCCTGAAGCTTTTCCCTGATCCATTTGATTATCTATTCCTTTATCCGGTCCATCAACATTTGCCGAACCAATTGGCCCATTTATTTCACTTATTACAGGCGGATCAACCGTTGGCTGACTATCCGCCACCACCCTGGTTGGTATAGCCGTAGTTTTTACCTGAACTGCCGGTGCAGGAGGATCGACTGATTTGGGTGGCTCAGCTTTTTTAGGCTTAGCTTCTATCGGAGGCGCCATATCAACCTTTTTAAAATCAACCGGAGTAAACTTATAAGCCGGTTGCGGCTTTGCTCTGAATACAAAGCTGGCTCCGATAAAAAGGGCCACTATGACAAAACTAAAACCCATAGCCTTTGTCATGGTTTGACCATAGCTTTTTCTCAGTTCATAGGCACCGTATGCTTTGTTACGATGGTCGAATACAAGGTCGAGCCACTCGGCTTTGTACAAATCAAATTTGTCAATACTCATATAATTCAGAATTTAATTTCTTATTAAACGAATATACATATATAATATTTTGCAAACCAAAATTTATTTTAAATATTTTGAATCAAAAACCTCGCAAAACAAAATTTATTTTTTTTATACATATCACTAAAAAAAAGACCCATAATCAAAAAATTTCAATCAAATACCATAAAAACACAAATAAAAAATATATAAACTCTAATTTTAATTACACAAATCGATAAAAACATAAAAAATTTATAAAAAATTAAGATTTATTTTAATTTTTTTATACTTTTAAATATGATTAACAGGATTTATCAATTTACTGTTGCATTTTTTTTACTTTTTTCGAGCTTTTCAGCTTCCGGAAAAGAAAAAATACATTATAATCATCCAACAAAAAACAAAAATGCTTCATTTAGTACAGCAAGCGATTACCACCACCCCATTAATTATGACTTTAGCATTAATAATGTCCCGGTACAACTAATTAATGTTCAGCAGCACCGGGGCTCGCATTCACCTCAAGCCCTCTATCACAGTCCGATCTTTTTATCTGTTGCCATTAAATACGTAACATTTGTTTGCGGCTCCGGCTCAAGCGAACTGTCGCGTTTTCGCAAACTCATCCTTTTTCCATTTCATGCTTTTTGGTAATAGAAAACAATATCAAACCGGGTGCTCTGATTAAGCAGCCGGATCATATTGTTTTTTAAAATTTAGTTTAACTATCCGGCATTTTGATTGGATGCCGGATACGCTATCAACTTTTTTAATACTGCCCGGCATTTTGATTGGGTACCGGGCAGTATTAACATTAATTCCCTTAAACCCTAAACATGAAAAAATTTATACCCTTTGGCGTACTTATAATTGTAATTATACTTGCCCTTATCTACCCTTCTGTTACCTTAACAACTGTTAAAGACAGTAAAATAGACAGTGGTGACACTGCATGGCTATTAGTAAGTACCGCCCTTGTACTGATCATGACCCCGGGCCTTGCCTTTTTTTATGGCGGTATGGTTAGCAAAAAAAATGTACTGTCAACCATGCTGCAAAGCTTTGTATGTATGGGCGTTATAACCGTTATATGGGTTATATTTGGATTTAGCCTGGCTTTTGGCGATAGCATAGGCGGTTTTATCGGCGATCCGCGTACCTTTTTTATGATGAAAGGCACACTGGGCAACGCCACCTGGAAACTTGCACCAACCATACCATTGGTATTATTTGCCATGTTTCAGTTAAAGTTTGCCGTAATTACACCAGCACTTATCACCGGTGCCTTTGCTGAGCGTATCCGCTTTAACTCATACGTGATATTTCTGGTGCTATTCATGATATTTATATATGCCCCTCTGGCACATTCAACCTGGCACCCGGATGGTTTCCTGTTTGGTAAAGGCGTACTTGATTTTGCAGGCGGCACCGTTGTACACATGTCAGCAGGCTGGGCAGCCCTTGCTTCGGCGCTATACTTAAAACAACGCAATGATAAGGCGCATGCCCCCGCCCGCATCAGCTATGTGTTATTAGGTACAGGCTTATTGTGGTTCGGCTGGTTTGGTTTCAACGCCGGCTCGGCTTTAGGTTCAGGCACGTTAGCGGCAACCGCTTTGGCTACAACAACTACCGCATCGGCAGCTGCTGCAATGGCCTGGATGTTTTTTGATATCCTGCAAGGTAAAAAGCCTGGCGTAATGGGCGCTTGTATTGGTGCCGTTGTCGGCCTTGTGGCCATTACACCCGCCGCAGGCTTTGTAACCATTCCACATTCTTTAATAATTGGTATTGTTGCCGCTATCGTAAGCAACCTGGTCGTGATCTGGAGAACATCAACCAGTATTGACGATACGCTTGATGTATTCCCCTGCCACGGTGTAGGCGGTATGGTAGGCATGTTACTCACCGGCGTATTTGCACACCAAAACGTAAATGCGGGTAATACTACCGGTAACGGATTATACTATGGCGAAACTCATTTATTTATATTACACCTGATAACTTTAATTGGCGTATCTGCCTTTGCCTTTTTCGGCTCATTAATATTATTAAAGGTTACAGATATGATCAGCACCCTGCGTGTAACTCCTGAAGAAGAACTTGCCGGCCTCGATTCAAGCCAGCACGACGAAGGATTATAACAATTCTTACTGCATATATTATACATCAAACCAAACAACTGAAAAAACTAAAGCTGCATTTACAGAAAATGCAGCTTTTTTCATCCATTGACCGTTGATTCATTTTTGATTTCGATGATGGCGTTGATTTTTGAACAGGATTCTAAGGATTGATGAGATTACCGAGATTTCCTTTAAGAACAAAAGTAAAAACCTTCATATCTGATAAATCTACCTAATCGCGACTCAGACAAACCCGCATGCATAGTTCGCGATTGCCACGCTACGCTCGCAATGACAATTCCTATTTAACATTAGGTAACAATATCGCAGTTGGGACAAGCCCAACTGCGATATTGTTACCTAACATAATGACTCCTCACTCCTCACTCCTCACCACTCCTTAGTCGATATTTTTTTGATCTTTTTTTCCTCTTTTGGCAAGGCCGAGGCTTTAAGCATGTATGTTTTTAGTACCCCACCTATTTGTTTACTATTGAGTAGTATCTTATTTAAATACACAGCAAAATCATCTTTGTCTATTTTATCTTTCGCTTGCTCCATTGGAATAGCCACTCCAGGCACAGGTTCGTAAACATTATATCGATTACGCTGATATGGCGTGTAAACAAAATCAGTAAACCAGTAACGATATTTTGCGTCTTTAACCTCTATCCGCATAGAAAAACTTATAGCACCATCCTCATGCGTGGTTATAAACGCTTTTTTGGAAACCAGGAAACTACCTTTTCCCATTATTACCCCCTGCGTCTTATCTGCAGTAACCATTGACAGCTTACTTTTAGGGTAAGCGGTTTTTATAAAATACAAACCCCTGTTGTATAAACTGTCTGTACTTAACCCCGGCTGACTAACGGTTTGATAATAGATGTATTTATCATTTTCATCAAAAGCCAAAGAATCCTTTTGCGCAAAAGCCGTTCTGGCAAATAACATACAAACAAAAGCCATCAATATATTTTTCATCATCATATTTTTCATTTCAATACCTACACTAAACCAATCGTCACTTCAAAACCTTTATCGTATAAATATAAAGATAAAAGCCGCTCCAGTTAATAAGGAGCGGCTTTTTGTAAAAGAATATCATTTTATTTTAGAAGGCATATACAGCAGCTATTAAAAATTGCTGCGCGTGCTTGGTTGGATCGCCAGAGCTTTTAGTAAATGCCTCGGCAGAGTTACTATCTAACCTAACCTCCGGGATTAGTGTTAGCGGGCCAGCCTTAATATTAGATGTCAAGGTGATAGCGGTTACATGATCGCCCGGAGCGGGGCCAGCCAATGCAAAATCACCGGTTTTTGTTTTAAAATACTCACCCCTTAAACCAAAGGTAACTGATTTTGAAACAGCAATTTGAGGATACAACGCCACACCTGTGAAACCACCTGTAGTGCCATCAGTAGCTTTATAATCAGCCGCATTTAAGCCCAGTTTAAAAGCATCAGTGATCTGATAAGTTGTGGTCAGGTCAAATTCTGTACCTGCAGTACCACCGGTAATTACGTTCAGGTAAGCGGTCCAACCTTTTACAGGAGCAATCATCAATTGAGCACCAAAGTTATTCAAGCCTGTTTTTGCTTTATAAGCATTCCATTGATCATTAAAGATACCTGCCATCAAACTCACTTTGTCAGAGAATGAATAAGTAGCCTTGAAACCAGCATTCTGGAACGGCCCGTTAGTGAACATATAGGAAGTTGAGTAATTAAAGTTACCCACCGGGCTTATTACCTCATAACCAATAAAGGTAGCCATATAGCCACCGGTAAGCACAAACTTATCGGTTACATCATATGACATGTATAAATTTTGGATATGAAACGAATCGCCATTGTCACCAGCGTTCGGGATAGACTGCCCCTGCCCCCTTGGGCCAAAAGAAAGCTCACCCACAAAGGCAGCCTTACCAACTTTTTTCTTCAATCCCAGATCAACCATACCTATCGACATGGAATTATGATCTGTAGCGAAACTGGTTGGTATATTACTATGCTTTGCAAAATCGTATTTATAATAAGCATCAACTGATCCGGTTATGGTCAACGGCGGATCGGCCGCGGCAGTTTTAGTAGTATCCTGAGCCTTAACCGTAAAGGCCGCAATAGCGAATAAACAAAAGAGTAAAACTGTTTTTTTCATGATAACGATTTAATTGTAGAAAATTTAGTTTGTTAGTTTTTTTGATTGATAAAATATTGATATTCAAAAATTTACCTTAAATCGGGATCCTTTATTGTCGGCATAAAAAATCCCTGTGCAGTTGGCCATGCCATTGCAAGACAGCCACACGCCAACTACACAAGGTATTACAGACCTTTAGTTTGAAGGTCTTTTAATGATTGTATCTATCCTCTTTTTAAACTTCAGAAGTCGCTTTAACACCTTTATCAAAAAGGCCGCTTAAACTAATTTCTTCTTCCTGAACAGGGTAAACTTCAATGCCATGATCAAACACATCGATACCACCAATACCGGCCTCTCCATGCTCTTCAATACGCAGTTTCCAGGGATGTCCTAATTTGTTGATCGCATACATCATCACAAAGCTTACTACAAATACAGAAGCAGTAATAGCAAAGCTGCCGATGAACTGGGCTTTCAACACTTCAAAACCACCGCCATAAAACAAACCTGTAACCGGAGCAGAATTATCGGCACCAGTTGGACCTGTAGCACCATACTGACCAGAAGCAAATAAGCCTAATGATAAAGTACCCCATATACCATTTAAACCGTGTACCGAAACAGCACCAACCGGATCGTCTATACGGAACCACTCCACAATATATACACCGGCAAAAATGATAAGGCCCGCCACACCGCCAAGTAAAATAGAACCCAGTGGACTTACCCAGTAACAAGGACAAGTAATAGCAACCAAACCGGCAAGGAAACCATTAATGGTAAAGGCCAGATCAAACTTGCCTTTTGTAGGCCCCCACCAAAGGGCGGCAAGCATAGCGGTAAAACCACCGGCACAGGCAGCAAGCGTAGTATTAGCAGCAACACGACCAATACCCTGCATATCCATTGCCGACAAAGTTGAACCCGGATTAAAACCGTACCAGCCAAACCATAATAAAAAACCACCAACAGCGGCAATTAATAAGTTATGACCCGGAGGTAATCCGCCTTTTTCCTTATCATCGCGGGCAAATATTCTGCCTAACCGCGGGCCTAATACCATTGCACCGGCCAGTGAAGCCACACCACCAATAGTATGCACTACGGTTGAACCTGCAAAATCACGGAAAGGCTGTGAACTTAAGTGAGCAAAAATTCCTGAAGTACCCATTGTAGCCAGGAAACCATCAGGCCCCCAGGCCCAGTGGCCTATAATTGGATAAATAAAACCAGTAATACCTATACTGTATAAAATATCGCCACGGAAACTGGTACGACCGATCATTG
>NZ_JBCECK010000197.1:0-7947 GCF_039207105.1 Mucilaginibacter sp.
ACGACCGGTATGAAATAAAAGGCGACTCACTAAACATGAGCCCGAGCGGACCCATAATATGTATTGAAGGCTGTATTATGCAGTTTGTTAAAGACTAAAAACTGGATAACTTTCTGACTTCCGGTCTTCTCTGACTTTCCGACTAAATTCCCTAACTTCACCGCCCGAAATCATATCTATTCAATTTATGAAATTATTAGAAGGAAAAACAGCGCTTATAACTGGTGCTTCAAAAGGTATAGGACGTAAAATAGCAGAAAAATTTGCCGAACACGGCGCCAACGTTGCATTTACCTACTTGTCATCGGTAGAAAAAGGCCAGGCTTTGGAGCAGGAACTGCAAAGCCTTGGTACCAAGGTAAAAGGCTACCGTTCTGATGCGTCAAAATTTGACGAAGCCGAAAAACTGATCAACGACGTAGTGGCCGATTTTGGCACTTTGCATATTGTAGTAAACAACGCGGGCATTACCAAAGATGGCCTGCTGATGCGAATGACAGAGGAACAATGGGATTCTGTTTTGGAAGTTAACCTGAAATCAATCTTCAATGTTACCAAAGCAGCATCAAAAGTAATGATAAAAAACCGCCAGGGCGTATTCATTAATATGAGTTCGGTAGTTGGCATACAGGGCAATGCCGGGCAGGCCAATTACGCGGCTTCAAAAGCGGGTATCATCGGTTTCTCTAAATCGGTGGCTAAAGAGCTTGGTTCACGTAACATTCGTACCAATGTGGTTGCTCCGGGTTTTATTAAAACCGAGATGACCGAGGTATTAGATCCTAAAGTAGTTGAAGGCTGGGCAGCCGCTATTCCATTGAAACGTTTGGGCGAATCTGAAGACATAGCTAACACCTGCGTTTTCCTGGCATCAGACATGGCCACCTATATTACCGGACAGGTAATATCTGTTGATGGCGGAATGGTTTAATTGTAAGTCAAAACTCAAAAGTAAAAAGTCAAAACCCACCGCACGCGTCACCCTGAACTTGTTTCAGGATCTCTCGGGACAAGTAGTTTTCCTGCTGCGACTCTTGCAGATGAGATGCCGAAGTAAATTCGGCATAACGGAATATATTTTAAAATGGCCGGCTATAGCTGGCCATTGTTGTTTTGTATCAATTATAAAACGAATAAACTTATTGGCCTCCTATTTCACAATAATTTCGCATTTTGCAGGTGAACGTAAAACGTATTACGTAATATTTACATTGTAAAAATGTTTTCAATAACCTGGGGATCAGTTTCTGGATGGTGGGTGCCTGTATGCCTTATATTAGGTATACTTTATGCCTGGCTTTTATACCGCCAGCCGGTAAACCTGGGTAAATACTTTAGGTTAGGGTTGGCCTGTATCAGGGCTTTGGTAGTTTTCCTGATCGCCCTGTTATTGGTTTCGCCACTGGTAAAATCGGTAAAGTACTCACCTCAAAAACCTTTGGTATTAATTACGCAGGATAACTCCTTGTCTGTAAATACTTTTAAGGCTCCAGGTTTTAACGCAGATAAGTTTGTTGGTGATTTGGCTAAATTAAAACAGGAACTGGGCGATGAATACGACGTGCAGGAATTTAACTTCAGTAAAGATCTCAGCAATGGCCTTTCATCTACATTCAATGGTAGGCAAACCGATATATCCAACACCCTGCTCCAGCTTAACAACCGCTTTGTAAACCAAAACATTGGCGCGCTTATTTTAGCTACCGATGGTTTGTATAATCAGGGTAACGACCCGCAGTATGCCGCTAAAAATATCAAAACCAGTATTTACACCATTGCTCTGGGAGATACCACCGCCAAACGCGATTTGTTGATCGGCAATATAAATTATAATAAAACAGCTTTTTTAGGTAACGATTTTGAGATCGAGGTTTTAGCCGAAGCCTACCAAAGCAAGAGCGAAAATTTACGCCTCACAGTAACTACCGATGGTCGGCAGGTTTTTACCCAAACCATCCCTGTAACATCTGCTGATTTTAAAAAGGTGATACCTATTAAACTTACTGCCGATAAAAAAGGCTTGCGCAAGTATACCATCAGTATAGATCAGGTAAAAAATGAGCTATCAACCCAAAACAATACAGAAACTATTTATATAGATGTGCTGGATGCCCGCCAAAAAGTTTTGGTGTTGTATCAAAGCCCTCATCCGGATATTACCGTTATTAAACAAGCTATTGAAACCAATAAAAACTTTGAGGTAAAAACCAGTCTGCTGGCTGACTTACCCAGCATTAAACTGGCCGATTATAGCCTGATCGTTCTTTACCAGATCCCTGTTGATATTTCAGCACCATTAAAAAGCTTTATAAGCAAAAGTAAGACACCGCTTTGGTATATATTGGGTTCGCAAACCGATCTGCAAGCTTTCAATGCGGAGCAAAATAATGTTAAGATCAGTGCGGGACGTTCAGAATCGCAGGAGGTGTTTGCCCTGCCTGATGCAGGCTTTGCCGCTTTTACCCTATCCGACTCATCGCGCAAAAAAATCATGACGTTGCCTCCCCTGCTTGCCCCATTTGGCAGCTACGGCATATCAACCAATACCAGTGTTTTACTCAAACAAAAAATAGGTGCGGTTACTACAACTTATCCCTTACTGGCTTTTGCCGATGATGCCGGTCGCCGTTTAGGTGTATTAACCGCCGAAGGGCTTTGGCGCTGGCAACTGGCCGAATATCAAAACTATGGCAACCGCAATTCTACCGACGAATTGTTGAGCCAAACAGTACAATATTTAACTGCAAATGCCAACCGTCAGCGTTTCCGGGTATACCCTGCCCGCAATGTTTTTGACGAGGGCGAAAATGTGATACTCAACGCTGAATTATATAATGATGCACTGGAACTGATTAACACACCTGATGTTAAGATAGATCTGAAAAACGCGACAGGAAAAAATTACAGTTTCCTGTTTAGCCGCAACGGACAAAGCTATGAGCTTGATGCCGGCACTCTTCCTGTTGGTGAATATAGTTACACCGCCACAACTCAAAACGGTAAACAACAGTTTAAAGCCACCGGGCTATTGACCGTCAAGCCGCTCAATCTGGAAACCCGGCAAAGTGCAGCCAACCATGCCCTGCTCAACACCATAGCCAAACAAAGCGGCGGCCAAATGTTATACCCTGCACAGCTTAACCAACTTGCAGCCATGATCCGCAAGAATGATAACATCAAAACTGTGGTTTACGAAGACAAACACTACAACGACATCATTGATGTAAAATGGGTATTCGTTCTCATCCTGTTATTACTCACCGGAGAGTGGTTTTTAAGAAAACGCGAAGGGGAGGTGTAAAAAGCTTCTGAATTAAACATTATATATCTAAATAAGCCTATGTCGGCTACATCACAAACTTTAGAAAAACATAAACTACATGGCTTAGACCACCTGAGGGCCTTAGCCATAACCTATGTTTTATTATTTCACTATCAATTATTTGATCACCCGGATTGGGTAAACAGTGTAGGCAGTTTTGGATGGACGGGTGTTGATCTGTTTTTTGTTTTAAGTGGTTTTTTGATTGCCGGGCAGCTTTTTAATACCATAAAAAAGGGAAATCCAATTTCTTTGAGGGAGTTTTTTGCTAAGCGCTTTTTCCGGATCATCCCACCTTACCTGGTTATACTTTTTTTGTATACATTTATTCCTTTTTTGCGTGAACGGGAGCATTTAGCTGCGCTATGGAAATACCTAACCTTCACACTTAATTTTGGTTTGGATTTAAAAACAACCGGCACATTTACCCATGCATGGTCGCTATGTGTGGAAGAACAGTTCTATTTAATATTGCCATTATCCTTTTTACTGTTAAACTATTTTAAAGCCGGCAAAAAAGCTGTTTACATCCTTGCGGCCTTATTCATTTTGGGTTTTTTTTTCAGATATGCAAGCTGGCATTATTGGGTTGAACCTCAATCATCATCAGAACATTTTGGAGCTATATGGACCAAATTCATCTACTACCCTACTTACAGCAGATTAGATGGATTGCTGGTCGGTGTCAGCATTGCAGGAGCCTATACTTTTTATCCGCAGGTAAAAGAAACAATAAATAGGTACAGCAATATACTGATGCTCCTGGGGCTGATAATTTTAATAGCCGCATGGTTTGTTTGTACCCCTGAAGATACTTTTATAACAGCCATATGGGGTTTCCCGCTGATTGCTTTAGGATACGGAATAATTGTGGCCGCCATAGTATGCCCTTCTAATTTCTTTTATAAACTCAAATCAGCTATTACTGATCAACTGGCAACCCTGTCTTATGGCTTATACCTCTCTCATAAATTACTAATTCATCTTAGCCAAAACCTGCTCTATAAGGTCGGGATCGAAAAAAACAGCAATCTCATGATGGCTTGTTGTTTCGACATCGCAATAGTAGGCGCTCTATTTTTAAGGTTCACTGTTGAAAAACCTTCATTAAAAATTCGGGACAAAATATTACAAAAATGGAAACAAGATAAATTATCGGAACCTGTAGCAGTAAGTATATAACTCCTTTTTTTAATCACAAAAAAAGCGATAAGTTAACCCATCGCTTTTCAATATCTTGTTTCCTGACTCTAAATTCTTGATTCTTCTCAAAAGTCTACTTGTCCTTCTTCTCGTGTACTATTACAAAAACATCTTCATTATCTTTTTTCATGAGATATTTTTCACGGGCAAATTTCTCCAGTTGCTTGGGGTTCGAAGTTAGTTCATTAAGTTCTTTGTTAACCTCATCAGTTTGAGTTTTGTAAAAATCGCGTTCGGCTTTAAGCTTATTCACCTGGCGGCGATACTCATATTGCGAGAACAGATCGTTCCGGTCAAAGAATATCATCCACACTAAAAAAGCCAGGGTAACCAAAAAAAATTTGTTTTTTAAAAGGTCAATAAGGCGTTTCATTGATATGGGCTCTTTGAATTTCATTTAAAGCTATTTAATTTTTTTGAGAGGCACAAATATGCTTATTAACTTATTAACAATAAAGTTTCGACTGAAATAAAAAACACACCCCGGCAACAAATAATGTTGCCGCGTGTGTTTTAAACATGTTGCAATTATATTTAATCTTTATTCATTAGTATTGGCCACAACCTCTGCATTCAACAATTCAAGGGCATAACTAACACATAAATCAAGTGAATTATAAGTACTCATTTCATGATTTAGCCTGATTACATTATTTTTATATACTTCATTGCTCATCACCTCTTCCGCGGCATTACGTATTGCTTCTGGTTCTGGCACTTCGGTATTCAGATTAATACCATAATTAAAATGGCCTATACGTGCGCAAATTTCACTTTTGCCCTCATGTACACCGGCAGCTACCATAGGCAATTTATTGCTTACACTTAATAGTGTACCACCATACCCTCCATTAGTAACATATACACTGGCATATGGCATTACCTCATTAAAAGGTATATAATCTTCAATAATAATGTTTTTTGATGTGCTGTATTTTTTCTGAAGTTCTACAGTATTGCTGCCTGCTGTAGTAGCTATTACCAACACATCGGTATCTTTGAATGCTTCAAGTGTAGGTTCTGTTAATTTTGCAGTATCTTTTTCAACAGTACCCTGAGTTACTAATACAATTTTTTTGTATTGATTAACCCGTTCATCAAACCAGGGAGCCTGCTTTTGCGTTTCAGCCTGGTATGGTAACAGGGCACCTATAAAGCGCACATTACTACCTATATCGCTGCGTTGGTATTCAAATCCTGGTGTACCTATTTGCAGATATAAACTTGCATGTTTGATAAGCAGATCCGGAAATAATGACCTTTCATGTTCAATACCATGCTCGTTCAGGATACCATCATATATATCAACAGATTGCTTAAACAGTACATTCACGGCCAGATCATTCAATTTAGCATATTCGGCATGTGTTTCATTGCTTGTTGCAGGCGGCAAAGCCATACCGTAGGGACCAAGATCAACAGATTTTTCTGCCAACGGAACTATACCTATTGATAATACTGGGATATTCATTTTAGCCCTTACAAATGGGATAACAGTAAACACACTTTCTGCTATCATCAAATCGAAAGGAAAATCCTCATATATATCCAGTATATCAGCATAATATTCTGGCGATCGATTAATAAAAATGTTAATAAAATCGAAGTTCAGTTTTTCAATCGGATCGGTGATCTGTCCTCTTCCCTTATAATTATCCAGGTCTGGATATTCACGCATGAGATCAACCGTTTTGTTGTACGGATAAAGCGGTATGTTTAATTTTTTTAATTTTTCTGCAAAAATATCAGATGTAAACCAGCGTACATCGCAACCGGCCTCTTGTAAATATTTTGCTAATCCTGTAAGTGGATTAAAATGACCGTCGGCTGCAGCTGAAGCAAATAAGATTTTCTTTCCTGCTAATTGTTCTTTGATTTGTTTTTCCATGATGAGAGCTTTTTTGACCAGTGTCATTTGCACTGGTACTACAAAAATGCTATCACAGCTCCTGGCTTTCTATCCCCAAAAACGGGGATAAACATTAACCAAAATCACCCATACATATTAAAGTACATAAAACAAAAGAGCAATATCGTATGGATATTGCTCTTTTGTTTTATTATCTGAATAGCTGTTAATGCCTGGTTCCACCTGATGAGCGTTTTGCACCACTCATGCCACTGTTGCCACCAGACTTGCTTCCGCCGCCAGAGCGTTTGTCGCCAGATCGGTTACCGCCCGGTTTACCACCACGTCTGTGACCTCCGCCGCCTCTGCCAGACGGTGAGCTTTTACGCAAATTGGCATTAGCCGTCCCTTTTTTAGCGTTCATACCGGCTGCTATAGCAACCGGGCTAAGCGGATAAGGATGTGCATCTTCTACCGGGATCTCTTTGGCTATCAGTTTATGTATATCTTTCAGAAACTCTATCTCATCTTCATCACAAAAAGAAAGGGCTATACCGTTTGCACCTGCCCGGCCTGTACGGCCAATGCGGTGTACATAAGTTTCGGGGATGTTAGGTATCTCGTAATTAATAACGTGGGTAAGCTCATCAATATCAATACCACGGGCTGCTATATCTGTAGCTATTAAAACACGGGTAGTTCGGTTTTTAAAGTTAGTTAAAGCCCGCTGACGCGCATTTTGCGATTTATTACCGTGGATAGCTTCGGCCGTAATACCAACTCGGTTCAGATCTTTCACTACCCTATCCGCGCCATGTTTGGTACGGGTAAATACCAGCACGGTTTTAATGTTCTTATCTTTTAATATATGAATCAGTAACGATTTCTTATCGTTCTTATCTACATAAAAAAGCGATTGCTGTATAGTATCGGCTGTTGATGATACCGGGGTAACTTCAACCTTTTCCGGATTGGTTAATATGGTATCGGCCAGCTGCTGTATCTCTTTAGGCATAGTAGCCGAAAAAAACAGGGTTTGCCTTTTTGCAGGTACTTTGGATATGATCTTTTTAACATCGTGAACAAAGCCCATATCCAGCATGCGGTCGGCCTCGTCAAGCACCAGCATTTTAACATGGTCCAGGTGTACAAAACGCTGGTTCATCAAATCAAGCAAACGGCCCGGGGTTGCTATCAAAATATCCACGCCGCGCCTTAAGGCATCAACTTGTGGATTTTGAGATACACCACCAAAAATAACCAGATTTTTTAAGCCTGTATGTTTACCATAAGCCGTAAAACTATCGCCAATTTGTATGGCCAGCTCGCGGGTTGGGGTTAATATAAGCGCTTTGATGGTCTTCTGTTCTTTGTGTGCTATCCTGTCCTGGTGCAGTAAATGCAAAATAGGTAAAGCGAAGGCGGCCGTTTTACCGGTACCTGTTTGCGCGCAACCCAGTAAATCCTGGTGTTTTAATATGATAGGGATGGCTTGCGCCTGTATTGGTGTAGGTGTGGTATATCCCTCAGTTTTTAAGGCCTTGAGTAAGGGCTCAATTAATTTTAAATTTTC
>NZ_JBCECK010000198.1:0-7932 GCF_039207105.1 Mucilaginibacter sp.
GTAACATTATGCTGAAATTCATTACGGATCTCGGTGATGACGAGCAGCTGTAATTCGGCGGCCGACATGCCTGATGCATTAAGGCGCACAATCATACTTGCGGGATTAATTCTTTCTATAAATAGTACTACACGCTCATAGGCCTGTAAACGCAGGGGGAGTGTTTGGTTGCTGATGGTCCTTTTGAGCTCAAGGAGTTGTACATGCTCGGCCCGGTCAAGATATGGTTTAAATAAATACAGCGCCACCCATACAACGCCAATGCCGGCAATGGTATATTTTAAAATATCAAGTAGGTAGGGTAAGGTTTGCATATTCAGTAAATGTTAAACAGAGGTCATAAAATACCGGTTGCGACAAAAATCCACATTTTACCTTATATTTGTGTAGTTAAATAAAAATAAGATGAGTACTGCTGTTGAAATTGCACCGGTATCCTTTACTCCAGGAGCCGTTAAAGAACTTTTTAAATTAAGAGACCAGCAAGAAATAGGTGAAGACTTTGGCTTGCGTGTTGGTGTTGAAGGTGGTGGCTGCTCGGGCATGAACTACATTTTAGGCTTTGACCAAAAGAAGGATGGCGATCAGGAACACATCATCGAGGGATTGAAAGTATTAATGCATAAAGCTCATGGGATGTATCTGATGGGCATGCAAATTGATTTTCAAGACGGTCTAAACGCCCGTGGTTTTACATTTAACAATCCGAACGCTGCAAGTACCTGCGGCTGCGGAACTTCTTTCTCCGTATAAATTCAACCCATAAAATATTGTAAAAAGGGCAGCCATTGGCTGCCTTTTTTTATGCTCTTTTTATAATATTTCAGATTAAGGTGATATCAAATTTTAAAGCCTTAACCCTGCTGTAATATGCATTTTGTTTCATGGGTGATTATATGTTATAAATGTCCGAAAATAATTGATTTTCAGATATTTTATGCGTAAATTCATTTAACCAATAACCTCAAAACTAAATTTATGAGAAAGGAAATCCATTGCCTTTTTACGGGCTCGTCATGAGCATTTTTACCCCCGGTAATACATGCTTTAAATAATATTCCCCAATAAGCTAAAATCAAGAATCACCCCTTAAACTTAAATAATATGAAAAAGATCATGATAGCTGCGGTTTTGCTAATTTTTGCAATGGCAGGCTGCAAACAACCCGAAAAAAGCGCTCCTCCGGTTACTCAGGCAGGCGTATATAAATTGGAAAAGCAGATGGTTAGCGGTGGTGGAAAAGATACGGTTTACCAAAGGGTTCAAAGAAAAATATATACAGATGATCATTTTATGTATGCAGCCATCACCCCCGATTCATCGGTAGGTTTTGGCGTAGGATCTTATAAAATGGATTCTGTTAATAAAATGACCGAGCAAAATATATACAGCAGTCGTTTACTGGATTCGGCAGGTAAGTTTAATTTGGAAATCAGCAGAACAAGCAGAGGCTATACCCAGGTTATTCCTGATATAGCTAAAGTTCGCGATGTAAGCTATAAAATGGTTGAAGATTATACTACAATAGCTCCCAAAGATACAACGGCTTTGGATGGTTTATGGAAAATGGAAGCAGCCTATATAGTAACCGGAAAAGACACGGTAGATTTAAAGCCAGCGCAATATAAAATATTTCAGAAAGGATATTTTATGTTTGTTCACCGCTACCCGATTGATAAAGCGGGTAAAAAGTTTAAAAACGGTTTTGGATATGGTGTTTTCAGCCTGAGAAATGATACGCTGCGAGAAGAGGATGAGTTATCAAGCCATGCACAGCTGCTGAATAAGAAATTTGCTATTAAAATTACCTTTAAGGGTAATGATGAATATTCACAGGTTATTACAGATTCAGTACAAAAATCAGTAGAAATATACAGACGCATAAGATAAATAAGCAGGCGCATTTTATAATTCCGAAAGGGTTAATGTGGGTTGTTATCGCATACATTAGCCCTTTCTTGTTCACGAGACATCGTACTGAAGGGGTATTTTAATAAATATTATATACTATTTTAAGCCAATATTAAAAGAGGGCTTATTTGTGTGATTTGCTGTAACAAATTGATGTAGCACAGAGTCAAACCGCAAAGTTTTTTTATTTTTATACCATGCCGGTTAAAACATCATATAAAGAAAATATTTCCATCGCGTTACAATCTATAGCCGGCAACAGGCTCCGCACCTCCTTAACATCGTTAATTATTGCTATCGGTATAATGGCCCTAATAGGTATATTAACGGCTATTGAAGGCATCCGAGAATTTACCAACAACGCGTTTTCTGATCTGGGGGCCAATTCCTTTACTATTCAAAGCCGGGGCGAAGGACTTAACTTTGGTAGTGGTGGGCATAAAAAGGCTTACCCACCTATTAGCTATGATCAGGCAGAACGCTTTAAAAAAACATTTAAACTTCCTGTACTAACAGCCATTAATTTAGATGTTACAGGTACTGCTGTTGCCAAATACGGTAATCAAAAAACTAATCCCAATATCTCTATCTCGGGATCAAACGAAAACTACCTGGCTACTACGGGTAAAAAATTATCTTTTGGGCGTAACTTTTCGGCATCGGAGTTGGAGCATGGCGCCAATGTAGTACTGATAGGCGATGAGATAAAAACAAAACTTTTTAAACAGGAAAATCCGGTTAATCAATCGCTTTTTATAGGCAGCAATAAATATCGTATCGTTGGTGTAATTGCTTCAAAAGGCTCAAGCTCATTTGGGGGCGATAAATTTTGTATTATTCCTATACTTAAAGCAAAACAGATAGATACAGCGCGCAACCTGTCATACGCCATCACGGTTAAGGTAAATGGCCCTGGTGCTTTGGATGCCAGTATAGGTGAGGCTACATCACTGATCAGAAATGTTCGCGGACTTAATATTGCTAATGAAGATAATTTTGAAATAACCCGCAGCGATTCTATACAGCAGGAACTATCAAGCCAGTTATTAGGCATTACCATTGCAGGTTTTGCTGTAGGTATTATCACCTTAATAGGCGCAGCAATAGGGTTAATGAATATTATGCTGGTATCCGTTACGGAACGTACCCGCGAAATAGGGGTGCGTAAAGCCATAGGTGCAACACCAGCCGTGATACGTAAACAATTTTTAATTGAAGCTATAGTAATATGCTTTATAGGAGGTATAGCCGGTATGGTACTGGGTATAGCAGCAGGAAATCTGATAGCCGTTCAAATTAGCGGAGTATTTGTTGTGCCCTGGGGCTGGCTGTTTTTTGCCATAGTGCTATGTACGTTCATTGGCCTTACATCAGGCTATTATCCGGCAAAAAAAGCTGCCAGGCTTGATCCGGTTGAAGCGCTGAGGTACGAATAATAAAAAGCAGATAATAAAAAAGAGCGGCTCGGAAAAGTAATTTCCAAGCCGCTCTTTTTATTTGTTTTCTAAAATAATAAGCTATTCTTCAGTGGATAGTCAAACAGGAGCTTTTCAATATAGGTGGTATTGAGCGCGTCTTTTAAAGCGACTGCATGTTTGGTGTGGTGCATATCGCTTGATATAAAATCTACCAGCTCATTGTCTATTAAGGTTTCTGCCAGCTTTTTAGATTCCTTACCATAATACCCTGTTAATGAAATAGTATTAAGTTGAAAATTGCATCCCCAGCTGTGCAGGTTTTTGAATTGATCAAGATCCATGTAAGGATATCTTTCCGGATGCGCCAGAATGGGTTTATAACCCATATCATTCATTTTTTGTATTACCGGTACCGCATTGGGTGGCTGATTGATAAATGAAAACTCAAATAACGCGTAATTATCACCCATCGTGAACAACCGGCCTTCTTTTACCCTTGCCTCAAAGGTTTCATCAAAGTAATGCTCAGCAGCGGCCTCAACAGGTATATCAATATTCTCCTTGATCAGTTCGGCCTTGAGGATATTAAGCGCATTAGTTATCGTTTCAGGAGTGTTCCGGTAAAAATCTATCATTACGTGCGGAGTGGCTATAATTTTTTTTATACCCAGCTCCATCATTTTCCGTATCAGAATAATAGAGTCTTGCGGTGTTTTGGCTCCATCATCAATTCCAGGCAACACATGCGAGTGCATATCAACCATGATAGACTCATAGTTAAAACTCGCATGTTTCTTTTCCGGCTTTTTTTTAAATAAACCAAACATAGTTAACGGTTAGTATACTTATTTAGTGGTATGGCTTGTAAACAAACTGTACCACTAAATAAGCGATAATAGTCTTTACAAATTATAGCGGATTTTGTGCTATGTATTTTTCCCATTCCCAGGCTGATGACATCATATCATCAATCCCCAGTTTAGCTTTCCATCCTAATTTATTAGTTGATTTAGTTACATCGCCCCAAACCTGCTCCACATCTCCACCACGGCGCGGGCCAATTTCATAATTTAATTTTACACCGGTAGCACGCTCAAAAGCATGTATGATCTGTAATACGGTTGTGCCGTTACCAGTGCCAATATTAAATACATCGTATCCTTTAAAGGTATCTTGCTGCATCAATTTAAGCGCGGCTACGTGAGCTTTAGCTAAATCAACTACATGTATGTAATCACGAACGCAGCTGCCATCCGGCGTATTGTAGTCATTACCAAAAACAGTGATTTTTTCACGTTTGCCAATAGCGGTCTGGGTAATAAATGGCACTAAATTTTGTGGTACACCAATGGGCAGTTCGCCAATCAGCGCGCTATCATGTGCACCTACGGGGTTAAAGTACCGTAATGATATTACTTTATAATTGCTGCCAGAGGCTATCATATCCTGTAATATTTCCTCAGCAATTTGCTTGGTATTGCCATAAGGCGATTGAGCCGGCTGCACTGGCGCTGCTTCGGTAACTGGCAAATGCTCGGGCTGCCCGTAAACTGTACAGCTTGATGAGAAAACAAAATTCAATGGTTTACCATAATAGCCTTCCAGTAAATTGATAAGGGAATAAAAATTATTACGGTAATACTTTAACGGTTTTTGTACCGATTCGCCTACGGCTTTATAGGCTGCAAAATGAATGATGCCTTCAATATCAGGCTCGTTAACCGCCAGTTCTTTTACACTATGTTCATCGCATAGGTCGAGTTTATGAAAAACGGGTTTATAACCTATAATTTTAGCTATCTGATCTAATATCTTAGGGTCGGAGTTTGACAGGTCATCAACAATAACAGGTTCGTAACCTGCATTTACCAATTCAACAACAGTATGGGAGCCTATAAAACCCAGGCCGCCTGTTACTAATATTTTCATTTTCAGGGGTATGTGTTATCGTTTATTGTAATATGTAAAGTCCTTGTGGTTTATTTCTTTTTCAGGCAGCGATTTAAAGTAATCTAAAGTGATCTTTAAACCTTCACTTCTGGATACCTTAGGTTCCCAGCCTAAAATGCTTTTTGCTTTTGTAATATCCGGACGACGTTGTTTTGGATCATCAACAGGTAGAGGTAAGCTAATGAGTTTTTGATCGGTACCGGTTAGTTTAATGATCTCTTCGCCAAACTGTTTTATAGTGATCTCATCGGGGTTACCAATGTTCATTGGTTGCGCGTAGTCGCTGTGCAGCAGGCGGTAAATGCCTTCAACCAAATCATCAACGTAGCAGAACGAACGGGTTTGTGAACCATCGCCAAACATGGTTAATGATTCGCCCCTTAAGGCCTGGCCTATAAATGCCGGCAATACGCGGCCGTCATTTAGGCGCATGCGTGGGCCATAGGTGTTAAATATACGTATTATACGTGTTTCCAGGCCATGAAATGTATGGTAAGCCATAGTTATAGCTTCCTGGAAACGCTTAGCTTCGTCATAAACCCCGCGAGGGCCAACCGGGTTTACATTGCCCCAGTATTCTTCAGGCTGAGGGCTCACGTTTGGATCGCCATAAACTTCAGATGTTGAAGCTATCAGCATTCGGGCACCTTTGGCTAAAGCTAAACCTAATAAATTGTGAGTTCCTAATGAACCAACCTTTAAGGTTTGAATAGGTATTTTTAGATAATCAATTGGGCTTGCCGGAGAAGCGAAGTGTAATATGTAATGCAGATCGCCCGGTACATGCACAAAGGTAGAAACGTCATGATTGTAAAACTCAAAGTTTTCAAGCTTGAAAAGATGCTCGATATTGCGAAGATCGCCGGTAATCAAATTATCCATACCAATTACATGGTAATCTTCCTTGATAAATCTGTCGCACAGGTGCGATCCTAAAAATCCGGCTGCTCCGGTAATTAATATCCGTTTACGGTTTGACATTATTTCCTCCTGGTATTGTTATAATTGAATGTGCTTGTAGTTAATTGGTACGTTAAAGTATGCCCGCCAAAAATAGTTTTATTTTTTAATAACATTTTTATATCCTTAAAGTTGGGAATGCAGTAACTCATTTGTTTGGCTAATTAAGTTACAGTACATGAGCAGGGCACAATTATTAATTGCAATTATTGTTATTACTTTTATGCCCTGCTAAGATAATCATTCATACTTAAATTGATGTTTTTATATAACATTGGGATCAAACTATATTACTTTGCTGTATGGCTTGCCTCATTTTTTAATTCAAAGGCAGACTTATGGATAAAGGGCCGAAGACAGCAAAGGCTTGTACGGCTAAACAGCAGTATTTGGTTTCACTTTGCATCATTAGGTGAGTTTGAACAGGGACGCCCGATTTTAGAGGCTATAAGGAGTAAGCATCCCGAAAAAAAGATTGTGATCACCTTTTTTTCCCCCTCTGGTTATGAGATCAGGAAAAACACCCCGCTTGCCGATGAGGTTTATTACCTGCCCTTAGATACCGCTATTAATGCATATCAGTTTATAGACGCCATAAAACCCACTATGGTCATATTTACTAAATATGAGTACTGGTATCATTATTTTAATGAACTGCATAAGCGGCAAATCCCATTATATATTGTTTCAGGCATTTTTAGGCCCGGGCAGGTGTTTTTTAAATGGTATGGAGGCTTGCACCGCAGAATTTTAGGAATGGTGACCCACTTTTTTTTGCAGGACGAACAATCGAAGCAGTTATTGGGCAACCTCGACCTAAACAATACTACCATAAGTGGAGATACACGCTTTGACCGGGTTTGGGCCAATGCGGAGCATCCAAAACAAATACCCGGCGTAGGCGAATTTAAAAACAGACAAAAGCTTTTTATTGCGGGCAGTACCTGGCCCGAGGATGAGAAATTACTGGCTACTTTGCCTGCCTTGTACCCCGAGTGGAAATTTATTTTTGCCCCGCATGAAATTGGCGAAGAAAAAATAAACAATCTTGTTAATCTGTTTCCAAAAGAGGCAGCAATAAAATATTCTGAACTGGTTGATGATAATTCAAAAGTCAAAAGTCAAAATTCAAAAGAGGATTCTTCAATTTCCACACCTCGTACCCCGCTTTCCACGCCCCAAATACTAATTATCGATAATATTGGCATGCTATCGTCACTTTACGCCTATGGCGATATTGCCTATATAGGCGGCGGTTTTGGAGTTGGTATACATAATACGCTTGAGGCCGCTGCATTTGGTTTACCCGTTATTTTTGGCCCTAATTATTCAAAGTTTAATGAAGCCCGCGAACTGATAGCTTTAAAAGGAGGCTTTAGTATCAATAATGAGGCAGAGTTGCAAGGCACCGTAGATACTTTAGTTACGGATAATGCCTTTTACAGTATTACCAGCAAAAAAATATACACTTATGTACGCGAACATACTGGGGCTACGCAAATGATTATGGAACTCATTAGCCCCCAGGCTCCCTGAAGGGGGAGTTTCTGAAAGTTTACAACGTGCATGTCAAAAAGTTCCCCCTTTAGGGGGTTAGGGGGCTAATTATTCTTAATATTGCGTTAATGGGGTTTTTACATCTGCCCGGTTTGGGTAAAGCGCATTTTCACGAATATGGTACGGGTCATAAACC
>NZ_JBCECK010000199.1:0-7855 GCF_039207105.1 Mucilaginibacter sp.
ATTCTAATGCTCCCAAAAGAGGCTTATCCAATGATTTTTTACATGAACTGATAGCTATGGCAAGCGCCATGCTTAGGGTAATATATATTTTTGCTCTCATTGTAATCGTGCTTAATGGTTAATTATAATGTTAGATTAACACCTAATAAAAAAGTGCGCGGACTTGCATAGGTACCTTCATCAATTCCGAAGGTGGTGTGTCCCTGTGCGTCAGGCTGTCCCTGTAGTTCCGGATCAACACCTGAATAACCGGTTATGGTAAACAAGTTGGTTCCTGACAGGTATACCCTTAACTTTTGAATCCCTAACTTTTTAAGGCCGTTTGGCGAAAATGTATAACCTAACTGAGCATTACGGGCGCGTACATAGGCACCGTTTTCAACAAAGTAAGAGTTTGGCTGCGCGTTGCTGCTAAATGATGAATTGATTTCCTGAATTGGCGCTTTAGCATTCTGGTGAGTTGGTGTCCAGGAATCATATAGCGCTGTTTTGCTTTTGGCAGTTACAAACGACGAGTAAAAATCTCTCCAGCGTTTTATGTTGTTCCATATTTTGTTGCCAAAAACACCATACAGTAATACGTTAAAATCAAAACCTGCATAGTTAACGCCCAGGTTTAAACCGGTAGAGAATTTAGGGTTCGGGTTGCCTATAAAAGTTCTGTCGGCATCGGTGATCTTGCCATCGCCATTGACATCGGCATATTTGAAACGGCCCACAGCTACGTCGGTTTGATAAGTAGCGTTAGGATCGCCTGATGTTTGTTGTACTTTGGCGTTGGCGGCATCTATTTCCTGTTGCGAATTCCAGAAACCGGTTACTTTATAACCGTAAAACTCACCATATGAATGTCCTACCTGGTTGCGTACAAAGCCTACATCAAAACCCCTGGTATTGTCGCTGTCAAAGTAATCGGCATCGTTTGATACCTTGGTTATTTTATTGCTAAAGGTAGTTACGTTAAGCGACGCGTTAAACCCAACCTTATTGAATTTAAAATTGGAGGCGATGTTAACATCAACACCTTCGGTTTTCATTTTGGCGATGTTTACAAAAGGTACTGTACCATTACCAATGGTTCCTAAAACTTCAGGATTGTATAGCAGATCGCGGATATCTTTACGGTAGTAATCAGCCGTAATAGTTATAGCGCTATTGAATAACGACGCGTCAAAACCGATGTTGGTATTGGCATCTTTTTCCCACTTAGCGTTAGGGTTGCCAATTTGGGATTGGTAGAAACCCGCTACAACCGTGTTGCCGCCATTTATAGCGTAGTACGATTGGCCCACGGCGCTGCTAAAGGCATCAAACCGGTTTGATGAGGTTACGTTTAGCTGGTTACCCATAATACCGTAGCCACCGCGTATTTTCAGGTCGTTAAGCCAGGTTGCGCCTTTCATGAAGCTTTCCTGCGATATTCTCCAGCCTGCGCTAAAGGCCGGGAACCAGCCATATTGATGTACTTGTGAAAAGTTAGAAGCGCCATCGCGACGGATAGTGGCGTTGAACAGGTATTTATCGTTAAAAATATAATCGGCCCGGGCAAACAGTGAGAATAGCGATGATTCGGCGCGATAGCTGTAGTTACTCGCGCTGCCTACATCGCCTGTATTCAGATCGGTGTAGTTGGGATCAAAGCTAAAGTAGCCTTGCCTGGCACCCCCCAAGTTACTGTCATAGCTTTGATTGGCTTCAGAACCAACCAAAACTTTGATGTCATGCTTACCAAGGCTTTTATGGTAAGCTAAGGTATTTGTCCATGTCCAGTTCCAGTTGCTGTACGAATCCTCATTATATTGGTTGGTTTGTGAGTTTTCTACGTTCTCGTATTGAGGATATTGAAAACTGTGCGATGCGCCTGAAGCCGTTTCGCCACCAAAACTGGTACGGATAGTGAAATCATTCAGGAAATCAGCTTCGGCAAATACGTTTCCGAATAAGCGGTAAGCCAATGATTTGTTGTTTTTTGTACGTTGCTGTATGGCTACCGGGTTAAAGGAGTCGCCCAGGCCCGAACCATTATCGCCGCCATAATTACCCTTAATATCATAAACAGGTATGATCGGCATTTCCCTGAAGGCGTGCGCTATTACCGCGTCGCCATTGTTGTAACCAACCTGCGGGTTATCAACAACCGAGTAGGCCAGGTTTTCGCCAATGCGGATGTGCTTGGTGAAATTATGCTGACTATTGGCACGGATAGTATAGCGTTTTTCGTAAGTATTGATCAGCGTTCCCTGTTGGTTAAAGTAATTTAATGAAAACAGGTAATTGCCCTGCTCGTTACCAGAACTTACTGCCAGGTTATGGCTGGTAATAGGTGCAGTTTTAAATATTTCGTGATACCAGTCTGTTCCGGCTTTGTTGGCTTTAGTAATGCGGTAAAAGCTGTTATAGTCATCAGAGTTGGTATAAAATGGATTTACATAGTATAGTGCAGGGTCGGTTGCGGGGTCGCCATTTTTGGCGCCAGCCGGAGAGATATAATCAGGTAGTGTAAAAGTTGAACCTTCGCCACTGGGATTATACTGATCATCCTGAAAATCGGTAACACCAGAGTTTACCAATGCCAGGTGTTTCAGGTCGGCGGTTTCCTGAGGGGTTAAGGTATTCCATACATTGCCTCCTTTAGGTACCTGGCGACCGTAATAAGCATCGTACTGAATGGTTACCTTGCCCTTACCCTTTTTAGTGGTGATGATAATTACACCGTTTGAGGCGCGCGCGCCATATATGGAAGCCGAGCTGGCATCTTTCAATATCTGGAAGCTTTCAATATCATTAGGGTTAATGGTGCTGATATCCTGAGTAGGTATACCATCAACCACATACAGCGGATTGTTATTGCCGAACGAGTTAAAACCGCGGATACGTACCTGAGGCTCAGCGCCCGGCTGGCCCGAACCAATAACCGTAACACCTGATGCCTGGCCCTGTAATTGACTGTTTACTGAGCCTGAAGCCTGCTTATTTAAGGCCTGTACGTCAACAACGGATACGGCGCCGATCAGATCTTTCTTCTTTTGTGAGGAGTAACCCACCACAACCACTTCGTTTAGTCCTTTAGCTTCTTCAAGCAGGGTAACGTTGATGCTTGTTTTACCGCCCACGGCTACCCTTTGCGGCGTGAAGCCTAAAAAGCTAAACTCCAATGTGCCGTTACCATCAGGAAGGGTTAGACTGTACCTTCCGTTAACATCGGTTGTGGTACCTAATGAACTGCCAGTCAATTTTACGCTTACACCCGGTAAAGGAGTCCCTTTTGAATCTTTAATTGTGCCGGTTACTGTAAGGGTAGCAATGGTGGTGCCATCTGCAGGTTTTACTACGATAATATCATCAACTACCTGAAAGGTGAGTTGCTGATTTTGAAGTACGTTTTTCATCACCGTTTCAATGGTGGCATCCTGCAGCTCTACATTGATCTTTTTATCTACGTTTACCTGGTCAAGCCGGTAAAAAACAGTGAATTTGCTGTTTTTTTCTATCTGCTTAAACATTTGCTTAACTGAGATATTGTTTACGTTAAAGTTGTAAACATTTTGAGAGTACACCGCAGCATGTATATGCATTACACTTACAAAGAGTAAAACGGTAACAAGCTTCATAATTTTAATCGTTTTTTGCCACGCGCGCGGAGGCATTACAGATTTTCTGTCAAAATTTATCATAAATTTGTGTTTGTTAATTAGTTAATACAATGCTTCCCCAAGCGTAGGGTATTAGCTATTAATTTTTACATAGCCCGGAGTGTTAGCGCACACCGGGTTTTTTGTTGAGAAGAGAGAGTTATTTTTTTGCCATCCTTTTTCTTTTAAAGTTTAATTAATGAGTGATCGTTAGTTGTTGTTTTTGGTAATGGTTATGGTATTGCCTGCTATAGTGTAATTAATAGCGGTATTGCTTTTTATCAGACTCAAAACCTTATCAATGCTGCCAATGTTTTTGAAACTGCCCGAGTAGCAAATATTTTGCAGATCGGTATCGTTCATTACTATTTTTACATTGTAGCGGCGTTCCAGCACTTTGGCTATATCATTAAGCGTATTGCCGTCAAATACCAGCAGGTCTTGCTTCCAGCCATCATATTTATTGATCTGTGCCGAGTCTATCTGTAAAACCTGTATCTCGTTCAGGTTTTTAAGATCGCGCGTGTCATCAGGCTTATAGGTATATTTTTCTTTGGGCTGAGGATAGTATATACGTAATACCTGCCTTGGCTTAACGTATATACGACTCATTTCCCTGGCGTTGTTATCCACATTACCTTCAACAGAAACCTCGCCTTTTACAACCGTGGTTTCAAAGAACGAATCTGCAGGATAGGCTTTCAGGTTAAATTTGGTACCTATATCCCTGATGGTGTAATTTTTGGTGTTTACAATAAACGGGATTGTTTTTTTGCCCGGCGCTATTTCAAAAAATGCCTCGCCTTCCAGGTAAACGGTGCGATTTTTCTTGGCGAAATCTGTATTATAATTCAGTTTGCTGCCCGCGTTTAGCCAAACCTGGGTGCCATCTGCTAAAATGATCTTTTTAATACCGCCTTTATTAACCGCTACCTCCCTTATACTTTGAATATTTTGCGAATAATGCTTAGTTAATATAACTGCCAATATGCCGAACAGCGCGATAGCAGCTGCCACTTTACTCCATCTATACAGCTGTCTGTATTTTGTTTCCCTGGGCTGAGGTATATTGGCTGCCGAAAATTTAGTAAAAGCTTTTTCCTCATCAATTACCTCCGGTTTCAGGTATAGCATGTGTTGCCAGGTTTCGTACAGCTGGGCAAAGTACTGCTCATTTTCAGGGTGCGCGCTTACCCATTGCCTTACCTGGTCAATCTCGTTTTCATCAGCCTCGCGGGTAATGTACTTTACTAATAGCAGTTTTATTTCTTCGTTATTCATTCCTCTTATGCTAACAAGACAATTCAAAAGAGGTGCACCCTCAAAAGATGATGAAATATTTTTTTAATAATGTTCGGAAATGTGCCAAAAAGGGCCGAATTAATTGTGTTATATATACACTATGCCAAATATTTTACCATTACTTTATCATTATTTCCATATTAAATTTGAAACAATTAGAAAAAAATGCCTAACTTGTTAAAGATTTTTAAAAAGTACTTCATTTTGATTAAGCATGAATAAATGATTACAGAAAGCAAACTTTTTTCTAATACGAAGCTTGTTCAGGGCGATTCTGAAACGTTTGAAGTTTTGTTTAAGCTTTATTATACAAAACTTACACTTTTTTCTAATCGTTTTGTGAATGATATTTCGGTTGCTGAAGAAATTGTTGCCGATGTTTTTACTTTTTTGTGGGAAAATGGCCATGAGGTCAAATTTTCATCGTCAATAAGCTCGTATTTGTTTAAAATGGTTCAAAACCGAAGTCTGAACTATTTAAAACATCAGAAAATTGAAAATTTATACGTGACTTATTTGGAAAAGAACAATCTTTTAGATGAAATGCGCAGCACGGTAGAAAGTGGCTATGAAGAGAAGGAATTAGCCCTGCAAATTAATGCCGCCATTAACACATTACCCCAAAAATGCCGTGAAATTTTTGTGCTGAGCCGTTTCAGTGATATGAAGTATAAAGAAATTGCCAGCCAGCTAAATATATCCCCAAAAACCGTAGAGCGCCAGGTTGGTATCGCCCTTGAAAAATTAAGGCAAACTTTAAAGCGTGTTACCTACATGCTTTTTTTGTAAGCAGCTATTTACAATATTTTGAAATAAAACTATCGGCCCGGTTGCTGCCAATGTTGCGGACAAATGCCCAATCGGTACAGGCGCCTTCTTTATCCCCTTGCTTTAGTTTTTTGTCGGCTTGCTTCAGCACGTCGCTTATCAGTTCATCATCAAAGCCCAATTGTTTTTTCAGGTTGATGATGGTTGCTTCTTTGGTGGTATCGGCCTTGCCTTTGTATTTATTGCTGTAGTAGTTGGTGACGGCGTTTTCAAGTTCCTGCCGTACCTTATAGTTGTTAATGGCGGCTTGTATATTAGCCAGATTGGGCGCAAAGCCGCAATTGGTTTGGTCGGGGCTAAAACGAACTGGCTGAATTAGCCGGGTGTTTTCATTATAGTCTGCAGGAACCGTCCATTTGCTCGATGTAAGTTTGATGATCCGCAGGGCTTCGTCGTCCAGATCTATCCCCAGACCACGCTGTACCGAAGCATCCACAACTTTACCGCTTTTATTAATGCGGAAGGCAACATCAATGGTACCCGAGATGCAATTTTTACTGGAGTACTCCGGGTAAACGATATTGTTTCTTAAAAACGTGGCAAAGGCCTGGTCTCCGCCCTTAAATGCAGGCTGGGCAAAGGCTGCGGTGGCCATAGCGACAAAAACGATTGTAAGCAGGCGTTTCATCATACTATAAATATCGACAATAAAAGGGATATATGGTTTAATCTGTTAAAGATTAAAACCTCAGCACCAGGCCCGGGTCAGGTATGTTTGCGCGGTACTTTTCCATTTCGGAGTATTTGCATACGCCAGGATAGTCGCCATGCTTACCTTCCATATCAAACATCAATTGAAAATGCAGGTGAGGTGGCCACTGGCCGTTTTCCTGGTTATTACCCAGTGCGGCTATCTGCTGGTTTTTATGAACGGACATACCTACGGTTAATCCCTGCAAACTTGTGCGGCTCAGATGGCCGTAAAGGCTGTACAATGTTAAACTATCAAGGTTATGCTGTAATATAATGGTGGGGCCATAATCTCCCAGGTTATTGTTGTCCTGAAAGCTATGTACAATACCCTTGAGCGGCGCATAGATGGGCGTGCCGGCATCGCCCCAGATATCAACACCCAGATGGAGCCTGCGGGGTTCATCGTCGGTATCAAAATGCGGGCTCATGGCATAAATGGTTCGGTGCTCCATGTAGCCGCCAATACCGTAACGGCAGTTATTAGCACGCAGCTTATCATTCACCCAATTGGTAAATTGGGGCGTGTCTGTAATAATAGCTGTGCTTAGTTCGGTGTTGGCTGCGGTAAAATCCAACGTAAAAAGCCGGTCGGTGCCGGCATTATAATCAACCACCTTGCCAATGGCATCTGGGTGGTTTTGCAAATAAGTTTTGAGCTGATCAAGAGGGGACGCACCCATACAGTATTATTCAGTATCGGGCTGGCGTTCTTCTTTGCTTATTTTTTCAAATATCTTGTCCATACGCTCTACGTACTCGCTGGTATCATCCACAAAAAACTCCAGTTGAGGGATTATCCTTACCTGGTCTTTAATGCGGGCACCCAGTTTGTACCTGATCTCCGAGGCGTGCGATTTTACGGTTTGCAGGGCCAGCTGCAGATTGTTATTGCCAAAAAAGCTTAAAAATATACGGGCAATAGCCAAATCGGGCGTTACGCGCACTTTGGTTATGGTTACCAGGGTGTTGGGCAAATAGTTCATGCCTTCGCGCTGAAATATCGCGGCCAGATCCTGCTGTATTACTCCGGCAAATTTTTGTTGACGTTTTGATTCCATAATTATTTAGTTTAACGCCACAGTGGCAGATGGGTTTTATTTATTTGGTTTAAATTGCCGGTACACAGGTAGTTGTTAGTTACAAACATCCTGAGGTATCTCTTTGGTAATTTTTATCACTTTTTTTACAACAAGCGTGCTGTCATATTCAGAACCCATTCCCTCTTTTCCTGATTTTGACTTGATGCCTTCTACTTCAACGTAAACCGGCTCGTAAGGTTTTTCAAAGTTTAATTGGGAATATTGTAACTCCAGCTGGGCCGAGCTATCGGCCACCCAAAACTCCCTGCCGCTATCGCAATCCTTAAACGATTTTACTTCCGGGCCAAAGCTGTACAGACC
>NZ_JBCECK010000200.1:0-7752 GCF_039207105.1 Mucilaginibacter sp.
AAGCTTAACATCTATTTTGGTTTGGTTATTTACAGCAACTTCCTGCGTTTGATATCCTAAAAAAGAAAACACCAGGGTTCCGGTCGCATTTGGTAATTTGATCAGATACTCCCCTTTTACGTTAGTTGAGGCAGCCATACCGCTTTCCTTATGTCTAACAGTGACACCCGGCATAGGCATTTGCTTTTCATCAAGCACGATACCCCGTACTTCAACAGCGGCAGATGCAGCAGGTTGTACAATACTGGTACCAGCTGTGCTTTTATCTGATACAACTATGGTCTTGTTATCAATTTTATAACCAAGCGGCTGCGATTTAAACAGTTCATCCAGTACCTGGAACAAATCCTCCTGGGATACGTTCAGGGTAACGGGCTTACTTTTTTCGGCCTGGTCATCAGTGATCACAAAATTGTACCCCGTTTGCTTGCGTACATCCTGGAGTATACTGATCAGGTTTTTATTTGTTTTTTTTATGGTTATCCTCTGTGCTAATGAGGTGGCGCTCACCTGCACTAAAGAAGCAATCATGATAATGATTGTAAGTCTCATAATTAGCCATAGTTTGGGTAATAACCTTCCGGTTATACCGGTTTGAATGGTATAAATTCTATACATTTGTTTTGTTTGGTGATGCAACATGCCCTTACTTTCCAGGCGAAGGCAGTTGCGGTTAAACAGTTGAATTAAGTAAATTGCGCCAAACGGCATTCAGGGTCCGATCTGATCGGGCCCTGTTTCGTTGTCAAGACAGGTCTATTGTAATGCTTTCTTCATCTTCTTTTTAGGTTTAAATAGGTTGTTTGGTTATTTATAAAGATTATCTCATTTTGTTACATAAACTTTTCGGCCGCTCACCTCAAAATGAATCTTGCCGGTAGACTCCAGGATTTTCAGCACCGCCGATATATTTTCGAACTTTGAAATGGCACCGTTGAAGCGTACATCCGGAACATTCGCGCCGTATATCACCTCAACATCATACCATCGGGCCACCGTTTTCATCAATGGCCTTACTGGCTCGCTTTCAAACATGAACTGGTCATTTTTCCAGGCTACCGCCAGTTCGGTATCAACCTGATCAATATTTAATTTGCCCGTACTGCTACTGATAACCTGTTGCCCGGGTTTGATGATTGCCTGAGCATTTTTCCCGGCAGCGTGGATACTGCCCTCCAATAAGGTTGTTTTACTACCACCATCATCATGGTAGGCGTTTACATTGAAGTGTGTTCCTAATACCTTGATCTCCTGATCATCTGTTTGCACTATAAAGGGATGAGCAGCATCTTTGGCCACTTCAAAGTAAGCTTCACCCGCTAATTCAACCTTACGTTGCTTCAGATTTCTGAAGTCGGCGGGATACCTTAACTGAGATGCCGCGTTGAGCCATACTTTCGTACCATCAGCTAAAACCATTTTGTAATAGCCGCCAACGGGTGTTTGCAATGTATTAAAAGGGCTCGCTTTATCACTATGATTATTATGCCTTTTAACATATTTTATTTGTCCGTCAGCAGTCTTTAGAATGTTACTTCCGGCTTCCTTCCCAATGATCCCTGAGTGTTGCCCGTTTAACGTGATACTTTCCCCGTTTGATAAAATTAAAAAAGCTTTATTTCCGCCGGGCTTCACGTCGTTGTGTATTTTGTGTTCAGCGATAACCGGATGAGAAATTGAGCCTCGAAAAAAATAGTAACTACCAGCCCCCAGTAATAAAACTACACTTGCAACCGCGGATATCTTAGTCCAAAGTGTCCTTGCAGGCTTGGCTGGCTCTATCTGCTGTTTCAGGTTATTAAAAATACGGTCATACCGTTCGTCATTTTCTACACTATAAGGAGTAATAGCTGATGGATCATCTAATTGCTTACGGACAAGATCCTGTAATGTCTGATCGTCGGCAGTACCAAATAGCTCCGCCAAACGACGGATGTCTTCAGGTTTACTTTCATTACGTAAAAATCGCTCGTAAAGCTTGTTGAGGTTGTCTCTTACTCCCAATTTAGTTAGTTTTTTTGAAGAGTACGATTGAAAAGGCAATCAGGTCTGCTCGCCCTATAATTTTTTTTTAATAACTCAGCCTTTTACTGATCTGGCGATAACAGCCGCGGCAATGAGCATCAATGTCAGCTCATTTTCCATGAAATAAGCTTTAAGGCTTTTGGTACCTTTAACAACGTGATCGCGTATTGTTGAGGTTGATACGCCAAGCAAACTACTTACCTCTTCGTAAGACCGGCCCTCAATCTTAACCATTGACATAACCTTTTTACGCTGCGCAGGCAAAGATTCAAGCGCCTGATAAACCAGTTGACGATCAACCTGAGACGCTATAGGATCATACAGTTCAGTAAATGAATTAATCAGTTGATCGCGGAAAGCCCTGTCATGCGCCAGCCTGCGGTACAGATCAGTGATCAGGTTTTGGGCAATGATATGCACAAACGCACCAAAAGATTTATTATGATCGATAGAAGTTCTACGTTCCCATATCTTCAAAAAAACATCCTGCGCGAGTTCCTCAGCAATTTCAGCAGATTTGGTCAGATAATGAATTTTCCGGAAAATCGGATCGATATAATGCCTGTAAAGTTTTTCAAAAGCCTTTTCATCCCCACTTTGCAGGTTTTTCATTAGCTCTCTCTCATTTACCAAGCGTATAAAACTCATCAGGGGTAACGTAAATGTCCACGCTAAAGTTAGTAATAAAAAAATGGCTAAAACAAGTAGATGATAATAAACATAGTTCCGCTGCAGAAAACTCTACGCTTAAAACTGATTTAAGTCATAACGCTACCTGGTATTTTTTATACTGAATTCGGCGAATTGAGCATTTAAATCTTCGTCTCCCTTAAAATGAACTCCCACCCTGGGACTTCTGTCCCATTGCGACAAACTAATTGCCTTTACCGAATCAGCGGCAACTAATGACTTCCAATCCTCTTTACCCTGCTTATAGTAAAACTTGCATGTTTTATCCATATTTAACTCCAACCGAAGATCTACCGATGATTTCCCGATAATCGGTGTCTGTTCTAAAACGGAAAATTTATTATCTCTGACCTGCCATAATATCACCTGGTCATTTTGGGTCCCAATACCTAAAGCGGTATTCGCATCTCCATAAAAAACCAGCCCCTTTAGCGCGGCGTTTGAATTAAGCACAGTAACTCCCATTTCAAAACTATCAGATACCGGCCTTGAGGTGAGTGCAATGCCGGTTTGATTACCGGGTTTCACAGTTCCCGATAAATAAAGCACACCGTTTTCCTGTTTTACTATTGGGCTCGAATTCCGAAAATCCCATTGCCAGTATTTGCCAATGGCTTGAGTGTTGAAATTATCATGAATATCAGATGCGGTGTCACCAATTATCTGTTGCGGTTTAAACAGCGGCCATCCATTATTTTTTGACCAAACCAATTCAGACATCAACGCCTGCCTGCCGGTAAAAACAGTACTTTCTTTGTTGTAGGCATGATGTATGTAGAAATCGCGGCCATCAGGACCTTTAACAAATGTGCCATGCCCCATACATTTCCATTTGCTGTTTTCAGATAAGATCGGATTACCTTCATAAACCTGGTACGGACCTTTAAAGTTTTTTGCACGGGCCACCCGCACATTGTAACTGCATTGTATGCCACAGCAATTGCCCGCAGAGTAAAACAGATAGTAATAACCATTCTTTTTAAGGATGCTTTGCCCCTCCATGCCTACGCGTTGCTCATCTTTAAGCAAAGTAAAAGGTTCGCCCTCCAGTTTAAGACCATCTGCCGAAAGCTTATTTGCTAATAATTCGATTGGCCTTTTATCAAGCCCATAAGCTTTGAATGTGATATATAATTGACCATTATCATTAAATACAAATGCATCGATGGCTTCCTTGCCAAAAGCGATCAGCACGCCATGATCAGTAAAGCCTTTGTCGGGATATTTAGAGGTAGCCACTCCTATATAAGAGGTATTGTCAACCTTTCGGCGCGCGGTGTAATAAATGTAATATGTATCCTTTATTTTATAATATTCGGGTGCCCAGAATGAACCCGAGGTCCACTCTGGTGCTTTATCAAAAACATAACCAACCTGACGCCAGTTTTTAAGATCGGCAGACCGGTAAATTGGGAAATGCGGAGCCCATTCAGAAGAAGTGCCGACCGCGAAATAACTATCATCAACTTTAATAATCGACGGATCGGCGAAATCTCCATTAATAACAGCTCCGTCGTTGCGTTGAGCAAGTAATATGATGGGGAATAGTAAAAATAAGATTGATGACAGCAGGCGCTTTTTCATAAGTATGAATAAATTGGTTTAGTCTGCATATTTGCCTGGATGGTTGGCTATATCCTTCCTAAAGTTTTCGCCTTTAGGAAGTACCTGTTGACTATCAGATCAATGTAGGTTATGAGTATGCCTGCCACGCAAATTGCTACCGCTGCAATTTATATTTTTTTCGTTTCATAGTTATTGATCTTTCCATATTTTTTGCAGCGCTTTAATTAGCTTAACGCTGATTTAGCGCAAACAAAAGAGGATGAAACCCATCATTTATATTGCATTTTCAATTTGTATCCGGGCAATTTTTAATATAATCCAACTGCCGATTCTTTTGCAAGAAAACTGTAGATAATTCTTTCATCTGCTAAGTTTTTATATAAGACAGGCCAATGTGAAAGAGCTATGTATAATGTGTATAAAATTCTGTTCGCGTTTTACAGATTCGCTTTTGTAGGTGAACTTGCACTTAATTATCAGTAGTTTAGTTCAAGATCAGCGGAAAAGAAAAGCAAGGCTTGCTACAGATAACAACAGATTATAATTGCACGAAGTGTATTGCAAAATATTTTATACGAACCAAACTAATCATTATAACCATGTGGAAAGAAAAATTAATACCAATGACAATTGGCGTGGTCTTACATATGCCGCTTGTTAAAACACTGTTGTCGTACAGAACAGGTGGTACTATTGAAGGTAAATATTGCTACTCTGTCTGGCTAAGACATCTTAAGATGTTAAATTCTGTACAGAATGGAATTCCGAAAAGGGTTGCAGAGCTGGGTCCGGGAGACTCTTTAGGAATTGGCTTTGCGGCTTTGTTGTCAGGTTGCGAGTCTTTCAGGGCATTTGATGTCATCAAATACTGGAACGTTGAACGAAATTTAAATATTTTCGAAGAACTGGTTGTTTTATTTAAAAACAAAGCGCCTATTCCGGATAATACTGAATATCCTAAAGTTCAACCCCGACTTGATGATTATGCATTTCCGGACAACATTCTTTCAGACGAGATACTAAAAGACGCCTTAGCTGAATCCCGCCTGGAGGCTATACGTGAAGAAATTAAGAACCCTGATAATCCCGGGAACACCTTTGTCAAATTCTTTGTTCCCTGGGATGATTATAAAGTTATAAACCCCGACTCAATTGATTTTGTATACTCCCAGGCAGTACTGGAACATGTTGAAGATCTGGAAGGGACATATTTTGCCTTCTCAAAATGGTTAAAAAAGGGAGGGATCATGTCTCACTCAATTGATTTTAAATGTCACCGAACAACTAAAAGCTGGAACGGCCACAGAACCTACAGCGAGCTTGAGTGGAAAATTGTAAAGGGAGGGCGAAAGTTTTTGATCAACCGGATGCCCTATTCGGCACATCAGGAACTACAGAAAAAGCACGGTTTCAGCATATTGAAAGATCTTCCGGCAATCATGGCTAACGATATTCCAAGGAGTAAATTTTCGCGAAGGTTCAGGAATCTTTCAGAAGAAGATATGACAACCAGCGAGGCGTATATGCTCTCCGTAAAAGAGTAAAAAATGTAATAGGCAAAATTAGCGCTCCGGCGTTTAGTTACAGGTAGCAACAAGTTAAAATGCTGTACAGTTAAAGAGCATAAAACCGGTAGGTACAGCCTTATTGATGCATATTGATTATCAAAAATCACATACGTGAATTACAGAAATCTATAGCAAACAGCCCGGTTTTCTCAGTAATTGAAAACCGGGCTGCTGCCTAAACAAATACGGAATTTATCCGGCATCCTTTTTCTTTTTACCGCCTTTTTTACGGCCAAGCAAGGCCTGCTGCAGCAAATATTCGATCTGGCCGTTGGTGCTCCGGAACTCCTCGGCGGCCCAGGTCTCGATCTCCTTCAGTACATCGGGATTAACGCGTAATATAAATGCTTTCTTTTCGGCCATATTAACTTGCCGCGTTCGCGGCTTTTGCCTGTTTTATTAGTACTAAATTTATGCCCAGCAAAGCCAACAGAGGCAAATCGGGTATCTGTTTTAACATATTCAGATCAAAAGAAATCTGAAAAGGTCTTTTAATGCTCCATAATGCAGTCCGCACATTTAATATATCGCCAAACTGATCACTGGTTAAGCTGAAAGTTCGCGAAATTAATTTTTTATTTAAATACACAGCCTCAAATCCATCATTCATACTCAGGCGTATCCTTCGCGACCAAATTTCGGGCGTAACCTGGCCTAAGTTCATTTCATTTGTGTCATTAATCAGAAATGAACGTTTGAATACACCTTTACGTTTAATTACCCAGGTTTTCTTTTCTATCTCCAAAACTGTAATGGTTTTCCAGAAATTACCGTAGCTTAATTTGCCATAACAAAACTGACCATCGGTAAGTTCAAACCAGGGCTTGAAAAAGCCATGCCGTAATACAGTTAATTCGCTGGTACGCAGCTGGTCAAAGCTTCTGAACTGATCCATCATGATTAATGATAAAGGGTACCTGTGTTTACAACGGGATTAACGGCCTTATCGCCGCAAAGTACAACCAGCAGGTTGCTCACCATTGCTGCTTTACGTTCCTCGTCAAGCTCCACAATATTTTTTTCTGATAGTTTGTTCAGCGCCATTTCAACCATACCAACAGCACCTTCTACAATAAGCCTGCGGGCGGCTATAATAGCGGTTGCCTGTTGTACCTGCAACATAGAATGCGCAATTTCGGGCGCGTAGGCCAGGTGCGATATCCTGGCTTCCAGTACTTCAATACCCGCGCGAGATAGGCGCTCGTTCAGTTCCTGCTCCAGCATCTGACTCACCTGTTCGGCACCGCCGCGCAGGGTAATGGTGGCGTTCTCGTCTTCCAGGTTATCATAAGGAAAGGAGTTGGCCAGGTGCCTTACCGCGGCCTCGCTTTGTATGTTTACATATTGTATATAATTCTCAACCGCGAATACCGCGCTGGCCGTATCTTTTACCTGCCATACAATTACTGCGGCAATTTCAATGGGGTTACCAATGCTGTCGTTCACTTTTAGTTGCTGGCCATTAAGGTTAAATGCCCGTAAGGATACTTTTCTTTTTTGATTGAAGGGATTCATCCAAAAAAAGCCGTCTTTTTTAATGGTGCCTACATACTTGCCAAAAAGTGTAAGCACTCTTGATTCGTTAGGGTTTACGATAATAAAACCCGGAAGTATAAACATGATGCCGATGGCAGCAATAACGGTGGCAATAGGTTCCTGATTAAGCCCCAGAAAAATACCTGCAATAATTAATGATACCACTAACAAAGCAAACACGGTAAAGCCTGATGGCGGATTGATTGTTTTTTCGGATTCCATGATAAAGGTGATTTTAAATTGATATCATAAAGATATCAAAACCAAATTGATATCAGCAAGAAAAACTGCATATAACAGAAACTTATATTATTTTTGACTGGTTAATTAAATAAATGGCAAAACTATCTTCTTCGCGCCAAAAGGC
>NZ_JBCECK010000201.1:0-7711 GCF_039207105.1 Mucilaginibacter sp.
TTATATGACTGAACGGGAAAAGATGAACATGCTCAGTAAACAGGTGGATAAGGATGAACTGATGCGTTTCACCAGGGAACAGGTCAATAACCTGTAGGTTATGCTATGTATTGCGGGATCTAATTAACAAATATGCATATCAATAAAGGCCTTATTAATTTACAGGAGCAGGTTTATGTATTGTATCTTAATTCAGCAAATGAAGTAATTAGCTGAAGGTCTTTGAACACCGGCACGACTTGTGAAACTCTATTTGATATTAGATTGGCCCTATCATGCGCCTTGGGATGCCTGGCCATAAAGATGGTAATCGCCCATAACCATCCTTCAAATCGGCTGGCTCCCTCACTTAATGATATTAAGATAACCGAAAAATTAAAGTCCGCGGCCGAAACTATGGATATAAAGCTTGAGGATCACCTTATAGTGACCAAATACGGATATTATTCTTTCAGAGATTGCCAGTTGATAAAATAACAATTAATTATTAGCTATCCTCTCGCTAATGAATTTGGCGTGAAGAGTATTTCGATCACTATGGTTGCCTATACTTAAAGGAATCAATTACGATTTATGCTTTCTTTACGAGTTCCTCAGAGGCAGGATTGCAATACTCTTTTATTTTTCTTTGATGTTGCTTAGCCAAGTTTGACATTGTCCGATCATAACTGTAATCAGAAT
This sequence comes from Mucilaginibacter sp., assembly GCF_039207105.1. Lineage (GTDB taxonomy): Bacteria > Bacteroidota > Bacteroidia > Sphingobacteriales > Sphingobacteriaceae > Mucilaginibacter. Next base: position 682 of record NZ_JBCECK010000201.1, read on the forward strand.
ACCAGGCAGTCCAACAAAGATCTTTTAATTGATTATATTCAATCGCTATTTCCGGACAATTATTTTCAACAGCCTCAAGTAATAGCTCGTGTTTGTTTAATTGCTTGTATCATTGTAACTGCAATAGTTATCAAAATCTTCATGCACATGAGTATCGCCATTTTCCTTTGTAATCTTCATTGGAAACAACTTGTATCTAACGAAGTACAATGAAGAATAAAAGGCAACAGTTATAACCCAATCTAAATGGTCCGGAGACTTATCAAGATACTTCAAGGTCTTATCATTGTGAAGAGCATGATTTAGACTTTTAGTCGACTTTTTTCCCATATTCAAACATGTAGCCATCCGAGTATATGCACTCAAAATTTACACTCTTTGAATTCGGCATAAACCTAAAACTAATGTGAAACTCCTTGTCGTTAAATTCTGATTTTATAAGATGCGACTTTATAAATATATCGGAAAATTTGGGGGATATGTAATCGTTTGAAGAAACTATAAATAAAACCTCATAATTCTCGAAGTTATCTGGTCGTAAAAAAGCCTTTTGTATATCAACACTGTAATCATTGATAGCAGTATTGAAAATTGCTTCGGACAAGACTGCTGCTTTATTTAGATTTTTTTTGAACTTATCAGTAAATTCTTGTTCTTGTTTCTTTTGTTGATGTTTTTCCCCACGTTGAAACGCACTCCACATATCATCTGAACTAAATGTGTTTTTTTCCCATTTTTCAGGTGTAGCAATTTGTGGTGAGGTCTTTAGGGTAATTGCGGTCATTTTATAATCTTACTGTCAATAAGCGTTATAGCGCAACTATAGAACTAATTCTGACATTTTCCCCACACGAGGTGAAATAATTCTACAAATATCTAACGTTTGATGCAATTATGTGAAATAAGTTACACATTTTTATCGCCATGGTTAATATTTTATATTTTAAATGCTATATATTGAAACAGTCTAACGCAGTCATTGTGTCTTATCCATTATTCAATATAGTTTACAAAGTTCAGAAATTGATGATATTTATAAGTCACTCTTGAGCAATTTGTTGTCCTATATATTAGTCATTTAATTAAGCCCACACAAAACAACAACAAAATCGACAACAAAAAAATTAAAAAGCCCTTTAAATTAGATTTAAAGGGCTTTTTAGTGGTCCCGACGAGAATCGAACTCCATCGGTCCAATATGCTTTAAAGGCAGATTTTGTCTATTTTTGCTTCAAAAACTCACCCAGGTATCATAAGCTCCGGCTGTAAATGTTTTATTCAAATTTAAGGATTATTTTTTATAACTGACTTTATTGTATTATCATTTTATCCGATTTCCTATACTTACAGAAACTTGTATGATAGAATACACGCTATATTTAATAATCTAAATTTTTAAGTCCATCAAAGGGATGACTAATAGAATCGTGGATGCCAGAAGGATATTTTCATTTTTCAAATATTCTTTAAAACTTTTAAATACTACTGATAGTAATTGCTCCTTTCTATAGGATATGTCAAACACATCAAATAGCTATTTTATATAGATAAATCCATATAATGAATCTAATTCAGATATTGACTTTGCGGTAAACTCACAAACCTCTTCAGTATTATCCAACCCTGTATCAGCTAAAATCTCACCGGAAATATCATTTATTAATTCATAATCTAAGTTGCTGGGAACTGTAGATAGGTAACATTTTATAAGTATGGTTTGATTTTGTTTTATACCAACCGCAATAGCTCTGAAGTTTGGGGAAATGTTACCTTCCACGGCGCGTTTTCCTGACTCAATTAATAATTCTTTTAAATCTATGTCATTCATAATTTTATGGCCTTGCTGGCACAATGTGAGCACCTGTTTTACTTGTTATAATTATTCCTTTTGTTGTAGCCTGTGGAATTTTGGTAACCGGATCGATGTAATAACCTATACCTTCCCCAAAATCAACTCTTGTTTTCACATCATCTATTCTTTGAATCGATCTTACATTTCCTGAATGATAATTATCCAATAAAGTTTGAGCCTCACTCGTTAAGATACTTTTACCCTCGATATAGTTATTGTGCCCTTCAATATGTTTACCTTGCTTGGCAATATTAATATAAGGTTTTTCTTCACTATTATTGGAAGTATTTTCTGTCTGGCCTGGTTCAGATGAGGGCTCAGAAAACTGCTCTGGAATTGGCTCTTCAAATCCACCACCAAGCCCCATTATAACAGCCGCCCAAGTTGATGCAGTTTGGGTATTCTTTGTAAAATCTCTATTTGACCAAGGCCACTCCCTAACACTAGCTTTATTTCTGCTAACACGCTCTATTGTGGCTTTAACCTTAGCAACATGATCTTGTTTTATTACGCAACATTCAGAATTTTTATCCTTAGAAGCTTTTTGGTTAGATTGTTGCCTCAGATCTCTAAACAAATCTTGAGCGTCCGTACCGTAAATAACATCCATACCATCCGGATCAATATTCCTGATTGGATTATTTTCTACATAATTATACGGCGACCAGCGGCGGGAAATTTCGGCAAGTGGATCAACGCTAGTCCACCTCGCAAGCACCGGATCATAGAACCTTGCGCCGTAATCGTACCATTTCAGCCCATCTTGGAACTCCTTTTTATTGTAAAGATACTCATTCTTATCTCCGTTCCGAAGGCGAATATTATCCATTCCGAATGGGTAATAATCATCTACTTGTTTTGCAGTGGCGGTCGGACCAAAACTGTCAAAGCTTACCCGGCTGTTGCCCAGATGATCACTTATAGTATATTCATAATTATAGGTTGCGCCGTTAGGTAGCGCCCTGCCTTCTTCCGTCTGGATAAAACTAATTGTAGGATTGCCGGCCGGACCTTCATACTGTATCCCATCAATGTAATCCGTTTCAATACCGTTTGCAATTCTGGCCAGCTTTTTCCCTCCGGCATCATAAATATAGCTCGTATTGAGCCCGGTGATCGTCTGGGGAAGATTCAGCAGGTTGTAACTGATCGAAGTTATCCCCTTGCTGTCATCTGCTGTCAGGTTGCCATTGCCGTCATACCGGTAATTCGTTGTGCCAGGCTTCTGCCCGATAATATTGTCGGAAATATCCACTACGCTTTGCAATTGATTCGTATTTGGAATGTAGTTATACGTTAAGGAGTCCGCTATCAGCTGTTTGGCGTAACGGTTCAGCGCAGTGATATTACCCATCGCGTCGTATTTGATTCCCTGTTCATTATCGCCTTCGGTTGACAAACCAGATTTCAGCCGGTTCAACTGGTCATATTGATAACTGTAACCTTTCACCGCCCCCCCGGAGACGTTCCACAACTGATTAGATATGTTGCCGTTATACTGCGGTAGGCTACCGTCATTATAATACAAGACCTCATTGAACAGATCAGAGCGGATAGAGTTTAACCAGCCCCTTTCGTTATAGGTATAAACGACATACTGCTTAAAATGCGTACTGTCGGCATAGGTAGCGTGCAGGTGTTTGATCAGCAGCTGACCGATCTCGTTATACTCTGCCTGGTTCACCAGCGTCCAGTCACTGTCTTTCGGTGTATTGTCTTGATTAGTAATCTGTTCCCAGTTCTTGATTTTCCTGCCTGTATGATCATAGATATATTTATTGTTGATCGTAAACATCGGTCCTGATGAAAACACTGAAGCACGCATGCGACTGGTAGAGGTTACCTGATCATTGAAATTATAATCCGTCAATTTACTAAAGGCGTATTGATTAGCGTTACCACCCAGGTAACAGAATTGATCATCACGAATATCCCTTCCAAATTCGTCATAAAAATACACACTGAACAGATAAGCGGGAGCCTGATCAGCAATAGTATTGAGTATCGCTGTTCTGTTACCTGTCAGTAATCCTTTGGTCATGGGGCTTATAATACCGGTAGCCTTCGCACTCATCCTACTGGCCACCTTATTACTGGGCGAACTCGCTGGAATATGTTCATACCCGTCATAGTAGTTTATGTTTAATACCTCATTGAGGGTGGGGTAGCTATTTAATACATACCCCGTTTGATTTGTCTGCGTATCATTATTCAAGTCCACGTTATCCCACTGATCACCAGTATAGATGCTGTTTTGCAGAGTAGCTAAAGCAATAGTGGATCCTGCATTCCAAAGTCCGGTTACGATCACCCGTCCGTGCAGGTCATATTTGGTTACTTTCCACTGGTTGCCAGCCCTTTGCAAACTGTCCTGGGTCAGTACGGGCTGATTCAGTTTGTTATACACTGTAAACTCCCAGCCCTTGCCCGGTACTTTTTTCTGGGTCAGCCTGTTCCGCTCATCATAACGGTAGATGTAACCCAGGCTACTTGTATATTGCGGTATGCCTACCGCGTCCGGATTTGTTCCCGGAGGCAAAACATAAGCCAAATCCCCAAAATCATCATAGACATAATAGGTCGACAAGACATCGAGTTTGGCCGGGATCGTAGGATTAATTCTGGCGGGTGCATAATTGAATTGTCGTTTCAGCACCACATGTCCTTTCAGATCTTTATACTCCTCCGTGGTGCCCCCTCTGCCGCCTTTCCAGTTCTCATCTTTCGTGACGGTTACATACAATTGTCCTTCTTTATAATAACTGCCGTCGCTGTTTCCCTGCGTGAGTGTCCTGCTGCCGTTAGCATTCACCGTGGCAACATATAGCCTTACTGACCGGGTATTAGCCGTATCCGAAACATCATACAAATTGTTGGTTAGATATTCGGTTTTGACCGTGTGCCCCGAATTGTTACCTGCTGTCGGCTGCCAGGTAGCTCCCGGTGCTCCCTGTTCAGTTATCCTGTTCAGTGGCGAGGATTCAAATACGGTCTGACTGTAAGGATAAGGATTAAAACCTACTCCCTGCGGAGGAGTGACATAGAATTGCGCTACGCCTAAACCTGCTAATGCGGCTTCCGGCCTGTACCGGCCATTGCTGCTGCCTGTAGTTTCTGCATAAGGCAGATACTTTTGTACCTCCCTGCCAAATGGATCATAGACCACCGGCTGGATCACATCGTGTCGTCCCGCGCTTCCTTTCACCTCTACCGTTTGCAGGGGTCTACCCAGTCCATCAAAATATTGGATGCTCTGGTTAACTTCACCAACTTTCATGGCTGCCAATTGTGCCTGTCCGCTGATCGAGCTCACCGGTATGCGCAGCGTACTGGTCATTACGTAGTTCATAGTTGAGCTCGGCCTGGTGTTCATCACTTCGTTGTCTCCGCTGCCATCCGGAGGTAATACCGTTACTTTTACGGAATTGGAAAATACGCCGACATGGTTACTTATAGCTGTTCTCCGGTAATAGGCAGTAATGCCCACGTGCTTAGGCTGATATTCGATATCCGTTGCCTCGCTGATATCCGTCCAGGTGCTGTTATCTGTAGAGATCTGCCACTGGTAGGTGATCGTCCCGTTGCCTCCGGACCCTGGTGTTACGCTTTTTAGGGTGTCGGCATCTGTTCCGGAGCCAATCGTCTGGTCTGCCGTGGTGATACTACCCGGTAGCAGCTGAGGGTAAACCTTCACCTCTACGGAATTGGTAAAAACGGGAGCGCCGCCGTTACTTTTTGCCGATCTGCGGAAATAAAGATTTTGAAAGACGCCATGTGGCTGATAGTCTAGACCCGTCGCCCCGCTGATGTCTGTCCAGGTGCTGTTATCCGTAGAGATCTGCCATAAATAAGTGATGTTCCCGCTTCCCCCGGTGGCCGGTGAGGTGCTCTTGAGTGTATCCGCATCTGCGCCATAATTGACAGTCTGCACGGTGGTCGTGATACTTCCCGGCAGTGGCAGATCAGCCGCGACCTCTCCCAGGTGCGTATGTTTTGCTGCATGACTTTGCATCACCAGCAGCAGGCCGCTGATCATCATCAGCAAGAATCGTTTAATTGCTGACGTGTATTCCCGGTTACCGCGGAATATATATAAGTGAAAATTCATGGTGTGATAATGGTTAAGGTCAACGCTTTTATTGTTGTCCCTGGTAATGGTAATCCATATGTTTGGTGATATGCCCGTCTTTATCCCGGATGTTGATCAGGCGTTGAAATTCATCGTATTCATAACTTGTCGTTTCGCCCTTCGGATCCGTTGTACTGCTCATACCTATCAAAGGAAGATAAGTGTAAGTAGTCACCAGTGCGTTCTTTAATCCATCCGCAGTCCTCAGTTTATTAAGCTCTATCTGTAACTGCGTTTGCGTTGTGTTTGGATTATTGAGCAAATTGATATCGACATATTGTTTAGCTGTATTATAATCTGCACCTACTACTTTAGCGATGGGGTATTGATTATTATAACCCCAGAAATAAGCCTCCGGCGGACTATCTGCTAAATGCCTGGATAAAAGCACCCCACTGGTTTCATCATATTCAAAATAAGCGGCGGGTTTATAATTAGTGTCTATTATGGCAGTATTCTCCGAGGTAAGGGCTACCGGAATAAGGTTAGGTGGTGGTACCGTAGCCTCCAATTGATAAACCATATTGGGTCGGAAATAACTATTATTGTGTTTCTGGTAACTGGTGTAAATCGCGGAAACCGCGCCGGTGACCGAGTTTGTTATTCCGTTTCGTACAACGACTGAGCGTTGTTCTATTACAGGTGTTACTATATTGTAATTTACCATTTGTTCAGCAAAAGAATTTCCACCTCTTGATATATAATCAATTGGCCTTGAATAATGAGTTATCAATGAACTCCCATCACTTTGCCATACCGAAACCTGGCTTAGTTCCCTGTCAACAGAATTATTGTAGTCATATCCGGAGACAGTAGTAACCCCCTTGCCTTCGTTAAAGATGGTTTCATCTTTTTGGCGATTTACCGTCCAGTAAGACTGGATGTTGTAAGCCTTCGGGTAATAATTGTAGTCATTATAACCGTTCGCAGGGCCTAATGTCGAGTAATTATAGAAGAGTGTTATTCCTCCTACGAAATCATTCTGCTGAACGGTATAATGGTTAATTTCCTGTTTCGCCAGGACGTTTTGAGCCGTATAAGTCTTTACT
>NZ_JBCECK010000202.1:0-7585 GCF_039207105.1 Mucilaginibacter sp.
TTTTCACCAAATGTTTTGTAGATGTCTTTAATTTCAATCATAGTAGCAGGCGTGATATAATCAGATCCACAAATAAAATCATGATACAGCTCCAAACCACACCGCGTGTGGCCGACTGACCAACCTCAAGGGATCCGCCATTGGTATAAAAACCCTGGTATGAGCAGATGGAAGTAATAATAAATCCGAAAAATATGGCTTTAACAGCACATACAGTAACAATAAGTGGGTTAAAGCCATCGGTTAAACCGGTTACGTAATCGGTTGTTGAAACATCCTGCGATGCAGCGCAGGCAATGTAGCCGCCTGTTAAGCCTAAAATTACCGATACAATAACCAGTAAGGGTACCATGCTTACACCGGCTATAATTTTAGGCGATATTAAATATCCGGGAGCGTTTACACCCATGATCTCCAGGGCGTCTATTTGTTCGGTTACGCGCATGGTGCCTATTTGTGATGCCATGCTTGATCCTACACGCCCGGCCAGCACCAGTGCCGAGATAGTAGGACTAAACTCCAGGATGGTTGAATCGCGGGTAATGCCGCCAACGATGGTTTTGGGAATAAAATCGCTCACCAGCTGAAACGCGGTTTGAATGGTTGCCACAGCGCCAATAAATACTGAAATAACGGCGATGATGCCCAGTGAGCCAATGCCCACTGAAACCATTTCGCGCATTACCTCGCTCCAGTATACACTAAATTTTTCAGGCTTCCTGAAACTTAAACGCAGCAGTAGTATGTATTTCCCTAAACTTTGAAACATTTGCTATTTTAAAAATCGGTTAAAAATACGTCAGTTAATATGGTGTGCTTCTTGACTCAGTTTAAGCCTAAAGGGAAAAACTAATTCTTATAGTCACACTCAATAACCGCATATCAATGAAACTGTTTGAATACACAGAACCTAAACTATCAAAGCCCAAAGATAATAAATGGTTTGTAAGATATTCTATTACTTACAAAGGACAAAAAGCGGGGTATCCCAAAGAATATGGGCGTTATTATTTTGGTATAATTCTGAACAAGATTAAAGGTTTAAAATTAATGTTATCGTACGGTTGATTTTTTAGCCCGGTCGGAAATGACAGGACTTTCCTTTTTGAAAATGTTGATTCATTAGATACTTTTGGAAAATGAAACCTAAACTTATAATATCGGCTCTTACATTACTTTTCTTTACAGCTTGTACAAAGGATAAGCAACCAGAAAAGCCTTCCGCACTTTTAGGTAAATGGAATCTCCGGGCTAACTATGTAGTCCACTCAAATGCAAATCGAATCGATACAGTTACAGCTGTATATGCTGATGAAGATAATATAACCATAAATGAATATACATCATCAATGGTAACTTATTACACAAAATATGCCGGTAGCGAAGCCGGCACCATATCATTCAATTACAAAATAGTTGGTGATAAAGAAATAGATGTGAATGCATTAACATGGACAATCACCTATGATGATAAAACCTTAAAAAGAGTCAGAGATGCTACTGATCAACCTGGATATTCTGAAGTTCAAATTTATGACCGTATAAAGGATTAAAATATTGTAATGTTAGCAATGGTTAGTCTTTTAATCTAACCGTAGGTTTTATCTATGATATTGACGTTGTTGGTATTATTGATATATGAAACCTAAATACATCACATTATTACTTGCTGTAGCCTTGTTTGCAGCTTGCAACAAAGAAAAAATTATCAATCCTGATAAACCAGAGCATCCGGTTGAAACCGTTAAATTTGCTTCCATAGTTGGTAAATGGCTGCTAACGGGAAGTGCTCGTACAACTGTACATTATACCAATTCTGGCAGGGATTCAACAGTAAAAACTGATTCATTGTATAATTATGATTATCTACATCCTATTTATGGCGGTGAAACAATCAATACATACAATGCCGACAACACCTATTCAACTCAGGATTATGGACGAGATGGTACTTCGGAATATCCGGCAGAAACAGCAACTTATAGCATTTCGGGTAATACAATTACTTACATCACCACAAAAGGAAATTATAAAACAGTAGCTAAGATTATAACCTTAGATGAAAAGATCTTACGAATATCACAAACTGACATTTTAGAAGGAGGGGATAAAACCACATTGAATGTCAGCCTTAAAAGACAATAACATAAATTAACATTAAATTTTTAGCCTCGCTTGCTCAAGTGGGGCTTTTTAATTTTAATGTTTTTAAATAATTAAAAATGTGTTTTTACCATTCAGCTTTAGCTATTGTGGTAATTGGTTAATTAAAATATGCACTTTTATGGGCTAACAATTACTGCATACGTAAATTAGCGCCTTAATACTTCAAATCTTTTTTAAAAATCCGCACCAAAATTTTGGCGCCCAATAATATACTAAAACAACAACACAAACATGACGAAGAACGCTTTGATTACCGGTTCAACAAAAGGAATGGGCCGCTCTATTGCAATTTCATTTGCTAATGAAGGATTAAACCTCGCAATTTGTTCACGCAATGAGCAGGAATTATTAAAATTTAAAGATGAGCTGCAACAGATCAACCCCAATATTAAGGTTTTTACAAAGGTAACTGATGGCAGCAACAAGGCACAACTGCTGCAATTTGCTGCTGCTGCCCAACAAGAACTGGGCTTTATTGATGTGGTGGTAAATAGTTTAGGTACCTACGCACATGCAAGTATATTAGATGAAGGTGAGGAGGTGTTTGAATCGCAACTGAACACCAACCTGATGCCTGCCTATGAAATGTACCGTTTTTTTGGCAAAGCCATGAGGGCCGAACGTAAAGGCCATTTCTTCAATATATGTTCGGTAGCTTCATTAAACCCTATAGCGGCGGCAGGTGCGTATAGCGTAACCAAATACGCATTGCTGGGGCTAACTAAACTCATGAGGTTTGAAATGCAGGAGTATGGCGTAAAAGTAACCGCCGTAATTCCGGGGTCGACCTTAACCGATTCATGGAAAGATGCCGTAGTTGATAAGGATACGATGGTATTACCTGAAGATATCGCGTCGGCAATCATCAACATATATAAAATGAGCATAGGCGCCAATGTAGACGAAATAATTATTAAACCGGCACCTGGCCAGATATAATCAAAACACAGTTAAAAGCCAGCATCGTTCGTCGGTATTTTTGGGTGCTTTACCGAAAAATTAGTTACATTCACCTAAAAGCATTACGGTAAAATAGCTATAGTTAGCACATTTGAGTCATAAATCACTCACTATACTAACAGAATCATGGAAAAGAAACTTTATCGCGATGAACGCCGCAAGGTATTAGGCGGTGTCTGCGCGGGTTTGGCCGACTATTTTGACATCGATATATCTATTATACGCGCCCTGTTTTTACTAACTTTTATTTTCATGGGCACGGGTTTTATGGTTTATCTTGTATTATGGATAGTGCTGCCCAAAAAAGATTATAACTATTTTAACCCCGGTGTTGATTACAGGGTACCGCCGCAGGAACCGTTTAACCCTTTTGGTAACATGCCACCACAAGCCGGCGACCCTTTTGCTAAAGCGCCTAAAAAAGGCGTATCAAACGCGGGACTTGTTTTTGGTGTGCTGCTGATATTCATAGGCGGATCATTCCTGCTGCATGAATTGCACCTGTTTAGGTTTTGGCATATGGGTAGGCTATGGCCGGTAATTCTGGTAATTGTAGGTTTGGCCATTATGGTATCGGGCGAAAAGAAAAAGCCCTGGGAAAAAGATAACTGGCAAAATACCGCCAGCACTGAAGAGCCGGAGGTTAAGGACGACACCCTGCATAAAGATAATGATCTTAAGCAGGATGAGGATAAACCAACAGATACCCCACCAACCGTATAAATACCAGGAATTAACGGGAGTTTTTTCAGCTTGGAGGAATTAAGCCCCCGTTTAGTTTGATAACCATTAAAAAATACTAAAATGAGAAATGATAAATTAGTTCCGGGTGCCATCCTGGTATGCATAGGGGCCATATTCCTGCTCAATAACTTCGGTTATATTGATTTTCACTGGACGAATGTTATCCACCTGTGGCCCGTGTTTTTAATTATGGGCGGTGTTAACCTGGTTTTCGCCGGTAACAGATCGGCCTGGGCCACCATCTTAAAATTATCGGTAGTGATATTGGGTTTCGGCCTGTTGGTATTCGGGCATTTTGAACGCTATAGCTTTTGGCCAGGCAGGTATAATTTTCAATACAATGATAAAGATGACGACGACGATGATGACGATAGCGATACCACCAGTTCGGCAGGTAATGGTGTAGTTAAATTAGAAGGCAGCAGCATTTTTAACAAAGATTATACCCCTGATGCTAAGCTGGCCCGCCTTAATATAAAAGGCGGGGCAACTACTTATACTTTAAATGATACCACCAGCCAGCTTTTTAAGGCCGAAACCAAAGAGTTTTATGGTAAGTATGAGTTTACGTCAGGTAAGGAAGATTCAGTATATGTTTTGAACCTTAAAATGAAGAATAATAAGGGCTGGCATTTTGACGCTGACAACAATAAATCAAACGATGCCAATATTAAACTAAACCCTAACCCCGAGTGGGAAATAAACGTGGAAACAGGGGCAACAAAAGTTGATTTTGACCTTAGCAAATTCAAAATAAAAAACTTAACTTTAAAGGGTGGGGCTGCATCATTTGATGTTAAACTTGGAAACCCTTTGGCAAGTACCAATGTAGAGGTTTCAACCGGGGTATCCGAAGTGAGGATCGGTGTGCCAACAGGTGCAGCCTGCAGTATCCGAACAAACTCAGGTTTGTCATCAAGTGACTTTGCCGGCTTTGATAAAAAGGACGACGGCCGTTATGAAACCCCGGGTTTTGACGCGGCAAAAAATAAAATATACATCCACATGACTGGTGGTGTATCTGATTTTAAGGTTAACAGGTATTAATTCATTCCGACCGATACCGGGACAGTATATATAATGTTTGCGGGCCGCTTCATGACAATCATGGGGCGGCTTGTTTGTTTATAGATAGGGGGTACATTGCAAATTTGGTATATTTAGCTTCACTGTTTTGTCATTAATTAACAGTACGCTTTTAAAAGTGTTAAATTCAAAACCATTATTGCAAAAAATAGGTTTAATTTACAGTTTAATTGATCTGCCATGAAACCTCACTATCTCCTATTATTTTCCGCACTTTTTATGGCGGGTACCGTTAACGCGCAAAGCATGTTAAAAGGTACTGTTTATGAATCGGGTAAAAGTATCCGTATGCCCAATGTTTTTATCCGCGACGATAACAATAAAAAGCAGATCACCATTACAGATGATAAAGGTAATTTTTCTATCAATGTAGAAACAGGCCATACGCTGATCTTTGAATCGCCGGGTTACGTGTCTGATACATTGTATATAACCAATCTGGCTCCCAAAAGGATTGAGATGGTTACTAAAACCATAGCGCTGCGCCAGGTTGATATTACCTCAACCCGGCAATCATTTGATGCCCATCGTGAGTACCCTGAGGTTTATACCAAGAGTAAGGTTTATCCGCTGTCCCCATCATCATGGTTTAGTAAAGATGCCCGTGATGCCCGCCGCCTGAAAAAATACTTTAAACGGGAGGAAGAAGAAAGGCACATCGATGAGGTATTCAATGCCACTTATGTAGAAAGCTTGGTACCCCTGCGCGGTCAGGAGCTGGAAAATTTCATGACCCTTTACCGCCCAACTTACGCCTTTTTGAAAAATAACAACGGCCAGTCGTTAACGGTATATATCAACGACTCTTACAAAAAGTTCATGAACCTGCCAGCCGATCAGCGCACGTTGCCAAAGCTTACCAATACCGGTGTAAAACTGAGCGATCAGTAAGTTATATAAAAATTAATCAGCGTAAACGCTGTTATCGCCAGATAGGATTTTTTCGTAAAGTAATTCTATCTGGCTTTTTAATATACGGTCTTCAGATAGTTCGGGTAGTTGGTTGATGTCAAAATACTGCACATCGAGCACATCAAACCCCTTATTAATCACCGATGACATGGCCCTGCAATGGAAAACCATTTTGTAAACATAAAATGGCTGGGGTGGGTGCGGGTGCATTTTTTTATCAAAAACAGCCAGTAGCCTGTCGGGTACAACGGTAAGACCGGTTTCTTCCTGAAATTCTTTTACAATCACTTCTTTGGCACTATAACCAACATCGGCCCAACCTCCGGGTAACGACCATTTACCATCCGCGCTTTCACGGGCTAATAAGATCTTATTATCGGCCGATAGCAGGATGCCCCTGACATCAACCTTAGCGGTAGGGTAGTCCTGAGCCTGCGGAAATAACATATTGATAGTGTCCTCACCAAAGCCAGTTACCTTATCCAGAAGTTGGGTGCTGATGTGCCGCAGCTCGGTATAACGTTCTGTATCATATTCGTTTTTGGCGTATAGCAGGCCGGTATCGGCTAAAGATCGTAGTTGGGTTATCAGGGTAAGCAATTCAGAGTTATTCATGGCGGCAATATAGTGATAAACACCATATACCTCGTGACAGAACGTGTTTTATACCTGTCATTGCGAGGAGGAACGACGAAGCAATCGCGAACTATGCAGATTCCCCTGTAAAATACGCGATTGCCGCGCTACGCTCGCAATTGACAGGTTATCAGTGGCATTGTAACTCAGGATAAAATCAAACTGAAATAAATCCAAAATCGAAAATCCCAACTCCGAAATCGAAGAATTACCCTCTGCCTAAAAGCTCATCAAGCTTGTTGCGTTCGGTTTGTAGTTCGCGGGCCAGTTTCTTTTCTTTTTCGTTGGCTTTGGTTTTGTAGGTTTTATACTCTTCATCAAGCTCTTCGTACAGTTTGATGCGGTATTTAGCTTCGCGGCTATGAGCGCCCGAGCGGGCAATAACAATAGCGGCTATAACACCAAAGGCAATAACCAGTCCCCACATTAATAAATTATATGATGCCTTGGTAAGAGAAATACCCAGCAGGCTTATTTCATCGCGTTTGGCATTGGCTTCAGAAAGGGTTTGGTCTTTGCTGGTAGCATCGGTTTTAAGGGTGCTGATATCTTTGTTCTGAGCATCGAGTTTTGATTGCGCGGCGGCAAGTTTACGGCGTTCGGTATTTAGGGTATCGCGCATGTTTTTCCATAGGGCCGATGCCAGTGGCTGCTGGTAATGAAAAAGCTTGCTTAACAAATACTGGTACTGGCCATTTAATGATTTATCTTTCACCAAGGCCGAATCCTGCGCGGTAGCTTTGGGCTGCACATATCTATTAGCTGATGGGGTTACAGGCACGGCAGGTTTTACAGCAGTAGGTTTTGCAATGGCGGGTTTTAAGCCGCTGGCTTTTTTGGTAGTATCCTGGGCACGGGCCCCGGTAATGCTGCCCAAAAAAACGATCATTAAAATACAGATACTGAATAAAAAGTGCTTGTTCATCATGTAAAATTAGGTATCCAATGTTAACAAATCAGAATATTAATGGTTTTTATTACTGATATTCTGGGTTTACTGGGGGCTAATGTAAGGTTTCATACGTAATTTTGCTACTCATGGTTATATTAGCGGCATGAATATAGGTATTATTGGTTTAGG
>NZ_JBCECK010000203.1:0-7550 GCF_039207105.1 Mucilaginibacter sp.
ACTTTAAGAGTATCGAAAAAGGGATCATTTAAACTTAAGGTAGAGATTTTTACATATTGCATGATATGGTGTTAGGTTAATTTTAGTTATTAAATATAATTAATATTTAATAACACTTGAATAATTTCAAATAAAAGCCATCTATGTGTAGATATCGCATATTATATAAGAAATTGAAATTCTTTAACCTCTTCGTTAATTTCCTGTCATAAATATGTCACTCTCCCCAAAAATCTACCTAACTATCAATTCCTTATATCAACTCACTGAAAAAATTCCTAACTTGCCGTTTTCTAATATTATAAACACACAAGGCCATGACTGAGACGCTGGACATCAAGATCACCAAAACCACTCACTCCCGTTTAGCTGAAACGGATTTTGACAACTTACCATTCGGAAAAACATTTTCTGACCACATGTTTGTGGCTGATTATGCTGATGGTGAATGGAAAAACTTCCAGGTCATTCCCTACGGCGAAATTGGGCTTAGTCCGGCAATTTCTGCATTACATTACGGCCAGGCATTTTTTGAAGGTTTAAAAGCCTACAAACATGCCGATGGCAAAGTAACTATTTTCCGTCCCGATAAAAACGCCATCCGCTTTAACAAATCAGCCGAGCGTTTATGTATGCCGACACTGCCCGAAGAAGTATTTTTACAAAGTATGGCAGCCGTAGTTGATATTGACCGCGACTGGGTACCATCAAAAGCAAACCACGCGTTATATATACGCCCGTTTATGTTTGCTACCGATCCGTATCTGGGTGTAACACCATCATCAACTTACAAATACATGGTGCTTGCCGGCCCGGTTGGCCCTTATTTTTCAAAAACGCTGCGCGTTAAAATTGAAACTTACTATACCCGCGCTGCCGAAGGCGGTATGGGCTTTGCAAAAGCTGCCGGCAATTATGGCAGTTCGATGCTGCCAGCCCGCAAAGCTACTGAGGAAGGCTTTGACCAGTTAATATGGACAGACGCTAAAGAGCATAAATATATTGAGGAAATGGGCGCGGCAAATGCCATGTTCGTGCTTGATGGTAAATTGATCACTGCTGAAGCTAAAGATACCATTCTGGATGGCGTAACCCGTGATACCGTAATTGCTTTAGCTAAAGAGTGGGGCATTCCGGTTGAAACCCGCAAGGTTTCTGTTGCCGAAATTATTGAAGGTGCCAAAAACGGCAAACTTACCGATGCCTTTGGTGCAGGTACTGCCGCAACTATCGCTTCTGTTGGTTCTATCAGCGTTGATGGCGAAGAGTATTTCCTGAGCGATCCTAAAACCCGTGAGTTTTCTCAAAAAGTTTTAGCTACACTTGATGCTGTTAAATATGGTAACGCACCTGATACTTACGGCTGGAATTACCTGGTAGGTTAATACAGATCATATATAAAATCAAAGGTGCTTCAAATGGAGCACCTTTTTTGTTGATATCACACGGGGATTACAATGATAAGATTACAAAACTACTTTTTTGTCATTGCGAGCGTAGCGTGGCAATCGCAAACTTTACAGCTGAAATTTGCATTGTTCGCGATTGCTTCGTCGTTCCTCCTCGCAATGACAAAATTGAGAAGCAATAACGTGCTATATCACTTTTTTGAGCCCTAAAAACTACATCCAGCAGCCGGCCTTATCCCCTCTTTATCAACAGTTAAAAAAGGCTTTCCCTTTTTATAGCCGACTGTCCATATCGTATCAAAGTCGGTATCAGACCATTGCAGATCTTTCACTTTGAGGCCAAGTGCTTTAAGTATAGGTTTAAGCTGGCTGTGTTCCCATACAATTAGGATAGTACCTTTTTTGCTGCTTAATTCCGAAGCTATACCTTTGGCATCCTCCTCTTCAAAATTACTGTTAACCGCTAAATTGTATTTAATGGCAAATGGAGAAATGGTTTGAAACATACGCCCCCTTGAGGTAGATTTCCCGAGATTTAAAGCTGGCACATAAACACGATCAGGCAATCCGAATTTTGCCTTTAAAACCTCCGGTAACTTTAAAGCACGGTTCAGGCCCATACAGGATAGATTGTCACCATCAGCCGGTTTCTCTGCATGGCGGATAAAAATGAGTCTTAAGTTCTTACTTTGCGCATTGGCACAAGATACCAGACAAACTGTAAACAATGCCAGTAAAATACATAAAGCTGTTTTTTTCATGCTAAAAATGTAAGGCAGAACTCAACACTCTAAACTCACCACTCGTCTACTCCACACTAACGGTAAGCCCTTCCTGCTGTAATATTTTGCGGTAAATTTCCATTTCGGTAAATGAACCCTCCAATACGGCACACTTACCTTCATTATGTACTTTCCAGGCTATTTTTTCTGCTTGTGCTTCGGAGTAATCCAGATACTTCATCATGCAGTGGATCACATGATCAAAAGTGTTAAAATCATCGTTCCATAATATAAGGCGGTGAACTTCTTTAAGCCCTGCCATCAACTCCTCGAGGGTAAATGTTTCTTCCTGTGTTTCGGTTGGCATACGTAACTACAAATTTACTCAAAAACAAATAATAAAAGTGCTAAAATTGTGTTTAATGGGCTTAAAAATCATGTTACAATAGCTCCTGATCAAAAACCCCTAAACTCCCCAAAACTATGAAAAAGGCATCGCCCTATTTTATTTTAGCACTTGCAACACTTTCATTTACAACAAATTCAAGCCAGGCACAAACTGGTAAGCCAGCCCAAAGCACTTTACAAGCACCAACAACAACTATCACTGTTGACGGCAGCCTGAAAGATTGGGGGGATAGCCTGCGCTATTACAACGACGAGAAAAAGTTTTATTATACACTGGCCAATGATAAAACAAACCTTTATGCTGCTATTCGTATCCCCGAACGAATGGACCAAATGAAAACCCTGCATGCGGGTATTACTTTGGGCATTGATCCCCACGGTAAAAAAAAGGAAACTTTCTCCATTACCTTCCCGCTTGCTGATCCGGGCTCGCCGCTTGAGTTTCCAAAGCCGCAGAATGATAATAACGGAGAAATCACCAAAGAAGACCGTGACGAACTAATGCGTGAACGTGTAACCAAACTCCGAAACATTAAGGTGGAGGGTTTTAAAGATATTGAGGGCGATATGATAACCACCTCAAACACCTATGGCATTAAAGCAGCCATTGATTATGATGAAAAAGGCGATCTGGTTTATGAATTAGCTATACCCCTGCAATTTTTCCACGTAGATGAAAAAGACATGGCCAAAAACGAATGGGCATTTAATTTTAAAATAAATGGCGTTCAAAGACCGGCAGGTGCTGCGGCAAGCGGTGACCATCAAGGTGGCAGCGGTATGAGCGGCATGGGTATGGGCGGAGGCCGTGGTGGCAGAGGTGGCGGTATGGGTGGCGGCGGTGGTCGCGGTGGCAGAGGCGGTCGTGGCGGAGGCGGCATGGGTGGCGGCGGCAACTCCGAAACCCATAGCGAAATGTCAAAATCATCCGATTTCTGGGAGAAATTTTATCTGGCCAAATAGTTGAATACCGCCGTCCCTTTGTCATGCTGAACGAAGGGAAGCATCTATTGAACGCCATACTTACCGCAGAACAGATTCTTCGCTATCGCTCAGAATGACAACAATATATAAAATTAAAAAGTCAAAAATCTGATGAGATTTTTGACTTTTTAATTTTGAATTTTGACTTACCTATTCGACCTTATATTTATAAACCTGCCGGCCCAGATTACCATCAGCATCAATGCCTTCAACAACAACACGATAAGTACCCTTAGCATCGGCATTAAAGAAAGATATGGATGCATTGCCTTCCTTATCGGTTATGATAGAAGGTTTCCAGTAAATGGTCGACCGTAGATCCTGTATCTGGGTATTCGTTTTAGGATCATCATACTGAGGTGAATAAAACTCACGTGCCTTATAATATCCCTTTGGTGAATATGCGACTATACCTGGCGCATACCTGTTATATACTGCACCTTCATCTCCTCTTTTTGTGGTGATCACCAACAAACCATTGCCCCCCCTCGAGCCATATATAGCCGTATTACCGCCCGACCGTAAAACCTCAATACTGGCAATATCATTTATCACCAGGTTATCCAAATAATCGGAATCTACATAAATACCATCAACAATCAATTGCATAGCACCACCACCACGGGTAGTAAATGGCCTTCCGTTACGAAATATGACGCCCAAAAGCCTACCTTGTAAAACGCTTGATAAGTAAGGACCACCTAAATTTTCCAGATCCTTGTAAGTAAGCACCTGATCGGCGTTACCGGGGCCATTTAAATTAGCGGAGTGTTTTACAGCGGTTGTACGCACATCGCGCACAACAACTTCTTTCAATAAAATAGTATGGTTACCTATGCCGTACTTAACCTGCTCATCAAAAAGTTTCTTGCTGTTTTGCAGGTAAGCAGCGCTAACCTCATTAATATTTACCTGTATATCGGGCGCATTTTTGTTTTTACTAACTACCTGCGGCGCTATGTTATCCAGCTCAATCTCCAGATTTTTTCTGTCCTTGGCGGTGCGGGCCTGTACCACA
This sequence comes from Mucilaginibacter sp., assembly GCF_039207105.1. Classification (GTDB taxonomy): domain Bacteria; phylum Bacteroidota; class Bacteroidia; order Sphingobacteriales; family Sphingobacteriaceae; genus Mucilaginibacter. Next base: position 4,542 of record NZ_JBCECK010000203.1, read on the forward strand.
AATTTTATACTATCCCTAAAAACAAGATTGTTAAAGGTGAATTTACCTTGATTATCTGACACGGTATCTAAAACAAATGTTCCACCGGCTGTAGTAAACAATGTTACCTTACCATTTGGAACCGGCTTACCGCCAAAGGTTTTTAAATGGCCTGTTACTTGCAGCGTTTTTTCGGGCTGATAAACAACTGGCGGGAAAGTATTATTGATCAATTGCTTCCATTCAAAACGGCGATAGCCCTGGGTTAGCATGAGCACATCAAGATCGGCCCGTGTTTTTGAATTTTCATTGGTAAAATAGTAACCCGGTTTTTCAATGTAACCTTTCAAATCAGATGTAAGCAGGGTATTTGATAAAATGCTTTCTTCTGCCGTTTCATCAACAGGCACTTTTGACATATCAATAACCGATGCCGAGAAACTACCGATAACAGCCTCATCATTCTTGTTTTTAGCATTGAGCTTTATGGTAACCTTTTGGCGCGGAGCATATTGTGCGCTTGATGATGACACGGCCAATTTAAGCTGATCATTACGCTGGATATATACCAACCGTTCATTCAAAGGCTCGTCCGCTGCCGAGAACAGGGTAAACTGCAAAATACCCGACGGAAATTTACTTTTTGGCACAACCGCGCTGAAGTTTTTTCCACCATCGGGGCTTTTAGCCGCGTAATAAATTTCGCCTCCACTCTGGGCAACCAGGGTTAATCCGTTAGCTGCTATAGCACTGCGCATTAAAGTAGATCCAGGCAGTACCTTTATTATAAGATTATCGTCGTTTGAATTATCAATACTTAAAGCATAGCCATTATCAACAGCAGCGGGGATGTTAAAATCACCTGCAGATCCGTCAGTATATATAACGTGCGCCTTATAGTTCTTCCCCACCTGAGGTTTCAGCTCAAACACGCCCATGCCCGCGTGGGTAGTGTTAAACGAGGTGATCACCTGATTTTGGTCATCCATAATATCACCTTTGATAGCTGCACCTAAACCATCGGCCCCAACGGCCTTAAAAGCAACCTTTAAATTAGTTGAACTGCTTACCAGGTTGCCGCCCTCCGGAAAAAATTGTACATCAACCTTATTTGATAAAGCTTTTATAGGTACAATTTTGGTGTCCACCTTTTTATTATCCAGTTTTATATTGGTAACAATGTGCCCTACAACAGCCAGGTTAGATGCTGACGGCATAAAAGCTATATCAAGTTCTCCCTTATCATTAGTAATACCTTTACCCCTTGAAATAGACTTTCCACTAAACTCAACCCGGTAGCTTACCTCTCTGCCTGAGTATGGTTTACCATCCAGATCGGTATAATTGATAAGCGCGTTAACTTTTTGTTTTCCGCTTTGCTCACTATAGGTATAATTGGTTTTGGTGAACACGGTGTTGCTCACACTATTCACAATGGTTATGGTTTTATCAAAAAAATAAGCGTCGCCAAAATTGCGCATCCAGTTGGTGTAGGCCCTGATGCGGTAATTCCCTTCCTGCAAGGTATCAGGCAATGCAAAATCGCCATTGGTAAGGCCGCTTTGCAAGGGGAGTTTGATACTTCGTTTTATAGAATCATTTTCGTCGATGAGGTCAACGTTCAATATGTCACTGTAAATTGATAATTCATGTTTACTACCAATGGTTACATAGGCTTTAAACCAGATATCATCGCCAACGGCATAATAAGGTTTATCTAAATGGAGGTATACTTTTTCCTGGGGTCGCTCAGCACGCCACTTATTCAGTTGGTCAACAAGTTTGGCTATAAAATCATCTCCGGGGCCCTTAAAACCAAAAATTGCGGTAACAACCAGGATCAGGAATAAGCCGGCAGATATTTTTTTGTATTTCATGGTAATGCATTAAAATTAAAGCTTCACAAAATATCCACCAGGTGATGAATTCTGTGTGAGGTTTTAGGTTTTATAAAGTTAAATATACCACAAATTAGCCGACACTAAAATAGCGGTTATGGAAACCTGTGTTCGGTTTGACGTAGTTTAAACCCAAAGGTTTAATACCAGGAAAAAAAATAAAGCTTAAAATTTATTCTTCCACATCATGCTCTCAACCGGCCGTGTGGTGGGGTTATTATATTTGGCGTTGTTCTTGGTATTGTACATAGTTTCAATATCGCCCTCAACTACAAAATAAATAAGCTGGCCTATAGGCATGCCTGCATAAATACGTACCGGCTGGGCGCATGATATCTCCAGCGTCCAGGTGTTGCAAAAACCAACATCTCCCTTACCTGCTGTGGCATGAATATCAATTCCTAAACGGCCGGTACTTGATTTACCCTCCAGAAATGGTACATGGCGGTGCGTTTCGGTGTACTCCATAGTTACACCCAGATAAAGCGTATTTGGCTGAAGTACAAAGCCATCTTTAGGAATCTCAAAGCCATCAATTTCATTGTGGAGCTTGGCATCCAGTACCCTGTCCCGATAGGTAGCCAGGTGTTTACCCAAATGTACATCGTACGAATTGGTACCCAGGCATTCGCGTTTAAAGGGTTCAATAATAATGTGACCTTTTTCTATCTCTTCAAGAATGCGCTTATCTGATAATATCATGTTGAGGGCTAAATTATAACTAATTAAAACAATAGGCAATATGCGTTTGCAAGTAATTAGTTTTTAGTATCAAGTAGTTAGTATCGAGTATCAAGACTTGTAGAATTGGGCATCTAAAATTAGATGAGCTTTCATTGTGTCTAATAGCACCCTAAGTGTCTTGATACTCGATACTAATTACTTGATACCGATACTTAAATATTTTAATTAAATTTATTTGACATAATTTTGCCCCCTATTTTGCAACTTTACTTATTATGGCTATAGCATACAGGCAGCGTATTGATGATGATACCGAATTTGCGCTCTGGAAAATTGAAGAAGAGGCTAACGACCTGTACAACCAACTGCAACTTGATGAGCAGGAAAAAGCTTATGTTGAAAAACTAAGCAATGGCAAGCGCCACCTGCACTGGCTGGGAACCCGTGT
>NZ_JBCECK010000204.1:0-7393 GCF_039207105.1 Mucilaginibacter sp.
TCAGGTATTCGGTAGCGCGGCCCCAGGCATCGTTACCATAGCTTTCGGCAGGGTATACACTCATGGCCAATGATTTTTTACCATCGGGCAGGTTTACTCGGGCGGCATCCCATACGTAAGCCTTTGACGCGCCAAAGGCCACATCGCGGGTGTTCAGCATTTTAAAGTGCCAGGTAAGCGTGCCTTTTTGCACCGGGCGACTGGCCGGGTCAGTCACCTCGGCCAAATCACGTATCATGATGGTTTTATCGCTATTGCGGGCAGCATCAAGACGGGCCAGTTGCTTGGCGGTCAATACTTCTTTAGGGTTCTGTAGCTCGCCCGATCCGGCCACGATCATATCCCAGGGAACGTTTACACTATAATCAATATCGCCATAATCTAAATAAAACTCGCCGCTGCCTAAAAATGGCAGGGTATCCCAGCCGCGGCTATCGTCATAAACACACATACGCGGAAACCATTGGGCAATTTCATATATCTTGCCGTTTTTGGTATCTACATAATCGGTACGGTTGCCAAAGTTGCCCGGAATGGTGTAGTGATATTTGATTTTGATGCGCACCAAACCTTTATTAGGTGCTACCGCTTTGGTCAGTCTGATCTGCATGCGGGTATCGGTAATTACAAACTTTACAGGCTTGCTTACGCCGCCTTCTTCCACCGATACCGATTCAATCTGGTAACCATCGGTATGCTGATTGGGTTTAGGTGCAAAGCCTGTCACGAAGTTTGACCGGGCATCTTTTTTATACGTGTTCTGATCCATCTGCAGCCACAGGTATTGCAGGGCATCTGGACTGTTATTGGTGTAGTCGATTGTTTCGGTACCGCTGATGGTTTTGCTCACGGTATCCAGCTTTACGTTTAAAGTATAATTAGCGCGATTTTGCCAATACCGCGGACCTGGATTACCGTTGGCCGCATGAAAGTCGTTCCCCTTTTCGCTATAAAACTGCGGCGAAAAAGCTTCGGCCGGATTATAGTTGGATGAGGTATCGTTAGGGTTTATCTTTTTGTTTTGGGCCTGTACATTCAGCGCCAATAAGGCAAGCAGACCTAAGCCGGTAAAGTGTAATTTCATGGAGCGTATTTAAGCGTCCAATATACAAAGGATGGAGATAAGTTGGGGAGGGATTTTGAAATGATAGACTGAGGGACTTATCTTGTGGAATGAAGCACAACCTACGCATGATCGGGATCTAAATGTAGAATGCATGGCTTAGAGCGCTCAATTGCCGCTAAGGCTGTTACTTTTGTCTTGATACAAAAGTAACCAAAAGATCAAGACAAAAAAAAGCTTCCTCCCACAGGCAAAACACCCTGGCCCGCTTTTTTGTCAGGCCTTTACCCGTTTTTTGATTTGCATTATAGATAGATGATTTAAAATTCTGTCTATTCTCAAATTCTGTAAATTCCGATTCAGACAGTCAGCAGAAAAGCTTCGGGTGAAAGCAGGCAGAACTCGGTGGCCTTGTGCGGTTGCAGGGGCATAGCAAATATTTGCGGAAGCGCAGGGTATTGAGTGAACGAAGTAGGGCAACTTTTTGCAGCCCGTGGTTCTGCCTGTTTTGCAGGGCAAAGGCCATGTGCGGCAAAGAAGCCTTTCTGCTGAAAGCCTTTTTGGTTACTTTTGTGGCGACAAAAGTAACTGGCCCTCCCGCGGCCAAGAGCGGGACTTCGCCATGCAATCCGGCATGCTAACGCAGATTGCTTCGTACTTCCACAATGACGAACGAAGAACCTCACCCCAACATCCCTGCCAAAACACCTTCTTTAAGAGAGTTGCTGCACATGGTTACTTTGCTGATAGCCAGCTTTTGAATAATAAAACGGGTAAGGAGCGAAGCTACCACGATCATATCAACCCTAACGGGGATAATGCTTTTATTGGCAGCCCTTTGCTGATGGGTTGATTGTACCAGTTTATTGGTTTCTATGAGCAATTCGTTAGGGTCAAAGCTGTAATTTTTAGTGGTTTTAAGATTGAAGGAATGGCCTTTGTCAATCTCTGTCAGTTCGGCAAAAGTTTCAAACGCGCCTGAGGAGCCGATGAGGGTATCAACCTCATGATTGGTAACAGCGGTGAACAAATCAGCGAGTTTATCTTCGAGATACACGTCTAAAGCCTCAATAGATGCGGGGGGGATGGGATCGGTGCGGTGGAAGAGATCCATGAGGCGGGCCGCGCCAATTTCAAAGCTTTGTTTCCAGATGATGTGATCAGCATTGCCCAAAATAAACTCTACGCTGCCACCGCCAATATCCATAATGAGCGAGTTTTTTGCCGATAAGCACCCGCTGATCCTGACGCCCTCATAAATAAAAGCTGCTTCCTGTTCGCCATTAATAATTTCAATTTGAATGCCGGTTTTAGCTTTTACCTGGCTGATAAAATCGGCACCGTTTGATGCGCTGCGCAAAGCTGATGTAGCAATAGCCCTAACCGCCTGCACCTGGTGTGAAGCTATTTGTTCCAGAAATTTTTGCATGGTATTGATGCCACGTTCAAAGGCCTCGGGAATAATGTAGCCTTTGTTAATACCACCTTCACCAAGTTTTACGGGTTCATGAAAATGAACAACTTCATGATAATCATGTACGGTGCCCTCGGCAATTAATAAATGAAAAGTGTTGGTACCAAGGTCCATCACGGCAACGCGTTTACTCATGCCTCTAAAATAAATAATCCCCGAAATTGTTTAGTCATTCCGGGGATTTTATATGATTATTTCGGGGGATGCATAACTCATTCTTTGTAAAAGAACCATTTGCCCAGTTCTTTAAAGCTTGCTTTTTTACCGTACATCAATATACCTACGCGATAAATACGGGCGGCTACATAAGTGGTAAATAAAAAGCCAATTACCATCATAGCCATCGACAGGGCAAGCTGCCAGCCCGGCGGATCAAACGGTAACCTCACCATCATGGCCACCGGGGCGGTAAAAGGGATGATGGATAGCCACACAGCCAGCGGACTATCAGGAGCCCTGAATAGTACAGATACCGCCAGCATGTAGGTAAATAATAATGGCAACGTAATGGGGAACATAAACTGCTGGGTTTCCGTTTCGCTATCCACCGCCGAACCTACCGCGGCAAATAAAGCGCTGTACAACAGGTAACCGCTTAAAAAATAAAACAGAAAGCAGGATAATATATACCCGAACGGGATAGTTTGCAGGGTTTGTAAGATCCCGCTCATGGGGCTGGCCGGTGAGTTAAATGCTTGTCCGGCTATTTTTGACGAAATGACCGACAAGATGATCCAGGCCGAAAACTGGGTTAGCCCCACCAATCCAACACCAATTATTTTACCCAGCATCAGCTGAAATGGTTTAACCGACGATATCACCACCTCAATAATGCGGCTCGTTTTTTCTTCAATTACACCACGCATTACCTGGCCGCCGTAAATTAACAGCGAGATATAAATAAATATAGAACAAGCTATGGCTACGGCTATGTTCGGACCGATGTTGGCATCCTTATCGCCGGTGCTGGTAATTTCAACAGCGTTGATACTGATATTGGTATTTTTGATGGTATTGACCAAAGCCGGGTCAATATGGTGTTCCAACATGCTGTTATTGATGGCGATATCATTCATCTGCTTTTCAACTTCTTCACTGAGCTGAAGGGCCGGTTTCTTTTTGGAGAATAGCTGCACCCCGCCTTTTTTCATATAATCAGTCGGGATGTACAGTGTCGAGATGTTTTCGTCGTTTTTGGATGTTGCCTTGGCCTTGTTCAGGTCCTGATCGCCTTTAACAAACTTGATATTTGTTGTATCATGCAGTTTCCCTTCAAAAAGTTTGCTGTTATCAATCACATTAACAATTTGCAGGGACGACAACTTATTGCTGTTTTTACCTATCAGCACAATTGCGGCACCCATAGCCAGTATCAACAGTGGTACCACAAATATCATGATGATGAACGATTTTTTGCGTACCCGGGTAATGTATTCGCGCTGTATAATGAGTAATACTTTATTCATGATTTAGGCAATTTGGTTTACTTTTTCAATAAATATCTCATTCATGCTGGGTATTACTTCCTGCAGCATGTTAATGCGGGTTCGCGGTATCAGGTATTGTAATACATCGTTAGAGTTATGGCTGCCATTAAGCTTGATACGGATGATGTGGCTATCGTCCTCAGAAATAGTATCGCCAATGATCTCAAAAGGCTGCGAGCCATCAAAGCTGAGTTGCGGGCCGGTATACTCAACAAGGTAGGTGTCATTTCGGTACGAGTTGCGGATGTGTTTCACCCTGCCGTCCAGTATCTTTTGCGATTTATGGATCAGCGCTATAGCATCGCACAATTCCTCAACCGATTCCATACGGTGGGTGGAGAACAAGATGGTAGCGCCCTTGCGGTTAAGCTCCAGTATCTCATCCTTGATCACCTCGGCATTTACAGGGTCAAAGCCGCTGAAAGGTTCATCGAGGATGATCAGATCAGGCTCATGCAGTACGGTAGCCACAAACTGGGCCTTTTGCTGCATGCCTTTTGAAAGTTCTTCAATTTTCTTTTTCCACCAGGCTTCAATACCCAGTTTTTCAAACCAGTATTTGAGCCGTTTATTGGCCTCATCACGGCTCATGCCTTTAAGGCGGGCAAGGTATATCATTTGCTCACCAATCTCCATTTTTTTGTAAAGACCGCGCTCTTCGGGCAGATAACCAATACGGTTAATGTGCGATTGGTTGAGTTTTACGCCGTTAAAATAAACCTCGCCCGAGTCAGGAGCGGTTATCTGGTTAACAATACGTATCAACGATGTTTTACCGGCTCCGTTTGGGCCCAGCAGACCGAATATTTGTCCGCTTTCTACTTCCAGGCTTACATCGCTCAGCGCACGATGGCCGGCGTATTGTTTAACAATATGGCGTATGCTTAACATGTAATGGTTTATAAGTAAATAGTAAGATTTAGATACCGACTTTGGCTGAATGTTACACGATACAGCCCGCCGTTGGTTAAAAGGGATCGTTCTTGAACAAGGGCTTGTCGCTCAGGAAATCCGGGCTTTTGGTATCCTCGCCTGTTTTGTTAAAGATAATGATGGCTGCAATAAGCGGTAAAATACTAATCAAGTAAATATAACGGTATGCCTTAAAGCCAATATTAAGCAAGCCAAATAACATAGGCAAAAACATAACAGCAATAGTAGCTACCAATGATAAAATGGCAAACAACGCGAACCCCTTACGTATTACCGGATGCTTAACCATAAATGCCATAATGGCCACATACAGTACCATGAAAAAATGTACAATGCTTGAAATGGTATAATAAGTAACCGGATTAGCCATCCAATAGCCAATAGTCAGGTTTACAGTATTGTTTATTGTAGTAAAAATAATGTATACTCCAAAAGCTATGGCGATGCTGTTTTTTTCATTGTAGTACCTCAGTACACTTAACAGGAAAGCGAGTACCAGGAGATAGGTGAGTATAGATAATCCTGATAAAAAATAACGGAGATATTCATTAAAGCCGAAAAGATTTGTACCGATGTATTGAAAAATAAGCTGCATAGCGATTTGCAGAAAGACAGCAATTACAGCTATCTGAGTTGCCGGTTTATTGTTCATAGATAGTGATGGTTGATTTATACCAAGTTATAAACTATATGTATACAAACAAAGGTGCTTTGAAAGTCATTCATGATTCAAATTGGTAACCTGTATAGGGTTTACCATTAGATATACCCGAATTTGGTGATAGGCTAAACTGTAATGGCGTTGTACCTTCGCTTGGTAATATCTACTACTTAAACGAATTTATTATGGAAAATATTAAAACCGATCCATCATCTCCACTGCTTGAGGGCGAACATTTTGCAGAGGTGAATGGCATCACCATACATTATTACGTAAAGGGCAGCGGCCCTGTTATGCTGGTTCCGTCGCCGGGTTGGGGACCTTCTGTAAATTATATTATGCCGCTTACCGTTTGTGAGCAGCATTGTACCGTAGTATATTTTGATACCCGCCACAGCGGCAGATCAACCGGGCCCAATAATGCCGATCAATACCATGTAGAGCATTATGTGGCCGATATGGAAGCCTTAAGGATATACCTGGGTGCCGAAAAAATATTTGTTACCGGGCATTCGGGCGGCGGGCACCAGGTGCTGGCCTATGGCATTGAACACAGCGAGCACTTGCTGGGCATTATCTCTATTGATGCCATTGCCGCTGCCGATGGTGTAAGGGGTGAAGAATTGATGAGACGAATTGCTAAGAAAAAAGAAGAGCCTTTTTATATAGCCAACCCAGGTTATCATGATAAAGCTACCGCCTTAATGATGAGTAAGGATAAGGCCGCTTTGACCCTTAAAGAGGTAATTGACACAATGGGCGCATTCTATTTTTACAAGCCCGAAATGGCCCAAACTGTTTTTGCAGGCATGGAGTATAATGATGAGGTATTTAAGCTTACTCAAATGTCAGGCTTTCAGGGTAAAAACCTCTTGCCTGAGTTAAACCGAATCACTGTACCCACATTAATCATAGCCGGTGATGACGACTTTATTTGCGACCCCATAACTCAGGGCGAAAGGATGCGTGACAGGATAGCATCATCAAGATTAGTAGTTATTGAAAACTGCGGCCACATGCCCTGGATAGAGCAACCGGAAGCATTTAATGCTGCTTGCGAAACCTGGTTTCAGGAACAAAATTTTTAAAATTTCCGATACCTCCAAAACAGAAAGCCCAAAATCATAATGATTTTGGGCTTTCTAATTCGATTAAGACCTTTCAGCTTTTGGCTTTCCGCTTTTACTCAAAATATTCCTTCATCCGGTCGAAAAAGCTTTTTTCGTTTTTGCCGGGGTTTGGTTTAAAGTTTGGAGATGATTGCAGTTTTTCCAGTATATCGCGCTCTTCTTTGCTGATAGCTTTTGGTGTCCAGATATTGATGTGTACCAGCTGATCGCCGCGGTGGTATGAGTTTACCTCAGGAACACCTTTACCTTTCAGGCGCAGGATTTTACCACCCTGGGTTCCCGGGTCAATCTTGATTTTAGCTTTACCATCAATGGTAGGCACTTCAACGGTTGTACCTAAGGTGGCATCAACAAAATTTACATGCAGGTCATATATCACGTTGTTTCCGTCACGTTTTAAAGTTTCGTGAGGTATCTCTTCAATCAGTATAATTAAATCGCCGGGAACGCCACCGCGTGGGGCCGCGTTACCTTTGCCGCTCATGCTCAGCTGCATACCTTCGCTAACACCTGCAGGTACGTTGATAGTGATCAGCTCTTCGCCGCGTACTACGCCGTCGCCATGACAAACATTACATTTTGACAGTATGGTTGAACCTTCGCCGTTACAGGTAGGGCAGGTGCTGGTAGTTTGCATCTGGCCCA
>NZ_JBCECK010000205.1:0-2652 GCF_039207105.1 Mucilaginibacter sp.
AAAAATAATTACCTAATTCTATTACCGAATTACTAAACCCTTACAATTGCGAGGAGAAACGACAAAGCAAGAGCCTCACCCAACCCTCTCCAAAGGAGAGGGCTTTAAAATATTTTTTAAAGTCTCCCTTTTGGGGGAGATTTAGAGGGGGCCCATTGCCACGCTACGCTCGCTATGACAAGTAATTTAAACATAAAAAAGCGCCTCAGGGTTATCCTGAGGCGCTTTTTTATATAGCCAATATTTGATTACTTCTGCACGGAAATAGCTTTATTAGCTTCGCCTACACCCCAAACGGTGCCGGGCTTGCTGCCCATAGTAATTACCAGTTCGCCACCGTTCATAATATCCTGGTGGGTAAACCATGTTTTATTATAGGTTTTGCCGTTAAGTTGCATGCCATTGATGTATTTGTTTTGCGGACCATTGTTTTTAACCACAACATGGAAGGTCTTATTTCCCTGCAGTTTCAAGGTAGCCTCGTTAATGATCGGGCTGCCGAACACATACATGCCATTTGCCGGGTTAACTGAGTAAAAACCAAGAGCCGATAACACATACCAGGCCGACATCTGGCCTACGTCTTCATTACCAATAATGCCATCCGGTTTATCGGTATAAAAATCATCTAAAATGTATCTTACTTTCTCGGCAGTTTTCCATGGCTGGCCTGAATAAGCATAGAAATAGCTCATCGGGTGGCTTGGCTCATTACCGTGCGCGTACTGACCAATTAAACCAGACACATCCGGCGATTTGAACTTACCCATATCACCTTGCGCGATAAATAATGAATCAAGCTTGATGTTGAACTTTTCTTCGCCGCCTAACATGTTGATCAGACCTTCTACATCCTGAGGTACCAAGAAGGTGTATTGCCAGCCATTACCTTCAGTAAAATCGCCACGCTCATGAATAGAGATGAATGGGCTGTAAGGCGTGCGCCATGCTGTTTCTGATAAACGGCCGCGAACAAAGCCAGCTTTAGGATCGTAGTAGTTTTTATAGTACTGACCACGTTTGCTGAAGTAAGCATAATCATCCTGTTTGCCTAATTTTTTGGCAACCTGGGCAATACACCAGTCGTCAATAGCATATTCCATACCCATTGAAACCGATTCCCTGCTGCTATCGGCAGGGATATAGCCTAATTGTTTTACATACTTAATACCGCGGGCATCTTCCATAGCGGTAGTTTTCATGGCCTCGTAGGCTAAATTGGCATCAAAGCCTTTGTAGCCCTTTAATAAAGCATCCGCAACAACAGGTACGGCGCTGTAACCCACCATACAATTGGTTTCATTGGCCATTAAATGCCAAACCGGGAGGCTCCCCTGCTGCTGATAAATAGCCAGCATAGAGTTGATCATGTCATTGGTATGCTCCGGATGAACAATGGTTGACAAAGGGTTATTAGCCCTGTAAGTATCCCATAAAGAGAACGTGGTAACATTATTAAAGCCTTGGTTTTTGTGCACTTTTTTATCAGTTCCCCAGTATTCGCCGTTAACATCATTAAATATTGATGGCGCTATCATGGTATGATAAAAAGCGGTATAAAACTTTTTCATCTGCGATAATGAATCAGCTTTAATAGTGATCTTTTGCAGCTGGATATTCCAGGCTTTATCAGCATCGGCAACTACTTTATTGAAATCCCATCCCGGTATCTCCGTTTTGATGTTCAGCATAGCATTGGCCGAGCTCACCGGCGATATACCTACCTTGGCATAAACAACCTCACCCTTAGTAGTGCTAAAGCTGATCACACCTTTTACCTTACGGCCTTTTAACTCCGTACCCGAAGCAGTAGCGGTACTATCATACACTGCAAAAGTTTTGATAGGTTTTGAAAATACGGCGGTAAAATAAATGCGCTGATCAACCGCCCAGCCTTTTGAAAAACGGTAGCCACTAACGGTGTTTTTATCAACCTGGGTAATGTATGTTTCCATTGGCCTGTCCCAGCCTATACCTTCCTGTAAGTCGATCACGATATGTGCGTCCTTTGATGCCGGGAAGATATATTTGTGCATACCCACCCGGGTGCTTGAAGTAAGCTCCACACCAATATCATAACGTTTTAACTTTACTTTATAATAGCCGGGCTTTACCACTTCATCTTTGTGGCTGAATAGTGAAGTATAGCCACTTTGCAGGTTTTTAATGGTTCCCTTAGTTACTTTAATCTCCCCCGTGGTAGGCATAAATGAGATATCACCCAGATCACCTATACCTGTACCGCTCAGGTGCGTATGTTGAAACCCAACAATGGTTGAATCAGATATATGATAACCCGAGCACCAGTCCCAGCCTTGTGATATATTGGTTGGCCCTAACTGTACTGCGCCAAAAGGCACGCTGGCACCCACAAAAACGTGACCATGAAAGCCGGTACCAATATAGGGGTCAACATATTGGGTAAGGCTGCCCGCTTTGGCAGTTACGGCGGGTTTATGCGCCTGACCAAACGAGCTTAAATTAACGAGTGCCAGTAAACCGGCTAAACAAAGTTGTTTTTTCATTATTGTTTTATAGAATACAGTACTGAGGTTTTACAATTTCTTTTCAAACATACACATCAGTACTTAATTGTTTATTATAAACGGATAATTCGGTATTTAATGATTTAATTTTTGAACCATTCTGCCG
>NZ_JBCECK010000205.1:2662-7367 GCF_039207105.1 Mucilaginibacter sp.
GGGCCGAACCATTCAGACTATATTTCAGTTTCAGCTTGTAACCGCCGCCGCCTTCAATAAAATCAAGATTAAAGGGATGCGCGCCTGCTTTTAAAGCCACCTGTCCGCTTCGCTCCTGAGCCGAGTGGTTACCATCGTTATCTACCGTAACCGACGGACCTATAGTCAGCACGCCGCCATCATCACAGGTTAAGTAAAAGCTGTAGATACCATCAGCAGGTACATCAATATAGCCTTTATAAGTAATACCAAATGATGGCGCTTTTACCGTTTCGGGTACAGCGATGGTGCTGGTAGTAAAAGTACTATCCACCTTGGCATCTTTCATCAACGCGACCTTTTTAAAGGCTGCTTTATAGTAACTGCAAACCAGGCCCGGTTTTGGGGGAGCAATTTTTACGGTGCCCAGCATACCCTGCTTAGTATAATTGAGGTTGTATACATCACCCCGTGTACCGGCAGCCGTGAATGCCGCAACCTTTACCAGTTCCGATTTACTGATCACCAAAGTCGATGGCAGTTTCGGCGATTTAGCATCAGGCAAAGAGCCATCAGTAGTGTAACGGATGGTTAAGCTGGGTAGTGGGTTAGTGATGCTTAGTTTACCTTCATCAACAAACACATATTCATTCAATAAATTTGGCAGGTCCGGTAAACGATAATTGATCTGTAAGGCATCCATACGTTTGTATTGCTGCACCAGGCGTTGTTGGTACGAATCATATTGCGCCGGTTGATTTGTCCACAGATTTTCTGCAAGGGCGGTCATGCGGGGCATGTACATATAATCGGCGCGTTTTTCAGACGGGATCATCTCCGTCCAGATATTGGCTTGAGCGCCAATGATAGATTTTGCTTCCTCCGCGTTTAAAGCTTTAGGGATAGGGTTAAAATGATATACCCTGTCAACCGAATACTGATCTGGTTGGTAATCAAAGTATAAAGGCTCACCAGGTGTCATGATCACGGTGTTACCGTTTTTAACCGCCTTCACCGGTGCATCAGGCACCCAACCTCGCCAGTACATCACGATGGCCGTAGGACTGATGCCGCCTTCAATGATCTCGTCCCATCCTATCAATTTGCGGCCTTTGGAGTTAAAGAACTTCTCCATGCGGTTAATAAAATAGCTGTGCAGGCCCGCCAGATCCTTGATGCCCTCACGTGCCATCAAAGCTTTGCAATCGGGAGATTTCCCCCAATCGGTACGATCAACCTCATCACCGCCGATATGGATGTATTTAGATGGGAAAATATCCATGATCTCGCTGTACACATTTTGCGCAAACTCATAAGTGGTTTCCAAACCCGGGCAAATAGGTTTAGTAAATAGTTTACCCCATGAGTTATCGCCATTGCAGGTTAAAAACGGGTAAGAATTAATGGCTGCCATCATGTGGCCCGGCATATCAATCTCAGGAATAATGTCAATGTGCCTTGCAGCGGCATAAGCTACAATACCTTTCATTTCCTGTTGGGTATAAAAACCACCATAAAGGGTTTTGCCATTGCGCTGAATGATGTGTTCTTTATCAATAACAAAATCAGGATTGTCCTTAGCCTTTTTCATACATGACGAATCCTGGTTGTTAAAGGTACGCCATGCACCTTCTTCGGTTAATTTAGGATATTTTTTTATCTCAATGCGCCATCCCTGATCGTCCGTCAAGTGTAAATGAAGCTTGTTCATTTTATAAAGGGCCATTCTGTCAATAAATTTTTTCAGATAGCTTATTGAAAAAAAGTGGCGCGAAACATCCAGGTGCATGCCACGCCAGGCGTAGGCGGGCTGGTCTTCAATGGTTACAGCAGGTAAGGTCAGAGTGCTGCTCGTTATTCCTTTTTCAACCGAAACAGGCAATAATTGCCTTACGGTTTCGATTGCGTGAAATACCCCGGCAGCATCCTTAGCGCTTATTGTAAGCTGCTGCGTGCTGATATTCATTTTATAAGCCTCGGGTGCCGTGATGCTTGCATCATATACCAATTTAATGGCATGAGGCTTTACCGTTTTGCTTACCACTAACCGTTTGCCCAAACCTTTTAGCAACAGGTTATTCAATTCAGCAGCCTCGGCGCTAAACTCAGTCGCGGTAACAATAGTTGTTTTCAGGCTGATCACAAAGCTGCCCTTACCCGCCGCCAGTTGGCTCGGGTAAGGGATTAATGGAAATTTAGCGGCATCCTGACCGTAAGTGTTTACCGTTGAGGCGCACGTTAACAGCAGAGCCAGTTTTATAATTTTATATTTTTTAGCAAAAGCCATCATAGGTATTTATTTGTTTATCTGTATCAATTTATCGCCGGTATTCCAACCGTTTAAGGTTACTGCCAAGTTCTTTTTACCCGCGCCTTTATATTCAACAACTACCTTTTTTTCCTGACCCGGTAACACGGTAATATAGTTATCGCTATAAAACGCAGGCAGCACGCGCTGTTTGGTATCAGCATCAACTAATGATAGCCTGTTAAAAAATGCCAGTGGACCGTTTCCTGTATTAGTCAAAATAACTTCTACCCTATCGTTATCCAAAGATTTCGCAATAGCATTCAAATTGCCTTTAGGCATTTTTTCCAAACCTGAATAATTGCCGTTTTCATCGGCTATCCAGTAAATGTTTTCGCTTAGGGTCTTTTTATTTTGATCCAATAATTGCAAGCAAAGGAAAGCTCCCTTTTCTTTAGCCAGTTTATCCATCTCCTTTTTTACCGATAAATAGCGCTTGGTAGTAGTTGGTGTAACGTCCGAAAAAACCTGGGTAATCATGGTTTCTTTACCATCCATATCATATGCCTTAGCTACCAGCATCATGTTGGCGTGGGTTTTAAAGGTATTATTGGCTACCATCACCATTCCGGTAGTTGGGTCGTACATGATGTGCAGTGGTTCGCTGCCGCTATGCAGGCCATAAAGGCAGGCGTTAGGATCAAGGTAGTAATCATACATTTGCCCACGCATGGCTGTCCACGGGTTTTGTGTTTTCCAGATGATAGTACCGGTATACCAATCCCACATGTGCGAGCTGAAACCTTCCATCAAGCCACGGTACTGATCATAGTTCACCAGTTGGGCTTTAGTAGCAAAATCCTCTACATCTTTGGCCTTGCCATACTTATCAATAAAACCATCATAACCTATGTATTTATGATAGTCCCAAACAGAGTCGGTTTTGGTTTTACCAGTAGCGACATCATACTCGGGCAGAACCATGTTTTTGGCCGGCATAAATCTTTTTAATGATTCATAATCGCTTACGCCAACTGAACCAACTTCTGAATTAAACGGATAGGTTTTATGCGCCCAAAAGGTTGATAACGGCTGTATGCCATAAGGCCCGTCGCCGTTGCCACCCATCACGTTGCGCGACATTTCCTCAGAGTTTGAATACGGAATAAACCAGCGGGTGTTATCCAGTTTAGGCATAACGGTATCGCGCAGGCTTGCCAGGATATCTTCAGGAGGTGTAATCTCATTACCGCCGCACCAGATGGCCAGCGATGGGTAATTACGCACCAGCTTCACCTGATCTTCAATTGATTTAATATACAGGTCATGGTTATCTGGATATTTTCTGCGTGTCCATTGGTCTTCCAGTTTCATCGGATCGATCCAGCGGCCATTACAATCGCCCGATCCCCACATATCCTGAAATACCAGCATACCATATTTGTCGCAAGCCTCATAAAATTCAGGGCGCTCAATCAGCGCGCCACCCCAAACCCTGATCAGGTTCAGGTTCATATCGCGATGAAAACGAACCTCGGCATCGTAACGAGCATCTGAAAAGCGCAGCAGCTCGTCGGATATGATCCAGTTACCGCCTTTAATAAATATTTTTTGACCGTTGATGTTGATCTGCCTGCTTTCGGTACGGGCATTCCACTCGGTGGTAATTTGCCTCACGCCTACCTGTATCGTGTTTTGATCCGATACTTTATTTGCTCCGGTTACAAACTGCAGATTCATAGGATAAAGGTGCTGAGCACCGTAACCGTTAGGCCACCACAGTTTCGGATTTTTGAGTGAAAGATCATTCAGCTGAACAGATAGCGTAGCATTTGGCTTTAGGATGATCTTTTTTGAAACTACATTGCCATCCAGCGTATATTTCAACTCACCTGCAACAGGCAGGTTGGTCGCATTTTCCAGCTCGGCCGATACCTGTATAACTGCCGGTTGCTGCGGCCCTTCGGGCATACGCACTCCCGGTACCAGTGTAACCACATGCGGATCTTTTATCCGTACTGCGCCTGTTTTTTCGATGGTTACTTTGTCCCAGATACCAGTATTGCGATCTTTAATAGGCTGTATCCAATCCCAGCCGGCAGTGTACTGTATGCCTACGTTTTTGGCAATGGTACCGTCGCCGCCCTGGCCACCATTAGGGTTGCCTACTGAATTTGGTGGGTAAACGATTACTGCCACACGGTTATTACCATCTTTAGCTATCCATTTGGTAATATTGTACGATTGGCGTAAAAACATGCCTGAATGTAGTTTTTCATTTAGTTTATGCCCGTTTAAATAAATATCGCAGCTATAATTAACCCCTCTGAAATTCAGGTAAACCTGGTTGCCACTGGCTGGTAAAGCTTCCTTAAAATCCTTTACAAACCAGTAGGTATAATAATCGCGACCGGTTTTGTATATATCCGGGATCTGCTCATTATTCATCCCATAAAATGGATCGGGTACTTTTTTATC
>NZ_JBCECK010000206.1:0-7297 GCF_039207105.1 Mucilaginibacter sp.
TTTTTTAATTACATTTGCGCCTCTTTTAGAAAGTACAGAAGAAAAAGCTTATATATAATGAAAAAAGATCTGCATCCATCAAACTATAGATTAGTTGTATTTAAAGACATGTCAAACGACTATTCTTTTATAACTAAATCTTGCATCGATAGCCGCGAAACTGTAAAGTGGGAAGACGGTAACGAGTATCCATTGATCAAATTAGAAATTTCTCATACTTCACACCCTTTTTATACCGGTAAAATGAAACTGGTTGATACTGCAGGTCGTATTGATAAATTCCGCACACGTTACAACAAGAAATAATTCTTGTTCAATTAAATATTTGCAAAGTCGCCCGGTGTATCGGGCGACTTTTTTTATTTTTGCGCCATGTCTATTATTCTTTTTGACGATAACGCTCATTTAACACTACTGCCACTTACCTATACCCGGCCCGTTGCCGACTTGCGCATAGGTATATTAACTATAGCCGAAAAGTGGGGCAGGCATTTGAATCAAGATCATTCTTTTTATACCCGCGATTATTTGCAGGCAAAATTTCCTGAAAAAATTGAGGATGATAATTTGTTTATAAATGGCGCGGTTTGTCCTGATGAAAATCTGATAGAAGCAATTCAAAGTCTTCAGGCCGGACAGGCGCTTAAGTACAATGAACAATTATTAGCTGTACGTTTAGATCAGACTGCTGCCAATGCGTTCAGCGTCGATTCGGCGTTTAATGAAGTTATAAATTACTCCAACCTGTTTGTATCTATCCGTTACCCTGAGGATATTTTCAGGAAAAACGATATCGAACTTCGTAAAGATTTTCAACTAATTACTAAAGGTCGTACCAGCGCAAGTATAAGTTCAACCAACACCATTATAGGTAGCGATTTTTTTGCTGAGGAAGGCGCTACTGCCGAGTGTTCATCATTTAATACCACTAATGGCCCTATATACCTGGCTGCTGATACCCAGGTTTGGGAAGGATCTCATATTCGCGGCCCTTTTGCTATCTGCGAACATTCGCGGATAAAGATGGGGGCTAAAATATATGGCGGTACTACTATAGGCCCTTATTCAACCATTGGGGGCGAGGTTAATAATGCCGTGATTTGGGGATACTCGGCCAAGGGACATGAAGGTTATTTGGGTAACTCTGTACTGGGCGAATGGTGTAATATAGGAGCCGACAGTAATAACTCCAACCTTAAGAATAACTATGCAGAAGTTAGGCTTTGGGATTATACTACCCAGCGTTTCCGTAAAACCGGTTTGCAGTTTTGCGGCCTCATCATGGCCGATCATGCCAAATGTGGTATCAACACCATGTTTAATACCGGTAGTGTGGTAGGGGTAGGGGCAAATGTGTTTGGTGCTGGTTTCCCCCGCAATTTTATAGCCGATTTTGCATGGGGCGGCGCCCAGGGCTTTGAGGTTTACGGCATCAACAAAATGCTTGAGACCGCGCAACGGGTTTTTGAACGCCGGGAAAATCGAGAGTTTAATGACACTGAACAAGATATATTAAAGAAGGTATTTGAACTGACGGAAGAGTATCGCCGGTTTTAATACCCCATCAATTAACGTAATCTAACACAATCAACTAATACTAATAAAATGAGAAAAAAAATTGTTGCCGGAAACTGGAAAATGAACCTTGATTATAACGAAGGTTTAAGCTTATTTTCAGAGATCATCAATATGGTTAAAGATGAAATAACCGGAACACAGGAAGCTGTTATTTGCAGTCCGTTCATACATACACATAGCCTGGTTCAACTGGCTAAAGGTTATAATAAAGTTGCTGTTGGTGCTCAAAACGCGCATCAGGCAGAGGCTGGCGCTTACACCGGCGAAACATCTGCCAAAATGATCAAATCTGTTGGCGCGGCTTATGTTATTCTAGGTCACTCAGAGCGCCGTCAGTATTTTGACGAAAGCAATGAGTTATTAGCTAAAAAAACTGATACGGTATTGGCTCATGACCTGCGCCCTATTTTTTGCATTGGCGAAACCCTACAGGAGCGTGAGGCTAACCAGCATTTTGATGTGATCAAATCTCAACTGGTTGAAGGAGTATTTCATTTAGATGCAGCCCAGTTTTCAAAATTGGTATTAGCTTATGAGCCTGTTTGGGCTATAGGTACCGGTGTTACTGCAAGTTCTGAACAGGCGCAGGAAATACACGCGTTTATCCGTAAAGAAATAGCTGCTAAATACAACCAGGAAATAGCTGACAACACCACTATTTTATACGGTGGCAGCTGTAACCCTAAAAATGCTCATGAATTATTTGCTCAACCAGATATTGATGGTGGTTTAATTGGTGGCGCTTCCCTTAAATCGCGCGATTTTGTCGATATTGTTAAAGTATTTAATTAATTGGATGTGAGATGTTAGATATGAGATTTGAGACTTTGAATTATATGCATTGCTCTGATCTCAAACAGAAACAGATTTGTGCTGTTAAAGAGTAATCTCAAATCTCATATCTCAAATCTCACGTCTAAGCCATGAGGAAACTATTAAAGGTTCTGTTACCGGTTTTAATTGATTTCGGTATTTTTGGGGCGGTGGTTGCATATAATATGCCCTCGCATCCCATGAAGCTGATTGAGATTGGTAACGGAAATTTATATAGTTTGATGGCTTATTTCCATCTTTTTTGGCCCTTACTACTGCTCGTGGGTATCTTAACCCAATACCTCATTATTGTACCTCTGTGGGATAATCAGGCCGTTAAAAGCTTGAAAGCCCGTTTAGTTATCGGTTTGTGCATAGCATTTATTTGTTTCGCGTTTGCAGGTTCTATCAGTTATATTATCTGGGATCCATCCGAAGGTCGGAAGCCATTAATTAGCTTTTGGTGGTACCTGTCAGAAATACAACTTATTTATTGGGTTGTTACCTTTGTGATATTGTATCTGATGGACAGGCATAAATTCATCAGCACCAAAGCACCTGAGGAATTAGGAAGTGCGGCATAAAATAGAAACCAGGTACATTACCGGGAATCCTGAATGAGTTTGGGATGCTGATTAACATTCATATCAAATGAACTACTACGAATTACTTTTTACCACCATTACCACCGAAGATTACCAGCAGGATCTGTTGATCAACGCTCTGGGCGAAATTGGTTTTGATACTTTTGAAGAGCTTGAATTTGGCTTTAAAGCGTACATTCCGACAGATGATTTTGACGAGGAAAAACTAAAAGAACAATTATTGCCCTATGAGGATATGTTCACTTTTAGTTATGAGATAACCCTTATTCCGCAAAAAAATTGGAACGAGGTATGGGAAAGTAATTTTGAACCTATCGAGATCGGGAATAAGGTATATGTAAGGGCAACCTTTCACTCCGCTAAACCCGATTTTCCTTATGAGATAGTGATCGACCCTAAAATGGCTTTTGGTACAGGGCACCACCAAACTACGGCCATGATGCTGGAGCTGATACTGGAAAATACTTTTGAAGACAAAAAAGTACTGGATATGGGCTGTGGTACAGGTATTTTGGCCATTATGGCTGCCAAATTGAACGCTGCTGAAATTACAGCCATTGATTACGACCCGGTATGTTTTGACAGTACTATTGAAAATGCCGCACTTAACAATATAAATAATATAACGGCTCTCTGCGGCTCTAAAGAGGCTATCCCTGATGAGCAATATGATATTATACTGGCCAACATCAACCGGAACATTTTGCTTGATCAGATGGCGCGCTACGCAGAAGCGTTAAAGCCTGAAGGTGAGATCTACTTCAGCGGGTTCTATGAATCGCCCGACCTGGAAATCATTACCGACGAGGCCCGTAAATACGGCTTAAAATATATTACCCACAAAAAGACAAACGACTGGGTAGCCGCGAAGTTTATAAAATAGGGTAGGATATAAATATATCAATTGTGAGGCGCAGTGACGAAACAATCACTGACTTTGCAAAACAGCTCTGTAAATTCGCGATTGCCACCCTACGCTCGCAATGACAAGCTTTACCATTTTTGTTCCTTCAAGACTTACGAAGTTTTTAAAACTTCGTAAGTCTTCCCTTTAATGACAAATTCGCTATCGCTCGCAATAACATTAATTTAATTAATACGCAACAGTAAATCTGCGCTTAATAAAATTGTTGTTTTCCAGCTCGTCAATTACAGCAACAACCAGATCCTCGATAACAATAAAACTTTGGCCTTGCTCATCAAATACGGGCTGATCTGTACCTACACGATATTTTCCCGTACGTGGGCCATGTGTATCTGGATGTAAGTTAATGGCAGGGCTTAAAAAAGTCCAGTCGAGGTTAATTTCTTCTTTCAAAATATTTAGATAATCGCGGGCTGCGGATGCTCCGGTTTTAAATTGAGGCGGAAAGTCGGGGGAGTCAACCAATTGAAGGCCCGGCGCAATTTCTAAGCTGCCAGCTCCGCCAATAACTAACAAGCGCTTAACACCTGATTGTTTCACTGCCTGCTGAATAGCTTTAGATCCGGCTATAAAATTATCGTACATGTTAGGATCTGCCCAGCTGGCGTTAAATGCGCTAATTACCGCATCATGATCGGCAAGTACCGCTGCAAGATTTTCAATGTCTGCTACATCTGCGGTAACAATAGTTAATTTGTCGTTGGTAATGTCCAGTTTCTTAGGATCACGGGTTATTGCAGTTACCTCATGGCCACGTTGTAGTGCTTCGTTTAGTGTAGCCAGGCCTATGTTGCCGGTGGCGCCTATCAGTGCTAATTTCATAATGGATTTTTGTTTTTTAATGTAATTAAATTTGTTACAGTTATGGTTAAAAAAAATTATTTGAATTTGAGGCTAAAAGCAGCCAGGGTAATGCTATTTAGCTGATTAATAATGGCCAATTGCACATCATCTGCCAAAGTGTTTAGGTGTTGATTAATTTGCCGGCCAACCGGGCAATCGGGATTAGGAAGATTTTTGGCCTGCCCCAGTGCCGGGCCGTTGTTAACCGCTTTATAAACATCGCCTAAGGTTATTTTTTCTGGAGATCGGCCAAGGCTATAACCACCGGCTTGTCCTTCCTTGCTGGTAATTAACCCATAGTTGCGCAGGTTTTTGATCTCCTTGCGAACCAAAACCGGGTTAATATTGATGCTGCCGGCAATATATTCAGATGATATCAGCTCACCGGGCTCCTGATCAAGGAGGGTAAGTATGTGCATCGCTATCTGAAATTGACCGTTCATCTGTAATTAAAAAAGTTACAGTACAAATATGCAGTGTAACTTTTATAATACAAGTATTATTTTTAGCTGAATTGGTAAATTACTTTTTGATGATAAATGCGGGCTTAATTTTGAGTTAAATATTTGGCCTTTAGGTAATTAATATAATTAACCTCAAAAGAAAAAATCACTTAAACGAGAATTGTTTTGAAAAAGTTTCGCTTTAAATAAAATATTATGCAAATTAGTTGATAATTAGTGCAATAATAAATAATATTGCAAGGTAATTAACTTTCGCGAAACCTAATACTATTATTAAAGTCACATGAAAACACTTGGGAAAAAAATCAGACTGCTACGTCATCAAAAAGGGTGGAGCCAGGAAGATGTTGCAAAAAGATTGGATATTTCGATTCCGGCTTTTTCAAAAATTGAAACAGGAATAACCGATATTAATTTATCGAGATTGGAGCAAATCGCAACCTTGTTTGAAATGTCAGTAGTGCAGCTACTTACATTCAACGATGCTGAACACGACCAAAAATTTGTTAACGAATTAGAAACAGTTAACAAGCGTTTGATGGATCGTGAAACAGAGGTTATTGATCTGCAAAAGAAGGTAATTGAACTTTTTGAAGAGCTTAGGCACTCCAAAGCAACTGCATAAATATGAGCCCGGCTTAGCCGGGCTTTTTATTTAAAAAATATAACGCATAGTTAAATGCTTTTTACCAAAGGTAGCTCCAACAGCACTGTGGATAGCAATCATTTTCTCATTAAAGTCGCCTACCCAGGACAATTCCAGCTCGTCATATTGTTTTAAAGGCAAAACGTATTCTTTAAGCTTGATGAATATGGCTGATTCGAGCCCGTGTTTCTGATACTTTTGTTTAGTACCCATCACAATTGCCCTCATTCGCGACACACCTTTCCACCGATAATATAAAAATTTGAGCTTGCCTATCAGGTTAAGCTTGCCATTAAGGGGTTTAAGCATTTGGTTTGCATCAGGCAAAATGATAATGAATGAGGCTGGTTCATTGTCAACATAGGCAAACCAAATGAGCTTTTCGTCCATTAATGGTTTCATTTTTTCAAAGCTCTCGGATATGGTAGCCTGGGTAATGGGTACAAAGTTTTCAAAATCTTTCCAGGCATCATTATAGATCTCTATAAAATCAGCCGAGAATTTTTCCATTTCCTTTATCCTGAAATGCCTGAAATCGTAACCCGGTTTTTGAATAACCCAGTTGGCAATTTTAGTGAACCTTTCTGAAAATGGCTTGTGCACATCCAGGTGGTTGGTGATCTGTTCATACAGGGTTTTAAAGCCATAATCCTCAAAAAAGGCCTTGTAATAAGGCGGATTATAGTTCATGCCGTAGGAGGGGTGTGTAAACCCTTCTACCAGCAATCCCCAGAAATTGTCATTTTCGCCAAAGTTGATGGGGCCATCCATCGCCTGCATGCCATTCTCTGTTAACCAGTTTTTAGCCGTATTGAACAGTAAAAAGGCGGCTTCCTGATTATCAATACATTCAAAAAATCCCATGCCACCCGTTGGCTGATCGTAATGATAAGCTTTTTTATTATTGATAAAGGCTGCTATACGGCCAATAAGCTGATTATTATCATCGGTGAGTATCCAGCGGGTACATTTACCATCCTGATGAAAATTGTTTTTGGCAGGATCAAACACGGCTTCAACATCATTATCAAGGGGGCAAACCCAGGTACTATCATTTTTATAAATGATGCGGACCACATTTAAGAACGCTTGTTTTGATGTTTTGTCTTTTACTTCTGTAATTACCATAGGCGCGGCCTAATGGCCAAATATGAAAAAAAGCATCCAGTGGCAGGAACTGGATGCTTTTAAATTAAAATATGTGTCTTTATTAATTAATAATCGTCGTCGTCGTCATCGTCAAATGATTCATAACCTCTGCCCAGATCATCATCTAAAGGTCCATCAAAATCATCTTCATCCTCATCAACTGCTTTTTTCTTGTTAGGGGTAAGTTGATCATCGTCTTCATCCAAATCATCTTCTGAGTTGTCGATCTTTTTAGTGGTCGGTTTTTTTGGCGCTCCCATTGTAACGGATTTTA
>NZ_JBCECK010000207.1:0-7259 GCF_039207105.1 Mucilaginibacter sp.
ATATGTATTGGTGATGATCACGAATATTACGGATCACATCACCCTCATCAATCTGCATGTGATAAATATCGTACAGCAGCTTAAAGTTTTCAGAACCCAGTCTTTTGCACAATTCGGCACCCCATGATACACGGTCGC
Organism: Mucilaginibacter sp.; assembly: GCF_039207105.1. Taxonomy (GTDB): domain Bacteria; phylum Bacteroidota; class Bacteroidia; order Sphingobacteriales; family Sphingobacteriaceae; genus Mucilaginibacter. Next base: position 139 of record NZ_JBCECK010000207.1, read on the forward strand.
ACTGGTAATCTTTATGGTCAATTTTGCTATTGAGCAGTTCCATTACCAATACAACGTTATGTTTTTCGGCCAGTGCTACCATCGGTTTCAAACCTTCAACGCAGTTGTTCCAACCGGTCTCATCATCTTTACCGCGACGGCTGCCGCTAAAGCATATCAGTTGTTTATAACCGGCTGCTGCTACCTTGGGTATCATTTCCGAATAGTTTTTTTGCAGTTGTGCATGAAACTGTTTGTCGCCGAAACCATCGGTCAGGTTAATCTCGGCACCGTTGCACATTGACGAATACAGACCATACTTTTTAAGTGTAGGCCAGTCTTTAGGGCCAACCAGGTCAATTCCTTTTATACCGATTGATTTGGCAGCGATGCAAAGTTCCTCAACAGACATACTGCTGTAGCACCACTGGCATACGGCATGGTTAATATTGCCTTTTAAGCTATCGTCAGCCATTTTTTGATCATTTTCGGTTTGGGTAAATGAAGTTAACACTCCCGACGCCGCTATGGTAGCGGTGCCGGCAAGCATGTTCTTAATAGCCGATCTCCGGTTTTGCTTTGATCCCATTGTGATTAAGTTTAGTGAGCTGATGCAGATGGTTCCTGAATATCTAAGCCTGATTTGGTAGCCATACTGGTTTTATCCTTAAATAATAGCAGGAACAATACCAATACCACCGCTGCAATACCTGCAGGTATCAGCCAGATAGTTTGCCAGTTGTGTGTAGTGGCCGATGTTTTCCAGTTATCCACTATCGGGCCTGAAATATACGAGCCAATAAGCATACCTACACCGTAAGTAGCCAGGGTAATAAAGCCCTGAGCGGCGCTTTTAAAGCGTTCGCCTGCTAAGTTGTCGGTATATATCTGACCTGTTACAAAGAAGAAATCATAACAGATACCATGCATCACGATACCTGCAATCAGCATCCAGTAGTTGCTGCCAACGTTGCCATAAGCAAAGAATATGTAACGCAGTACCCAGGCCAGCATACCTACAGCAAGCATTTTTTTAACACCAAGCCTTACAAAAAATAAAGGCATCAGTGCCATAAACAACAGCTCAGACATTTGCCCCATTGATTGTTTACCTGCGGCTGCTTCCATACCTACCTCATTCAGGAAAGGATTAGTAAAGTTATAGTAAAATGCCAGCGGAACGCAGATGGCAACAGATGCTAAAAAGAAGATCAGGTACGATCTGTTTTTTAACAAGCCAATGGAATCAAGGCCTATGATATCGCCAAATGATGTTTTCTGTCCTTTTTTAACAGGTGGGGTATCAGGCAAGGTAAAGCTTAATAAGCCTAACAGCAATGAAGCTCCGGCTGCCATTTTAAAGGTAAGCACCAGCGATCCTGATTTTTCCCAGCCTAACCAGCCAATGGTTAAACCGGCGATGATCCATCCCGCGGTACCAAATACCCTGATAGGCGGAAACTCCTTGCTTGGGTTTTGCATTTGTTTAAATGATACCGAGTTTACCAATGCCAGTGTTGGCATGTAAATGATCATGTAAAACAAGATGTTTGGATAGAACTTGTCAAAATCAGTTATAGTAGTTGCATAAAAAAGAGATGCAGCCCCAAGCAGGTGCAGAACGCCTAATATTTTTTGTGCCGAAAAATATTTATCGGCGATAAGGCCAATTACAAAGGGTGCAATGATAGCGCCTAATGACTGTGTTGCATAAGCTCCTGCATTTTGTGTACCTGTTGCTTTTAACGTTACCGTTAAATAAGTACCCATTGTAACAAACCATGCTCCCCAGATAAAAAACTCGAGGAACATCATGGTAGATAGTTTTACCCTGATTCCAGTGGTCATAATTAGTTTATAAAGTAGATAAAATCAGGTTATTTTTTTAATGATAAAACATACTTAACCATTTCTTTGGCGTCAGCTAAAGATAAAGCAGGGTGCGGGGTCATCGGGATATCGCCCCAGTTACCTTTACCACCGGCAATTACTTTGTTAGCTAATGTTTCAATGTTAGCATCGGTTGCCTCATATTTGGCAGCTACATCCTGAAATGCTGGGCCAATAAGCTTGGTATCAACTTTGTGGCAGGTGTTGCAATCGTTACCTGCAAGTAAGGCTTCGCCAGCTTTTGAACCTGCCGAACCGCCGGTTGGCTCTGCACCGGTTTTGGTTACAACGGTATCAGCATCAGAGTTAGTTGCTTTTGCAGTTTGATTAGCTGCCTGGGTGCTGTCGGTACCACCTTTGTCTGATGAATTGCCACCGCAAGCAGTAACTACCGCACTGATACAAAGAATAAAAAATGCCTTTTTCATACGAGTTTTTTTTAGTAATAACCAGTCAGAATAATGTCTGTTTTTTAACTTAACTTTTCCTGATGGCCTCTTAGTTGGTTTAATAGATTAATAATGGGTGAAAAATACAATTTTTTATATAATAAAGTGTACTTTTTACACGGCAATTGTACTTAAAGGTGCTGTTTTATTTTTGCCACGCATGTAAAGTACCAATCCACCAAAGGCAACAATAAGTACCAGCGGAATGGCCAGCGTTAAATGCAGCACATCCGGACCGGCCAAACTTTTTGCCGATTCCAGCGCTTTAGCCATATCGGTACCGGGCGCGGCTTTCAGATATACCGCCGGATCGGCACCTGCTGGCAGCTTTGAAGCCACAATTCCATCGTAATATTTACCCATGATAATGGTGTATAACGATACAGCAAACATGCCTGCGCCGCCCATCAGGTTTAAGCCCAAAGCGCCCGACTTAGGTATATTTTCTGATACAAAGCCCAGCATGGTTGGCCAGAAGAAGCAAACCCCCATACCAAAAATAATGGCTGCCAAAAATATAATGTCACCGGTCATCGTGCTGAGCAGGTATAAACCCAGTGCGGCCAGCGTGGTTGATATCAGTAACACCATTTGCGGCGAAAAGCGTTTAAGCACCGGCTTGGCAAAGGCACGCCCTACTACCATTACGCCGGTATCTAAGGTTAACAACAATAGCGCGTTACTGGTTACATTTTTTAATAATACGTCAAGCCACTGGCCGGTAAACAACTCGGTTATGGCTGTTCCGAACATGCAAATGAACATGAACAAAAATAATGGCGATGCCACCGCCTTGTACATACCCGCGGTTGATACGCCCGATGCTACGCGTTCTGTTACCGGGAAATGAAGTTTGGAGAATAAATAGCCGTAAATAACCGTTGGGATGAGCATTACCCCTACCTGTATCTGCCAGTTTAAACCGATCAGTTTAAACAAGGTTACAATCAGGGTTCCTATCACAATACCACCCGGGAACCATAAATGGAAATGACTAAGCTTGGTGGTTTTGTTTTCGGGATAAAGCGAAGTTACCAGCGGATTGCAGGCCGCCTCAACAGTGCCATTGGCGATACCGATAACCAAAGTGGAGAAAAACAGCGTCCAATACCCGGTGGCAAAAATAGTTAATAATATCCCTATTAAATGGAACAGGAACGCCATCACCAGCAGGCGCTTCATACCTATAATATCTACAATGATGCCGCCTATAACCACAGCCAGCGGAAAGCCCCAGAAAGCGGTTGCCGTTATTGTTCCTAATTGGGAAGCATTGAGTTGAAATTTGGTACCCAAATCACCGAGGATACCGGCGCGGATGCCAAATGATAAAGATGTTACCAACAGGGATAAACAACTTGCCCTGAAGAGCTGAGTACGGTTAATGGTCTGCATTTAAAAGATTATTTAGGTGAAAATTGGTTAATTGGTATACCAAATATAATGCTTTTATTAATCCGCAGTACCCGTTGTGCCGAACTTGTTTCAGCATCTTATAGTATGGGCTTTCTTATTGGTAATCAACAGGTAGAATTCCGAAATAAATTCGGAATGACAACTTTTTATACTATCACAGCGAGCTTGTAGCTCGTTGCATCCTTGGCTTCAGCTTTCAGCTGAACGTAAGCTGAAAGCTTACCACTTGGCAACCACGAGATGCGCTATGCTAATCTCGCGGTAATGGAGACTTACGAAGTTTTTAAAACTTCGTAAGTCTTCTCTCTAACTAGATTTACCTTTTATCATTGCGAGGAGGAACGACGAAACAAGAGTCTCACCCAACCCTCTCCAAAGGAGAGGGCTTTAAAATACTTTTTAAAGTCTCCCCTTCTGGAGGAGATTTAGAGGGGGCTCATTGCCGCGCTTCGCTCGCAATGACATATTTTAGATATTATATCCCCAGTGTTTTGCGATTGAACGCATCGTCTGAGCCGGATGCTGCAAAATCGTCAAAAGCACGTTCGGTAACACGGATAATATGATCTTTGATGAACTGAGCGCCTTCTCTTGCACCATCTTCCGGATGTTTAAGCGCGCATTCCCATTCTAATACGGCCCATCCTTTGTAATCATATTGTGTAAGCTTGCTGAATATTCCTTTAAAGTCAACCTGACCATCCCCTAATGAGCGGAAACGGCCCGCACGGTCAACCCAGTTCTGATAACCACCATAAACACCCTGGCGTCCGGTTGGATTAAACTCGGCATCCTTAACGTGGAACATTTTAATACGCTCGTGATAAATGTCGATATACTCCAGGTAATCCAGGCACTGCAATACAAAGTGCGATGGATCATACAGCAAATTGGCACGTTTATGATTGTTCACTTTTTCCAGGAACATTTCATAAGTGATACCATCATGCAGATCTTCGCCCGGATGTATCTCGTAACAAAGGTCGATGCCGTTTTCTTCGTACACGTCCAGTATCGGTGTCCAGCGTTTAGCCAGTTCGTCAAAGGCCGTATCAACAATACCGGCAGGGCGTTGCGGCCAAGGGTATACCATTGGCCAAAGCAGGGCGCCACTAAAGGTAACCGAAGCGTTAAGGCCTAAATTGCGGGAAGCCTGCGCGGCATATTTTACCTGCTGTACAGCCCATTTTTGTCTTTCGGCCGGGTTGTTACGATATTGCTCTGGTGCAAAGGCATCAAAAAGCGAATCATAAACCGGGTTTACGGCCACCAACTGCCCTTGCAGGTGGGTTGACAGCTCGGTAATTTCTAATCCGGCAGCGTTTACGATGCCTTTGATCTCATCAGCGTAAGTCTTACTTTCGGCCGCTTTTTGCAGGTCGATAAAACGTGCATCCAACGTAGGCAGCTGAACACCTTTATAACCCAAATCTGCCGCCCATTTACAAATAGACTCTAAACTGTTAAATGGCGCCGCATCGCCTATAAATTGCGCTAAAAATATTGCCGGTCCTTTTATCGTAGTCATAATGTTTTTATATAGAAAATTCTGTCCACTTTTTGTCTGATTTGCCCGAGGCTATCACGTTCTCAATAAACGCCATACCGCGCACGCCTTCTTTTATTCCCGGATAATCCAGTTCTTCAGGTGTCGCGGTTTTGCCTTCAATACCAGCTTTTACTGTTAAAGCAAAGTTGCGGTACAGGTTGGCAAATGCCTCTAAATAACCTTCAGGGTGCCCCGGAGGAGTGCGGGTGTTATGCTGCGCGAATGAACTGGTATAACCAGCACCGGTGCGCCATACTTCCATCGGTTTATCGGTATACATTAAAGTCAGCGAGTTAGCATCGGCCTGGTGCCATTCTAAACCGCCTTTTTCACCATATACACGAATTTTCACGTTATTTTCTTCGCCGGCAGCTATTTGAGTAGCAGTTAATACACCGCTTGCGCCGTTATTGAATTTAAGCAGCGCGGCACCGTCATCGTCTAACTTACGGCCTGGTACTACTACGTTAATATCGGCACAAATTTGGGTAACTTCTAAACCGGTCACATATTCGGCCAGGTTAAAGGCGTGGGTGCCAATATCACCCATTGCTCCCGCGATACCGCTTTTACCCGGATCGGTTCGCCATGAGGCTTGTTTATTATCATCGCCTTCCAAAAAGCTGCTGAGCCAGCCTTGCGGATACTCTACATAAACTTTGCGGATGGTTCCTAATTTTCCTGATTTAATGAGTTGTTTGGCCTCTTTGATCATCGGGTAGCCGGTGTAGGTATGGGTAAGGCAAAACAGTTTGCCTGTAGCCTGTACTACTTTTTCCAGCTCCTTAGCCTCGGCCAGGGAAAAAGTCATGGGTTTATCTAAAACAACATGGAAGCCGTTTTCGAGGGCGGCTTTTGCCGGGTCAAAGTGTACGTGGTTTGGTGTTACAATACTGATCACCTGTACACGCTCATCCTCGGGCAGTTGTTTTTCTTTCTCGATCAACTCGTTGTAAGAGTTGTAAACACGGCTGGGATCTAAGCCCAACAGCACACCACTGGCTTGTGATTTTTCAGCATTACTGCTAAAAGCACCGCAAACCAATTTATATTCACCATCAATACGTGCGGCAATACGATGCACGGCGCCAATAAAGGCCCCCTGACCGCCGCCGATCATTCCTAATCTTAATTTCATATGTTTTTAATAAGGGTATCAAGTAGTTAGTATGAGGTATCAAGATTAGCTATTGGCATCAAATATGAAGAGATTGTTGTCTTGTCCTGATACTTGATACTAACTACTTGATACCAAAACCTTCAACTAATTTATCACGTAGCCCAGGCTTTATCGCCTTTTTTGTATGGTACGCAGCCATCATAACGGCCGGGTACTGCCACATAGCGTAAAGCTTTGGTAGCACCAACTTCAGATGTAAAGAAACCCAGTAAGGTTAATTCCTTCATCATTCTGAAATAATGGTTCGGATCTTCGGCCTTTTTGTTTTTGGTGTAGGCTTTTTGCTCAGCATCCAGCTCTGTCAACAGCTCTGTACGTTGTTTTGCATCGGCTTCCATAAACTTTTTGCTGAATTTTTTCTTGCTGGCTTCGTCAAGGTCAGATATACCTTTTACAAATACCTTCTGGTCTTCAGGTTTGTAGCAATCCTGAACCATTAGTGCCATAAAGCTACCTACGTTGGCCGCTTTAGCGCCTGGGGTGCTGGTGGCAGGTAAAATAGTTTCACCAATTTCATTAAACAATGCAACATTGTCTTCATCAAACAGTTCGTTTACCTTTTTTGAGGTTGATTTACAGCCCGAGATAAAAAACTCGGCACCTATAATGGTTCCTCCAAGTATTAAACCAACCCTGCCAATAGCTTCTCTTCTATTCA
>NZ_JBCECK010000208.1:0-7121 GCF_039207105.1 Mucilaginibacter sp.
CCACTTAAAAAGGCGGTAGATAATCATGGTGATGAGGTATTTAAATCGTTTGAAAAGAACGTAACCCTGTACCTGATCGATGATGCCTGGAAAGAGCACCTGCGTGAAATGGATGAGCTGAAACAATCTGTACAGAACGCGGTTTATGAACAAAAGGATCCGTTGTTGGTTTATAAGTTTGAGGCTTTTGAACTGTTTAGAGGTATGCTGGCCAATGTAAATAAAGAGATTGTTAGCTTCCTGTTCAGGGGTGGTATCCCAATTCAGCAGGCACCTGATGAAGTAAGGGAAGCCAAACCGGAGCCAAAACTTGATCTGCGTAAAATGAAAACCACCAAAGCCGAAATGGTTAGCGAAAGCAACGGCGTACCGATGGATGATTTTCAGGAACACCAGAAAGCTACCCCGGTTAGGGTGGAGAACAAGATAGGCCGTAATGACCCTTGCCCTTGCGGTAGCGGTAAAAAGTTTAAAAACTGCCACGGCGTAGGGCAGAATTAAGAAACGAGATAACAACGTCATTGTTGGAAGCCCCCTCTAAATCTCCCCCGAAAGGGGAGACTTAAAAAAGGAGGTTTTTTAAAGTCCTCTCCTTTGGAGAGGGTTGGGTGAGGCTTCTGCTTCGTTCCTTTCAATGACGCTTTTTGATAACATACCAAAATGAAAAAAGCAGTATTTGATTATAAAGCTCAAGTGGCCCTTATCAAATACTGCTTTTTGTTTATACTCCTGCTGGCATCGGCACAAAGCTTTGCCCAACAAACCAAAGGCCGGGTTGAGGTGGTTAAAGATCCATTGGTTGATACCTTAATAGCTAAGCGGTTTGAGTTAAATAATTCAGCTGGTATGCCTACCGCATTTTCATCCTATGGCTACCGGGTGCAAATATTCAGCGGATCTAACCGTAAAGATGCTTATAGCGCCCAGGCCCGTTTGCAGGATCAATACCCTGAACTGCGTACCTATATAATTTATAGCGAACCTAATTTTAAGGTTCGTGCCGGCGATTTCAAAACACGCCTGGAAGCACAAAAATTGATGCAGGAACTTCGGCCTTCGTTTTCGAGCCTGTTCATCATATCCGAAAAAATAAACCCTCCCAAAACGGATACTAACAATGATTAAAGATCAAGTACAGGAACTATCCCAAAAAATATTTAACGATGTAGTGGCCAATCGTCGCCATTTGCACAGCCACCCGGAGTTATCGTTTCATGAGCAGCAAACTTCTGCTTTTGTAGCGGGCAAGCTTGACGAAATGGGTATTGAATACCAAAAAATGGCCGATACTGGTTTGGTTGCCTTGATCAAAGGCGATAAACCATCTGACCAGGTAGTGGCCCTGCGTGCCGATATGGACGCGCTGCCTATTACCGAGGCTAATGATGTGCCCTACAAATCGCAAAATGTGGGTGTAATGCACGCCTGCGGTCATGATGCGCATACTTCGTCTTTGTTAGGTACAGCACGCATTTTAACCGAGCTTAAAAGCCAGTTTGCAGGTACGGTAAAGCTGATATTTCAACCTGCCGAAGAGAAACTACCTGGCGGTGCCAGTATCATGATCAAAGAGGGCGTGTTGGAAAACCCTAAACCACATGCCGTATTAGGCCAACACGTAATGCCTTTGATCGAGGCCGGTAAGGTGGGTTTCCGGGCAGGTAAATACATGGCATCAACCGATGAGCTATATGTTACCGTTAAAGGTAAAGGCGGACATGGCGCGCAACCGCAGCAAAACGTTGACCCGGTGATTATCACCGCGCATATATTAACAGCCCTGCAGCAGGTAGTAAGTCGCTTTGCTGATCCAAAGAGTCCGTCGGTATTATCCTTTGGTAAGGTGATTGCCAATGGCGCTACCAACGTAATACCTAACGAGGTTTACCTGGAAGGTACTTTCCGTACGATGGATGAGAAATGGCGTGCCGAAGCCCACAAACGCATGAAAAAAATGGCCGAAGGTATTGCTGAAAGCATGGGTGGCAGCTGTGATTTTAATATTATGAACGGTTATCCTTTCCTGATTAACGAGGAGGTACTTACTAACAACACCCGTGCTCATGCTGAGGATTACCTGGGTAAAGAGAACGTGGTTGACTTGGACATCTGGATGGCGGCCGAAGATTTTGCCTATTACTCGCAAGTGGCCGATAGCTGCTTTTACCGTTTAGGCACCCGTAATGAGAGCCGTGGCATTACCTCATCGGTACATACCCCAACTTTTGATGTGGAAGAGGACGCGTTTAAAATAAGTACCGGCCTGATGGCTTACCTGGCTTTAAAACAGCTGGGGAATTAATATATAAGTTCATTGGTTCATTAGTTCACTGGTTCATTTGTTGAAAATCGGCCCAATGAACTAATGAACGTGTGAACTAATGAACTATCTATGAAAAAACTTTTCCTGTTATTCTTCCTATGTTCAATCGGCTCTGCATCCTTTGCGCAGCAGATCAACCGCTTTAATCCAGATACCATTAAAACCATTGTTATCGACTCGTTGGTTGATATCAAATCGCACAAGCTGAACGCGCAGGATTTTATTGATGCCGTACTGGCCGATACCAGTTTTTATAAGGCCTTTCAAAATATGAAGCGCTACGGTTTTACCGCCGAAAATCGCATTTTTACTTATGATAAAAAGAATAAGGTAGATGGTAAAATATACCGTAAGATCATCCACAGTAATGCAGCTGGGAAACACAAAATGGAGTATGTGGCCAAAAGCGATAGCGGTAACATGTTCAAGAAAAACGGTAAATATCAGCTATATACGGTAGAGATGTTTGATTATATTTTCATGAATGCTTACAACTCTGATTTTACCAAAGGCGATGCTTTGCCGGGCTCGGGTGGTAAAAATGAATCGTACAAAGACAAGCTTAAAACTCTCATATTTACACCCGGTCGTAAGGTTAAAGGCATTCCTTTCATCAGTAGTAAAACCGAGATTTTTTCGGGCGATATGAAAGATTATTATTTTTATGAGTTTGCCCGCGGTAAGTACTTGGATACCATACCTGTTTATCGTTTTAAGGTAAGGTATAAGCCAAGCACATCTGATGATGATACCATGATCAAAGAGATGACGACCATATTTGATGAGCGTACTTTTCAGATACTGGGCCGCTACATTGATATGAAATTCAGCAATATGTTTGTTGACTTTAACGTGCAGATGAACATTGAGCTGAACAATTTTGACGGTGAGTTATTGCCCACCAAGATCACCTATCAGGGTAACTGGAATATCCCCTTTCATAAAGAAGAACGCGCCAGTTTTTTAATTGTGCATAAGGATTATAAGAAGGAATAGTAAGTTGTTTGCTGGTAATGATATATTAAATGTCAATTGCGAGGAGGAACGACGAAGCAATCGCGAATTATGCAGGTTTCTCTGGAACGATTCGCGATTGCCACGCTATCGCTCGCAATGACAAAATTAGTCTACACATTACAAACTATTTATCCACTTTACCAGCTCATCGCGTGATTTGCCGGTTTTTTGCTGCAGTTTTCCCAGCAGTTCATCATCTTTACCTTCTTCACGTATCAGGTCGTCGTCGGTTAAATCGCCGTAGGCTTGTTTCAGTTTGCCTTTCAATTCATTCCAGCCGCCTTTTATTTCTAATTTGTCCATAATGTTTTTTATTTAGATGTATCAGGAGAACAGCCGGGAACGGGATTTGGTTTTGAGAATTGGGAAATAGGAGAGAAGACTTAAGAAGTTTTCAAAACTTCGTAAGTCTTATAGAAAATAAACAAAGCCTTATTTTTTCACAAACTGCTTTAATACTTTGCGTTCTATGTTGTTGTCGGGCCACATTACTATGCGGTAAAAATCCTGGCCTTCGTCGGCTTCAGTATCCACATTGGCAAGGCCTGATGAATATACCCGTACACGGTATTTGCCGGGAGCGATGATCAGTTTCAGGCAGGATTTGTATTGAGGAAAATTAAGCACCTGCAAAAGACCGGATTGTATGGTAATACCGCCCTCAACAACGTGGTCATATTTATTAAAGTTAGTTTGCGTATCAGGCTGGTCAAGTACCTCAAGGTCGGCTTTAATGTGGCCAAAGCTTTCTGTACTGATACCCAGAATATCGTAAGCAGTACCCAACCGGGCCTTATAAGCATCAGGCGTCCAGAAATCGGCTGAACCCGTACTGCCCCTATAGGCTGAATCGCAGAGGTAAAACTGGTTATTTGAAGTGAAAAAATCGAGTTTGTATTTACCGGTTGCTTTGTTGTTAAATGCCGTGGCCGATATAAAAAAAATACAGGCCATCATGAATAAAAAAGCGGATCTGTTTCCTTTTATCTTATTCATAATGGCCTGCATAATTTACCTTTTTGCCTAAAGGTAGTTTTTCTCCTTTATTCAAAAAATCAATATTTACATGGCGCCTGCTTTGATCTCTTCAACCACAGCCGGGTCAAGCAGGGTAGATGTATCGCCTAAGTTTGAGGTATCGCCTTCGGCTATTTTACGCAAAATGCGGCGCATGATCTTACCCGAGCGTGTTTTAGGCAAGCCGGTCACAAACTGAATTTTATCTGGTTTGGCAATAGCGCCAATAATGCGCGATACGGTCATCATGATATCCTTGCGGGTAAGGTCATCATCGGCATGATGTTTAGGACAAACCACAAAGGCATAAATGCCCTGGCCCTTGATGTCATGCGGATAACCAACCACTGCTGATTCTACCACACTGCTGTGCATGTTGATAGCATTCTCAACCTCGGCTGTACCAATGCGATGGCCGGATACGTTCAATACGTCGTCTACACGGCCTGTAATGCGGTAATAACCATCCTCATCACGCAGGCAGCCATCGCCGGTAAAATACAGGTCAGGATAGGCGGTAAAATAAGTGGTGCGGCAGCGTTCATGATCGCCAAAAGTGGTACGGAGCATGCCCGGCCACGGGAATTTGATGCACAGGTTGCCGCTTACACCGTTTCCTTCAATCTCTTTACCGTGCTCATCAACTAAAACGGGTTGTACACCGGGCAGGGGTAAAGTAGCATAACCGGGCTTGGTAGGCGTAACACCGGCTATAGGCGATATCATAAAGCCGCCAGTTTCTGTTTGCCACCAGGTATCAACTATTGGGCATTGTTTATGACCAATTTTTTCATCAAACCAGTGCCAGGCCTCTTCGTTGATAGGTTCGCCAACGGAACCCAGTTTTTTAAGCGAGCTGAAATCTTTGCCTTGTAATGCTTCATCGCCAAAGCTCATTAATGAGCGGATAGCGGTTGGCGCGGTGTATAATATGTTTACCTTAAATTTCTCCACAATGTCCCAGAAACGGCCCGCGTTTGGCCATGATGGGATACCCTCAAACAATACGGTAGTTGCACCCTGCGATAATGGTCCGTAAGCTATATAAGAGTGCCCCGTGATCCAGCCTATATCTGCAGTACAGAAGTAAACCTCGCCGGTGTTGTATTGGAAAGCATTGGCAAAAGTATAACCGGCATACACCATATAACCGCCGCAGGTATGCACTACACCTTTAGGTTTGCCCGTTGAGCCAGATGTATACAGGATGAACAGCATATCCTCGGCATCCATTTCCTCGGCCGGGCAAGGTATATTGCCTTGTGTTTCAACTTTTTTAACCTCATCCTCCCACCACACATCGCGGCCTTTGATCATGGATACAGGTGTACGGCTGCGGGTAAGCACAATTACTTTTTGTATAGATGGGCACTGAACCAGGGCGTCGTCGATAATTGATTTCAGCGGAATTTCTTTATTGCCCCTGAAGCCACCATCGGCGGTGATCACAATGTTACAGGTAGCATCGTTGATCCTGTCGGCAATTGACTGGGCCGAAAAGCCACCAAACACTACCGAGTGAATAGCGCCTATACGGGCACAAGCCAAAACCGCAATGGCCAGCTCGGGCACCATAGGCATATATATGCAAATACGGTCGCCTTTTTTAGCGCCATTATTTTTAAGTACGTTGGCAAACTGGCAAACTTTATCGTGCAGCTGTTTATAAGTTAATACACGGTGGTTTTCCTGCGGATCATTAGGTTCCCATATAATGGCAGGTTTATCGCCCAGGGCATCCAGGTGGCGATCAAGGCAGTTTTCAGTAATGTTAAGTTTTGCACCTTGAAACCATTTTACATTGGGCTCTTTAAAGTTCCATTCAAGTACCTTATCCCACTTTTTGTGCCAGTAAAAGTTGTCGGCAATACCCGCCCAGAATTGTTCCGGTTGTTCAACACTTTGTTGGTAAACCTGTTTATATTGGTCAAATGATGTAATCTTCATAATCTTATAAATGGTGGCGTAAATTAGCAATTTATGTGTTATATGTATATTAAAAACGCAACTTATTAAATAATTTTAAAAAGATTTATTTTTGAGCATGAAGGAGCCTAAAATACAGCTCAGTAGGTATTTTAAAATTTATTTGATAATTTTTGAAAACACTGTTGAATATTTGATTTAAAAGTCTGATATTTGCAAACTCTTTTTGAATAAAGGGTTGATAATTAAAAATATTTGTCATGTCAAGAATTTGTGATCTAACAGGAAAAGGGTCTATAGTAGGTAACAACGTTTCTAACTCAAACGTTAAAACAAAACGTAGGTTTCATCCAAACTTAAAACTGAAAAAGTTTTATATCCCTGAAGAAGATAAATGGATAACCTTAAAGGTATCTACATCGGCTGTTAAAACCATCAGCAAAAATGGTATTACTGCTTGTATCAATAAATTTGTAAAAAAAGGATACATTTAGTAGATGTTGCGTTATGCGTAAGCATTAAACGTGATATATAATTTGAAAAACTGCGTAAGCCGTGAGGTGACACGTACAACATAAAAAGAAAATGGCAAAAAAAGGCAATAGAGTTCAGGTGATTTTAGAGTGCACTGAACACAAAACAAGCGGTATGCCAGGCATGTCTCGCTATATTACCACCAAGAACAAAAAAAATACAACTGAAAGATTAGAGTTGAAAAAATTCAACCCGGTTTTAAGGAAAGTAACTGTTCATAAAGAAATTAAATAAGTTTTACGTTCAACGTTTTACGTTATACGCAAATCAACTTATAACAGAATGTTTAACAAATACGTATTAC
>NZ_JBCECK010000209.1:0-7073 GCF_039207105.1 Mucilaginibacter sp.
GTTTGGTGGTATTTCAGTTTGTGCTTTCCATTGTGCTCATTGCCGGGGTTATTATCATTTTTAACCAGCTTAACTATATTAAAAATAAGGATCTTGGGTTTGATAAGAACCAAAAAATGGTGTTTACCTTTTTTACCACCGATTCACGTGCGCACATGAATGCGTTTATGAATGATTTGCACGAACTACCCGAAATTAAGGCGATAAGCAAAGCCAATAACTATTTTGGCCAGGGCGGAGGCTATCATGACTGGGGCGTATTCCTTGCGGGCCAAAATATGGCCGGGTCGATTGATCAGCGTAATATGGCGAGCGATGAATTTTATGTACCTACTATGGGTATTAAGATGCTAAGCGGCCGCAATTTCAGGCTGAATGATACCGGCCGTGTGCTCATCAACGAATCGATGGCCAGGCGGTTGAACCTAACCCCTGAAAAAGCCATCGGCACCAAATTATTTGATGGCGATCCGGGATCGCGGGAAATTATTGGCGTGATGAAGGATTTTAATTTTGAATCGATGCGCCAAAACATTGGGCCGTTCATGCTCATGTATGACCCTAAGGCCAGCGATATTTTTAACGTGATCATCAGCGCCAGCAGTGCCGATTATAAAACGCTGGTATCTAAAATCGGGGCTATCTGGCGTAAGGATGTACCGGCCACCCCATTTGAATACGCTTTTATGGACGATCAGATACAAAAGCAATACGAAACTGAGATCACGCTGTCAAACATCATCAACTCATTTACGCTCATGGCTATCGTGATCTCTTGCCTTGGCCTGTTTGGCCTGGCGGTCTTCAGCGCCGAGCAGCGCAACAAAGAGATCGGCATCCGCAAGGTGCTGGGCGCCAGCGTGGGTGGCATTGTGCAACTGCTGTCAAAAGATTTTTTGAAGCTGGTTTTGGTATCCATCGTGATAGCAGTACCTATAGCTTACTTTGTTATGAATAAATGGCTGCAGGCTTTTGCCTACCGCGTTCCGCTAAGCTGGTGGATGTTTGCCGCGGCAGGTGTAATAGCAATTTTCATAGCCCTGTTCACCGTAAGTTTTCAGGCCATTAAAGCCGCGATAGCCAATCCGGTAAAGAGTTTGAGAACAGAGTAAGGAGGAGATAAAGCTGTCATTTCGAGCGATAGCGAGAAATCTTATGCGGTTTACAAAGCGAATTAGAATGGCGTATAAGATTTCTCTTTCGCACAACGCTCACAGCTGTTCATGCTCTATCGAAATGACAGTTTTTTTAAGTAATGTTATTAAAACCCTCTCCAAAGGAGAGGGTTGGATGAGGTTCCTACTTTCCTGCCTTCAATACCTTGTTAGCTTTGGCATAATCTACATAAATATATTTACCCAGTATGGTACGGTGCAGCTGTAGTTTGTAAGTTCCGGATGGCAAGGTAGCTTCCGTTTCAATAATATCAGTTTTAGCTTTGGTTGGCGATGTGGCCGGAGCTTTTTCGTTCAATAGCTCATACACTACCCTGCCATCCATTTGCGGCGGAACGGGTACGTTTTGCAGGTGCAGTACCGTGGGGGCTATATCCACGTTGGATGTTGGCAATTCGCTGGTATATCCTTTTTTAAAGCTTGGGCCTGATGCCATCAGGGCAATATGAACCTCGTACGGACTAAAGCCGCCGTGACCGGCAACTCCGCCCGAAAAACTGGCGCCGGCATAGCCAAAGGCATTTTTGCGATCGTCCCAATCCTCATCAACCAAAATATCGGCAGACCGGGTAGGGTGGTTCCAGTGAATGGCCTCAAACGAAAGCGTGCCACTTACCCAGCCTTTCAAATCTCCGCTTTTAGTACCACGGGTAAATACCGGGCCAATAAATTCCTGCTGCTGCAGGGTGGCCACAATTTTTTTAATTACCTCCGGATCATGGTCTTTTACGTAGATGGCACCCTCGGCAATCACCACATCTTCAGATAGGCGATCTTTTTTCAAACCTTTTTCTATTAACAAAGCGGCCATATTTTGTTTACCGACATGGGTTACAAAGCCATGATCGGTAGAGATGATGATGTTATAATGGTTGTACAGGTTTTTGGCTTTCAGCGAGTCAAGTATCCGCCCAAACTCATGATCAACAGATTTGATAGAGGCCATAGCAATTGCTGAGCCGATACCATTGGCATGTGCCGCGCCGTCCGGGTCAGAAAACCATATGGCGCTTACATCCGGGCCGTTTGCCGTAAGACCAAATTTGATGAGGGCATTGGCTACCCATACGTGCTGCAGGGTGTTTGGCTCTCCACCTGCGGGTACCGGGCCTATAGCCTCAATGACTGTATTTTTAAAAGATTCGGGCAGTATCATGGTAGGGTTAACAATAGCACCGCCGCTTACCAGGTGATTTTGTAACAAAGCCTGCCCGGTTGAGCCGGAGCTAAACACCATCATGCGTTTACCAGCTGCCTGCAATAACTGGCCCAGCGGAGTAGCGGTAAGCAATTTACCGTTGGTGGCCTGGCTAATGCGGTTCAGCTCAGATGCTTCGCCGGTGTTAAGTCCTTTAGTTTTATCAACTTCCGGGAAATAAACGGTATTGCCCATAAGTCCGGTTTTGGCCGGATAGCTGCCAGTTGAGTAGGCCGACGAGTTAACCCGGGTTACGGTAGGGTACACGCTGTGGTGCTGTTTGCCGTACGCGCCTTGCTGCCTGAAGGCATACAGGTTAGGCATAGCCTCGGGGGTGATATAATCGGGCCGCAAGCCGTCAAAAAACACAATAAGTGTTTTAGGTTTTGAATTATCCTGGGCGTGCAGCCCGGTTATAAAAGCTATACTGAGGGAGAGTAATACGATTGATTTTTTTAACATGACAATAAAGGCCTTTCTTAAGCCAATGGCAAATTAAAAATACAGGAATTACCTTAATGTTAATTTTGCGAGGGAATGATAAAAGTTAGCGTAATTACTTGGTTACAGAAAAATGGTGCAGGGGAAAATGAAGAGCGAGGAATCGTGCGATTCCCTTCCCTGGGAGGGGTTTCATTGGCAGCTCTATTTAATGGAAAAATGTAAAACCCCTCCCTACTACTACACAATTCCATAGCGCCCCTCTTCAGGGAGGGAATTAAAATCTTCGGATTTACCTGTTCCTTACTTCAAAATTTTGATCATGAAATTTTTGTACTCCACCTTCATAGGTGGGCCAACATGTACCTGCACGCCAATAAGGCCATCAAAGCGACGGTTGAGGGTATCGTTGTCAGTTACCTCGCTCATCAATTTGCCGTTGAGGTAATGCTTTAAGTTGTTGCCTTTGGCGATGATGTGCAGCTCGTTCCAACCATCGTAATTGATGCTTTTCAATAATTCTTCTTTACTACCCAGCGAATCGGTAACGCGAGGTTTTTGGCTATTGTCAATAACAACGCGCTGCCCTCGGAGGGCCAGGAACTGGCGACCGCGCTCTTCATAGTTCTGACCTGAATAGCGGGGATAACCCAGGTTGTACTTGTCTTTACCGTCAATATCCTGTTGGTAGCCTTTTAGGGCATAGGGTAAACTATCAACACGGGTACTGCGATAGTTTACACCGCTGTTACCCCGGGCAGATATGCGGTAGCTTACCTTGAGCTCAAAATTGGCCGGCTGGCCGCCTTTCCAGATCAGAAAAGTATTAACTTTTAAAATAGTGGCTGGCGTAACCTCACCAATGATCTCACCGCTATCCACACGCCAATACTTGGGGTCGCCTTCCCAGCCATTCAGGGTTTTGCCGTCAAACATGGGTTTAAATCCTTTATCGGCAGGTTTAATAAAGGTAAATGCTGTTAGTAAAGCCAGCAGCAATACCGCAGGCAGCAACAATTTATTGGTTTTCATAATTGGTTTATAATAAGTGAATATGCAAACTAACAACGGAATAACAATCCTGTACAATCCCGGTTGTCGACTCACCCCGACATCGCTACGCTTGTCGACCCTCTTTTCGCCTGTGGCGGAAAGAGGGTGGAAAAAATTGTCATCGCAAGGAACAAAGTAATAACACGACTTTTATGTTATCCATTTTCTCACTACACTCTTTGCCCATAGGGCAGAGAGTGTGGTCCAGCAAAGCGCAGACCGGGTGAGTCAGCCCCGTTAATCAGTTCCGTTTTGTACAATTTTAACACTACGTTTTGTTGTTAATTTGCCTTACCTGCCTTGATTTTTTATAACTTTAATAAACAGGCTGGTATTAAAAAGGGAAAAGAAGCTATAATGGTATTCAAAGAAATTCTTCCGCAGGTAAAGCTCAGGCCATATATTAAAACGCTGTATTTTTATGAGTCGGACTCAGCTGCCGATTATGATGATATCGTGTTCCCGAGCGGTACTATGGAGGTGATATTTAACCTGGGGCAGGGTAGCTGGAAAACCAAAAAAGACGGAACTTTTTATACCACTCCGCCTATCGAACTTTGGGGACAGATCACCAAACCGCTGGCCATTAAATCGGTTGGTAGAAACGTAATGCTGGGCATCCGGTTCTATCCGCACTCGGCAGCTTATTTTTTTAATGAAAGCATATCCGAGTTTAATAACGAGATTGTTGGCGCGGCCGATGTGTTTGGCGTATCGTTAAAAACGCTGCATGAAAAACTGATGGAGACCGGTGGTTTAGATAAACGCATAGCTTTGGTTGAGGATTACTTATGCGACAGGCTGCGTATTTCAGAGAAACGGCATGACAAGATCAAATTCATTGGCGAAATTGTAAACAACCTGAAAACGGATTACAACCGGGAGATCATCGCAGTTTCGGTTCGTAATAATATATCAACCCGGTATCTGAATATGTTATTCTCTCAATATACCGGGCTGCCGCCGAAGTTGTTTTGTAAGATAAACCGCTTTCAGCACAGCCTAAACCTGGTAAACGCCAATGACCAAAAACTAACCGATGTAGCTTATGACGCGGGGTATTTTGATCAGTCGCATTTTATCAGGGAGTTTAAACTGTTCACCGGGCTCACGCCTAATTCCTTTGCCGCGCAGGCTTCGCCTATAAACCAGTTTTTGGCGGGGAATTAAAACAGAAGCGCCACAGATTACAGTCGCTTCTGTTATTTGTTATTGTCCTTTTACAACTACTGTTTGGCAGCCCAGGCATCCATCTTGCCTTCAAACACGGCAAGCGGCATGGCTCCATCTTTTAAAACCTGATTATGGAACTCGGCCAGGTTAAATTTGCTGCCCAGTTGTTTTTCGTATTTGCTACGGAGCTCACGTATTTTTAAGGCGCCTATTTTATAGCCCAATGCCTGACCCGGAATGGCCATATAGCGTTCAATCTCAGCAGTTGCACCTTGTTCGTTAATAGCCTCGTTATCCATCATATATTTAATGGCCTGCTCGCGGGTCATATTTTTGGTGTGGATAGCCACATCAACAACCAGGCGAATGGCGCGGTGTATTTCATCGCCCAGTGCACCCATATATTGATAAGGGTCGGTGTATAAGCCCAGCTCTTTACCTAACGATTCGCAGTATAAAGCCCAGCCTTCTACATAAGCATTTTCGTTACCATCAAACCTCCGGAATTTAGGGAGCGACTCATTTTCCTGCGTTAAAGATATCTGGTAATGGTGACCCGGAATGGCCTCATGTAAAAATAACGACTCCATACCCGAAGTGATGTTGAACTTAGTAGCATCCAATATCGGTACATAAAAAATACCCGGCCTGCTGCCATCTGCCGAACCTGCATTATACTCTGCACTGGCCGACGCAGCCCGGAAAGCCTCCGTTTGCCTGATCTCAAACGGAGTTTTTGGCACATGATTAAACATTCTCTCTAAGTTAGGCTCCATGCGCTTATGTATGTTCTCAAATGCGGCCAGAACCTCTTTAGGGGTTTTGTAGGGCGTAAACTTAGGGTCGGTTCGCATATATTCAAAAAACGCCTTCAGGTCGCCTTTAAAACCAACGCTGGCTTTAATGCTATCCATAATGCCACGAATGCGGCTTACCTCTTTCAAACCCGTTTGGTATTTCTTCGGGAGTTTTGTCAGTAGTGGTTTGCTGTTTTACCAGGTAAGCGTATTTGGCAGCGCCATCAGGCAGTGCCGAAAAGCCCGAAGTGCTGCGCGCGTGCGGCAGGTATTCGGTTTTCAGATAATCGGCCAGTTTTTTATAAGTTGGAGATATTACCGTGGTAATTGCTTTTTTGTATTCCTCGGTCAGTTGCTTTTTATCGGCATCTGAAAAATCTTTTGGCAAATTGGTGATAGGGCCATAAAACAAGCTTTTAGTTGGATCGGTAACTACAAGGTCTTCCAGTTCGGGAACCATTTTTGTAACCAGCGCTTTTGGCAAAACCACCCCGGCTTTGATGCCTTTATTAAAATTATTGATGGCGGTATCGGCCCAAACGGCAAATGCCGAAACACGTTTTAGCCAGTTGTTATAATCCTTTACAGTTTTAAAAGGCTGCGCACCTACACCCGAGCCCAGTTGGCCCATAGTAAGCGGCAGTGCATAAAACTGGTTAAAGGGCATGTACTCAAAATGATGGGTAAAATCATCCAGGGATAGCTGTGCCTCGTAAATGAAAATATCATACGATAGCTGGTCAGCCTCACTCAGGTCCTGGCGGTTAAAGTGTTTTACCTGTGCCAAATAGTTGGCATAAAAGGCTTTGGATTTGGCTAAAAATTCTGCCGATCCATCATTGGGTAATTGGTCGTTATAACGGTTGTCGCCAATATAGGTGGCATTAATGGGATACAATTTGAGCGACTCTTCAAAGTAGTTGTCAAATACTTTGGCCAGCTCTTTATTATCGGCTTTGCCCGTATCGGCAGTTTTGGGCTGCTTACAGGCAACCAAAGCGGCAGCGGCAAAAAGGTATAGGAATGTTTTTTTCATTTAAGTGATGCTTTATAGGTAAAGCTAATAAAATGATTTAATAGTGGTAACGGCATCTATAACAACTATGTCATTGCCGTAAGGAGCAAAGCAATCGTGAACCATACCGATTCTCTCTGTACAATGTGCGATTGCCACGCTATCGCTCGCAATTGTAAAGGTCAAGTAATTCGGTAACAGAATTAGCTTTAGATATTAAA
>NZ_JBCECK010000210.1:0-6949 GCF_039207105.1 Mucilaginibacter sp.
ATCTTATGAAACGTACAGCAAACGCCCATTGGAACGGCACATTACAAGCAGGTCAAGGAGAGATCACTACCCAAAGCACTGTATTAAACAAAACTCAATACTCATTTAAAACTCGTTTTGCCGATGGTGTTGGTACCAACCCGGAAGAGCTGGTAGCTGCCGCGCATGCAGGTTGCTTTACCATGGCTTTGAGCGCAACCTTGTCACAAGCTGGTTTTACTCCCGGCGACCTGACAACAGATGCTATCCTTGATCTGGATCTGCAGGCTCTTCAAATTAATGGTATTCACCTTGAGCTTAAAGCAACAGTTATCGATGGTTTAGATGAAGCTAAATTCAAAGAAATTGCAGAAGATGCTAAGAAAAACTGTATTGTTTCAAAAGCATTGAATGTACCGTTTACTTTAAACGTTACTTACGCTTAATTTTTAATTCAATTTGTCATTGCGAGGAGAAACGACGAAGCAATCGCGAACTCTACAAATCTCTCTGTAAAGTTCACGATTGCCGCGCTACGCTCGCAATGACATATTTCTTATCCTCGCCTTTCCCTACTTCTGTATCAAAGCCAACAGTTCCTGCGGGGTTTGGTAAACGGCATCTTTATAATTGAGCACTTTAACACCTACGCATAGTGTATCTACAGCGTTATTAGCATGAGTAATGTATATCTTTCCCCGCACATCCGGCAAGCTGCCTTCCTCTGCCCTGGGCATATTAGTTAATAGTTGCATTACACTATCTATGCCTGCTTTGGTACCAAAATTTTTAACCCTGCCCTCTGGAAAATAGCTGTCAAATTTATCACAGGCTATCCTAAACTGGGTTTCGCGGCCAAGCTCGGTAAATTTAAACCTAATGTTTTTGATATCATCAGCGGGGTTGCTTTTGGGCTTGCAGGCAAAAAAAGCCGATGCAAAAAGCAGGATGAGCACTATACTTATCTTTTTCATTGTTTAGGAATTGGAAATATAAACTTACAAAGTTTTCCTGTCTCCTACTTCAACACATCCAGCACCCTGAACATTTTTTCTTTAATACCACGGCTTGTACCACTGAAATTGTTCACCATGATAGAAAAACATAACTCGCGCCCGTTATGAGCTTGATAACCTGCATAGCACAGCACATTGTTGATGCTGCCGCTTTTCATTTTCATGTTGTTGTAAACCGGCAGGCTTTCGTACAGATCGGCAAACCAGCTTTCCTTTTTAGCCGACTGCAGAATTTTTGCCAATGTAGCTGTAGTTACCCTGTCACCGGGCGACAGGCCGCTGCCATCATAAGTGTTAATGGTATTCGGGTCGATGCCGCGCGCTTTCCAGAACTTTTGCACCTCCTCTACCCCGTTAGCGGTAGTAGGTTTGCGGCCCTGTTTCCAGGCTATGGTTTTAAGCAATTGCTCGGCATACAGGTTAATACTTTTCTGGTTAAGCCAGTAAATGATACGGCTCAATGGCGGCGATTGTATGGTAGTTATATTTTTAGCTATCAAAGGCACCTGTAATGATTTTGCATTTAAAGTAGCTGCAGATTCCGCACCATTACTAACAGTAATGCCCAGTTTCCGGAGAGTATCCGCCAGGCGGTATGCAGCATCATAGGCCGCATCAGGTATGGCAGCAGAAATAGATTTTTTATCCTGATCGATAGCATAGCTGCCGCGCAGGTACATGACGGTGCTGCCTACAGGCAAAAAGGCATAAGCATGATCGCCGGAGCCGGTAGCACCATTAACCAATTCGCTTTTAAAGGTAAGGTTGGGCATCAGCGGAACAGTACGAGATATGCCTATTGGGTTACCTACCACACCCGTGCGCAGCTTAATATCAAACTGGTTTTCGCGCCAGCACAGGCCAGATGTACCGGCACCGTAATAATTACCTATATCCTGCCATATCCACCCTTCGGGGATTGACTGGCTGCCGAAAATACTATCGTCACCAATAATGCGGCCGTTAATTTTTTTGATACCGGCCTTTTGCAGGGCATTCGTCATGAGGGCCAGCACATGGGCCTCTTTGGTTTGTTCATAGCGCCAGCTGCCCAGGGTTGGGTCGCCGGCACCTTTAATAATTACATCACCGTTCAGTGTACCATCGGCAGTAATTTCACCGGCATAGCCTAACTGGGTTTGGTATTTAAAATCGGCCCCTAAAATATTGAAGGCGGTAATGCTGGTAATGGTTTTCAGGGTTGATGCCGTAGCCAATCCCATATTAGGATTAGCGGCAAACACCTGCTCGCCGGTTTTAGCATCAAGCACGGTTAATGACAGTGAGGCATAACTGCATTGGCTATCGGCCTGTAGCCTGCTAAAAGCACCTGAAATTTTTTGTTGAAGATCCTGGGCGTAAACCTGCCCGGCAAGTATAAATAAACTAACTATTAATAACCGTTTCATCCTCATGTTTAGCGTTCCGTTGCGATATGTAATATAATGGGATGCCTATTAATACGATTACCAATCCGTACAAGGCATAATCACGCTTATAGGCAAACAACAAACCGCAAAAAGCAATGCCCATTAAAATATAAATAGCTGGTAAAACTGGATAACCAAAAGCTTTATAAGGCCGTTCAGCATCAGGATATTTTTTGCGTAAAATAAAAATACCTACAATGGTTAGTATGTAAAATATAACCACAACAAATGATATCATATCCAACAGATCGCCATATCGTCCGCTTAAGCAAAGTAATGATGCTACAAGGCATTGTATCCATAAACCAAACTGAGGAACCGAAAATTTATTCAATGTACCAGTCTGCTTAAAAAATAATCCATCCTTGGCCATAGTGTAATAAACCCTGGCACCTGACAATATTAGCCCGTTATTACAACCAAAAGTTGATACCATGATCATCAAAGCGATTATAATGGTGCCTATATTACCAAATATCACATGTGATGCTGCTACAGCCACTCTATCCTTTTCTGCCGTAGCAATTTCATGTAAAGGTAAAACACCGGTGTAAACTATGTTTGCAGATACATAGATAACTGTAACTATTAAAGTACCTAAGCCTAAACTTAAAGCCACATCCCGTTTAGGGTTGCGCATTTCGCCCGCAATAAAGGTTACGCTATTCCAGGCATCACTGCTGAAAATAGAACCTACCATTGCAGCGGCTATAGCGCCCAATGCTGTTCCTGTTGTTAAGCTGGTAATGCTGCCGTCTTTATTCAAATTGTGCAGATCCCAGGCATTTGTCCAGTTAGCATGCCATACTTCCGGCTTGAGCATAATGAAACCAAAAATTATCAAACCAAATAAACTTATGAGCTTAGTTAAAGTGAAGGTAGTTTGAATAATTTTGCCGCTTTTTACACCGCGGGTATTTACAAAAGTTAAAAAGATAATGAGTACGATGGATACGATCTGCGCTGCGCTGATGGCAAAAAATTTATCGTGCCCGGCAGCATCCACCCCGGTTTTGAGTTTCCATAAAATATTGTCCTCGCTAAAGGCAGGTATCAGGTAAGCGGTAAATTTGCTAAAGGCCACACCAACTGCCGCTATGGTTCCGGTTTGTATAACAGCAAATAAACTCCAGCCGTATAAAAAAGCGATGAATTTATTGTAAGCTTCTTTCAGGTAAACGTACTGCCCGCCTGCTTTGGGAAACATACCGCTAAGCTCGCCGTAACTCAGTGCCGCGGTAAGCGTCATGAAGCCGGTTAGTACCCAAATAGCTATAAGCCAACCCGATGAGCCAACATTGCGTATAATATCAGCACTTACTATAAATATACCCGACCCAATCATGGAGCCTGCTACCAGCATAGTGCCGTCGAGCAGGCCAAGTTCATGTTTCATTGTTGATTGTCCGGAATTTTTTGCCATAGGTATGTGTAGTGTTAAAGGCTCTAAACTATTCAAAAAACTTTATATTAAAGCAGGCTATTGTAAACAAATAAAATACTATTTTGCAATACCAATTATTAAAGCACTACCTAAACTGTATTAATAGAACCACTTATAAACCAAATTTGTGAACATGGATTTTTTGAACAATTACTTGATCTATCTGATTCCGGTGATGGGCCTTATTGGCATAATTGCTATGGCCACTAAAGCCGCCTGGGTTACCAAACAAGATGCCGGCGACGGCGACATGGCGCAGCTGGCCGGCTACATTGCCGACGGCGCTATGGCTTTTTTACGTGCAGAGTGGAAAATACTCAGCTATTTTGTAATTATTGCCGGTATTTTACTGGCTTACTCCGGTACAACCGTAGCTACTTCAAGCCCGGTTATAGCCGTATCATTTGTAATAGGCGCTTTCCTATCGGCCTTTGCAGGTTTTTTGGGTATGCGCATTGCCACCAAAGCTAACGTGCGTACCACACAGGCAGCGCGCAGCAACCTGGCACAGGCTTTAAGGGTATCTTTTACCGGCGGTACCGTGATGGGCCTGGGTGTTGCCGGTCTGGCTATTATAGGTTTAGGATCGTTATTTATTGTATTTTACCAGGTTTATGTGGTTAAGGTAACAGGTAGCAGCGTTAACGGCGAGGCTATGGCCAAAGCTCTTGATGTTTTGGCGGGCTTTTCATTAGGTGCCGAATCCATTGCCTTGTTTGCCCGTGTAGGCGGCGGTATTTATACTAAAGCTGCAGACGTTGGCGCCGACCTTGTAGGTAAGGTTGAAGCAGGTATTCCTGAAGATGATGTGCGTAACCCTGCCACCATTGCCGATAACGTGGGCGATAATGTAGGCGACGTTGCCGGTATGGGTGCCGACTTATTCGGATCATACGTGGCTACCATGCTGGCTACGATGGTGCTGGGCCGTGAAATTGTATCGCATGACGCGTTTGGCGGTATTGCTCCGGTTTTACTTCCGATGGTAATTGCCGGTTTAGGTTTGATATTTTCCATCATAGGCGCGGCATTTGTAAAAATTAAAAATGAGAACGATAGTGTACAGAAAGCGCTTAACATAGGTAACTGGGCTTCTATCATATTAACAGCTATTGCTACTTATTTTGTGGTACAATGGATGCTTCCTAATGATAACTTCCATATGATACGCGATGAGGATGCAAGCCAGGCTATAAAGGCCGGTTCTTTGGTGTTTACCAAAAATGGTGTTTTCATGTCGATAGTAGTAGGATTGATCGTAGGTACACTGATGTCTATCATTACCGAATACTATACGGCTATGGGCAAACGCCCGGTGCTGAGCATTATCCGCCAGTCATCTACAGGGCATGCTACCAACATTATTGGTGGTTTATCTATCGGTATGGAATCAACCGTACTGCCTATTTTGGTGCTGGCTTCTGGTATTTATGGCTCCTATCACTTTGCAGGTTTGTATGGTGTGGCTATTGCCGCGGCGGGTATGATGGCTACAACAGCCATGCAGCTGGCCATTGATGCCTTTGGCCCTATTGCTGATAATGCCGGTGGTATTGCCGAAATGAGCCGACTGCCCGAAGAAGTGCGCCACCGTACAGATAACCTGGATGCCGTAGGTAATACTACAGCGGCAACCGGTAAGGGTTTCGCCATTGCTTCGGCAGCGTTAACCTCACTGGCCCTGTTCGCGGCCTTTGTGGGTGTTGCCGGTATTGAGCATATTGATATTTACAAGGCCGATGTGCTGGCCGGCTTATTTGTGGGCGGCATGATCCCTTTTATCTTTTCGGCATTATGTATCTCAGCAGTGGGCCGTGCCGCTATGGCGATGGTAGAGGAAGTACGCCGCCAGTTCAGGGAGATACCTGGCATTATGGAATATAAAGCCAAACCCGAATATGAAAAATGCGTGGCCATATCAACCAAGGCCTCTATCCGCGAGATGGTGGCTCCGGGCCTTATCGCCCTGATCACCCCGGTGATCATTGGTTTTGCCTTTGGCCCCGAAGTATTGGGTGGTTTACTGGCAGGCGTTACCGTATCGGGCGTACTGATGGGGATTTTCCAGAGCAACGCGGGCGGTGCCTGGGATAATGCCAAAAAATCATTTGAAAAAGGCTGTATGATCAATGGTGAAATGCATTACAAAAAATCTGAACCACATAAGGCATCCGTAACCGGTGATACCGTTGGCGATCCGTTCAAGGATACCTCCGGCCCATCCATGAACATCCTGATCAAACTGATGTCGATCGTTTCATTGGTTATAGCGCCGCATTTAAACGCGCATGTTGCCGCGCCAACCGCCCTGAAACATGACATGAAGAAAGAAGTAAAGGTGCAGGCATTAAACTCGCCAATTGTAAAGATTGATAAGAAAGCTTAATTGGAAGGGTATTTGAAATAAGAAAGCCGCCCTTACAGGGCGGCTTTCTTATTTATTTCCTTGCTACCGCAAGCGTCTCGCTTGTGGAAACAAACGGGCTCATCTGAGCCAAGCACGATTCACCACAAGCGAGACGCTTACGGTAGCGGGGAAGAAGACTTACGAAGTTTTGAAAACTTCGTAAGTCTTGCTGTTGGTGAGGCTGCCTCTTTTGTTTTTTAAGATTCGATCAAGGCATATGTTGTATATTGTTACTGATCCAGATAAAGATAAGTTATGATTATAGAGAATATTTCGGAACTAAAACTCCTTGTTAATGTATTTTACGCTTTAAAATTTGGTATTGATGACGATGAATTAGTCCGAATATTTAGAAGCCCTTCTTTTAGCCGAATATTCAATGAAGCGGTCATTGAGCTGACTGAACGTTACAAGACAATCAATACTATCGATGGCAATTCTGCCTCGCTTGACTTTTGGAAGTTAGATCATCGAAAAAAAGAAAGGGAAAAGATTTTGAAATATTTGTTAGAAATAGATTCCTGGGGAGATATCGATGAATCTGTACAAGTAGAAACAGTTCAAATTTTACTTAGCCCTTTCATTTATGATAAAAATGATTTACAAGAGATCATTGCTGAAGTAAATAAACGGTAATTTCCCATGCAACTGCAAGCGTCTCGCTTGTGGAAAC
>NZ_JBCECK010000211.1:0-6928 GCF_039207105.1 Mucilaginibacter sp.
ACCACCGGTTGGGCTTGGTGCAAAACGGACTCTTACTTTTTTATCGGTCATGATGGGGCAAAGATAAACTTATTATAGATGTGCGGACATGCGGATGTGCAAATATGCTGATGTGTGAATGTGTGGGTTTCAGATGAGTATATAATTGAAATAATTTTACGTTATTTGATTACTTAGCCAACATGAATCCATACCAACAAAAAAAACGCTGGAAATACTTTCTGCTCGCATTCGCCGTAGTCATAGCAGGCAGCTCATTGATCTATACCAATTACCTGGTTAAAAACATAGCGAGGTCCGAGCGTACGCGTGCGCAGGTTTGGGCATTGAGCATGAAACAGATACTATCATCTGATGATAATGACTTTTTAACCTATGTAATAGCCGTTAGGGATAGTTTAATTGTACCCGCCATTGTTACCGATGAAAACGAAGACTTTAAATATGTGCGTGGCCTGGATACCACCAAAACATTCATCAAGCTTCAGGCCGAAAACAATAAAAAAATGAAGTATGATACGGCATACTTTACATCCGAACTGAAGTATATGAAAAACCAGCATGCGCCTATTAAACTTAAGGTGCCTGGCGGCTGGTGGCTGGTGTTTTATAAAGATTCGCCATTACTTACACAGTTGAAGCTATTTCCATATGTTCAGCTGACGTTGATAGCTATATTTTTATTAATGGCCTACACGGCTTTTAGCTCATCGAGAAAATCGGAACAGGATCAGGTTTGGGTGGGTTTGGCCAAGGAAACGGCGCACCAACTGGGTACCCCCATATCGTCATTAATGGCCTGGATAGAGCTGATGAAAGAAAAGTTTGATGCTGAAGATGATGTGCTGGTGGCCGAAATGGAGAATGATGTAAAACGGTTGGAAATAGTAGCCGACCGTTTTTCAAAAATAGGATCGAAACCGGTATTGGAAGATCATCTGGTTTATGATGTAGTAAAAGATTTTGTTGATTATTTTAAGGTACGTGTAAGTAAAAATATAGGATTTGAATTGAGCGGTAACCCGCTGCTGCAAGCCGGTCTTAATATCCCGCTGTTTGATTGGGTACTTGAAAACCTGCTTAAAAACGCTGTTAACGCCATTGATGGAAAAGGCAGCATCAAAATAGATATCAGTAGCGGCAAAGGCAAAACGAAAAATCAGGTTTTTATTGATGTAGCGGATACCGGAAAAGGGATACAGCGCTCTAAATTCGATACCGTTTTTCAGCCAGGTTATACTACACGCAAACGCGGCTGGGGGCTGGGTTTATCATTAACCAAACGTATGGTTGAAAATTATCATAACGGGCAAATATTTGTAAAAGATTCCGAAATAGGTAAGGGAACAACATTTAGGATAGTATTAAAAAATTCACAAAATGATAAGCAAACCACAGCCTGAGGAATACTCGCCATTTGCCGCAGGGTATGTTGGCCTTGTGCCCAACAATAATGTAACTGAACTGCTTGAACAATTAATGACCAACAGTCATCAATTGTTTAGCAACTTAAGCAATGAGCAAGTCGCATATGCCTATGCTCCAGGGAAGTGGACAGTTAAACAGGTTGTTGGTCATATGATTGATACTGAACGCACCTTTGCATACCGGGCGCTGGTTTTTTCGCGCAATCATGTAGAGTTGCCTGGTTTTGATCAGGATGTTTATGTGAACAATACCGATTTTGATGGCCAAAGTATTCAGGATCTGGCGGCTGAGTTTAAGGCAGCCCGCCTCTCAAATATTTATATGATAAAGAGTTTTAGTGAAGAACAATTGCTGCGTACAGGTATTGCCAGTAACCACTTGTTTTCGGTAAGGGCATTGGTATATATGCTGGCCGGGCACGAGCTGCACCACCTGAACGTATTAAAACA
Organism: Mucilaginibacter sp.; assembly: GCF_039207105.1. GTDB lineage: Bacteria > Bacteroidota > Bacteroidia > Sphingobacteriales > Sphingobacteriaceae > Mucilaginibacter. The sequence goes on from NZ_JBCECK010000211.1 coordinate 1,878, forward strand.
ACAATACGGTATTTGCTGAATGGGCTGATAGCAACATTAAAGAGGCCATTGTTTTATAAAACAATGGCCTCTTTGTTATAAAAACATGGGTGTTGTTTATTTTGTTAAAGTAGAATCCTCTTTATCCAATACTTCCCTTTTTTCTATACGATAAGAGAGAAACAAACCTAAGCCACCGAATATAGCAATAAGCGCGAAGTACAGTGGAGGTATGCTATCCTCATCTAATTTGCTGTACAGCGAATGATCTAATGTAAAGGCCAGGAATAAGCCAACACCTGCACCAATCAGTAATAACCCCCATTTTAGGTTTTGATAAGGGGCCGATTGTGGTTTGTAGGTACGCGGATCCATACCGCGTTCAATCATTGCCAGTTTCTCGCGTTTGTTTAAATAAACAATGCCGAATATCATTATAAAAAAGCCAAGAGGTATTATTATTCCAGCTAATACCCCTAATTCACCTGCGCCCATAATATTTAAGTTTTAATAAGTTAATAAATTTTTCTTTCGTTTGAATCACCATTATGGTGTATTTGTAAGCTATGACTACATGGTTTTAAAACAGGTTACACCCTATTGGAGAAAAAATTTAGGGGAAGGTGAAAACTTACAAAGTCAACTCACCCGATCCACGCTTCGCTGGATCACCCTCTCTCCGGCTTCGCCGCAAAGAGGGTTAATGACAGAATATATAAAAGAAAACCCCTCTTCCCGCCGAAGGCGAAGAGAGGGGTGTCGAGCGATAGCGATGACGGGGTGAGTCTTCGCAGCCTTATTTTATTTCAAATACCGCCTGTATCTGGAAGCTCAGCTTTATCTTTTTAAAATCAATGTCTGATTCTGCAGGTCCGGCAACATCAGCAGCGGCCGATTTGAACATCATTACGGCACGTGGCTGCGGAAAGCTGCTGTTATCGTTTTCGGTAATGCTGATAGCCGAACCCAGTTTGTCGCCTAAACCATTAACCAGAAACGATGCCTTATCACGAGCCGATAAAAGGGCCTTTAATTTCAGGGTATTTTTCAGGTCGTTAATTTTTGAATAATCGTAGCTTTCAATATTTGTTGATTGTATACCCTTGGCATCAACCTTGGCCAGTATCTGGTTAAACTTGTTCAGGTCGGTAACCTTGATTAAATATTGTTTGCTGGCTAAAAAATCTGGAGCCTTTTTTTTCTGATAGGTGTTGTTCCAGGCCGATACATTGTTCACGGTAAAATCTTCTTTGGCTATACCGGCATCTTTCACGCCTTTTTCCAATTGATTTTCCAGTACATCAATGGTAACCCGGTTTTTACCGTTCATGTATTCCTGTAATGAAATAGAGACATATATAATATCGGGCGTAACTTCCTGTTCGGCAGTTCCGGTAACCTCAATTTTACGGCGCAGGTCAATAGTTTGTGCAAAAGCACCATAAGTAAACGTAAGTAATACGGCAAGGATAAATAGCTTTTTCATGTGATAATTTGTTTTCTAATTGCTATGAAGTGATCAGGAGCAGTTGTTTTTGGGTGAAAGCTCCTGATGGTTTCATGTGATAATTGTTATATAATTTGTATGTATGACTATGTTAACGTATTAAAAGTTTAATGTGTAACAGAACGGCCAATTTATTTGTTTAGTAACCGGTGCTTTATTTAGGGGCTACAAGTACATAAAACTACTATTTTAGAATGTGCTTTGGGACATGCGTTTGAAGATCAATATGATAAAAAACTGTTAGCCCATTTAATGGTTATACCAGAAACATTTAAACATTAGGATATGAGATCTATCTGGAAAGGTTCCATCGGTTTTGGCTTGGTAAGTATTCCGGTAAAGCTTTATTCGGCGGTACAAACCAGCTCGCTTGATTTTGATATGTTGGATAGCCGCGATCATGCACGCATACGTTATCAAAGGGTAAATGAAAATACTCATAAAGAAGTTCCTTATGATAAAATCGTGAAGGGCTACAAGCTAAATGATGATTACGTAATTATGGAGGATCATGATTTTGAGGATGCCGCCCCAGAAAAAAGCAAGGTGGTTGAAATAGAAAGCTTTGTTGACATTGCTGATGTAAACCCTATGTTTTACGAAACCTCATACTATACCGAGCCCGACAACAAAAATAATAAAGCTTATGCCTTGCTACTGAAAGCGCTGCAGCAATCAAAAAAGGCTGGCCTTGCCCGTTTTGTGTTGCGCAGCACTGAAAGCCTGTGTATTGTACACCCGGTAAACAATGTGCTGGTGATAACCCGTATTCGTTTTGGGCAGCAAATACGTGGTACTGAGGACCTGAATATTGCCGATAATGTGGAGGTAAGCAAAAAAGAACTCGATGTTGGTTTGGCGCTGATTAATCAGTACGCAGAAGATTTTGATGTGTCTAAATTTAAAGATGAGTATACCGATGAATTGTTAAACATTATCAAAGCCAAATCAAAAGGTAAACGGGCTACGGTTAAAAAGCTGGAACCGCATAAAACCACAAGCGACGACCTTTATGAGCAATTAATGAGTAGCCTGAAAAATAAAAAAGGTGCTTAATGTATTGTTTATGAGCATGTTGTAAATTATGTTCCCCGGGGAACATATCTTTAGGGACCCTTTCCACTTTACTATACAACTTTATTGTTTATTGCTACACTATGTTTAATTGGTAATAATATTTTTGATTCTAAATTATCGTTATAATTAATTTTGTTTAAAAATATGTAATTTGGCATTGCCTTTGTTTGATGCTTAATACATCAAACTAAAAAAACTTCATCATGGCAACTACCAAAACAAAAGCTCCTCAACAAACAGAAGATGTTCAGGAATCAGCATTAAACGAATTATTTGTTGACGAATTGAAAGACATTTACTGGGCCGAAAAACACCTGGCTAAAGCTTTACCTAAAATGGCCAAAGCGGCAAGTTCAGATGAACTGCGTTCGGCAATTGAAAACCACCTTGCCGAAACCGAGAACCATGTTACTCGTTTAGAGTCAGCATTTGAATCTATCGGCGTTAAGACCGCCGCAGTAAAATGCGAAGCTATGGCTGGCTTAATTAAAGAAGGAGAAGAAATTGTTTCTGAAACCGAGAAGGGCAGCATTACACGTGATGCCGGAATCATATCGGCAGCTCAAAAAATTGAACACTACGAAATAGCATCGTATGGTACACTCAAAACACTGGCTGCCGTACTGGGCTATAACGAAGCCGCGGAATTGTTAGATGCTACCCTGTAGGAAGAGAAAAATGCCGACAGTCTGCTCACCAAAATAGCTGAAGCCGGTATCAATCAATCATCCAGATCAGAGAAAAAATAATTGAGGAAAACTCATGGTTAGCCAAATGTTTTAAAACTTTTTAAGGCATTTGGCTATTATATAAATATCTATCTGTGAAAACATTAACTAAAATTTAATTACTATGAACTCACTATTGTATATAATTGCCGTTATCCTGCTGATAGGCTGGGCAATTGGCGTGTTTTTTACTTCTGTAGGCAGTTTAATACATGTATTGCTGGTTATTGCCATCATTGCTGTACTGTTAGGTATCATTAGGCGACCAACAGCTATTTAAGCTGTTTTTACATAATTGCAGTGCCTCCGGATTATTTCGGAGGCATTTTTGTTTATAGGTATGTTCTTGTAGTATAACTTATTATGCAAGGCTCAGCTTAATTTTAAGTATTTTTATATAAAACCGTGTAACCTGGATTAAAACTACAGCGTCAGAGAGGTTGTAATACATGCAGAGCAAGCTTTCAGATATCGAACTTATACAGCAAACATTGTTGGGAGACCAATCCGCTTATGCCGATCTGGTTAAGCGGCACCAGCGCTTTGTGTTTACACTGGCCTTGCGTTTTGCAAAGGGGAGGGAAGATGCTGAAGAAATAGCTCAGGATTGTTTTGTAAAGGCGTACCGTTCGCTGAGTTCATTTCAGGGGCAGTCAAAGTTTACTACCTGGTTGTATAGTATAGTTTACACTACAGCCATGACATTTTTAAGAAAGAAAAGAATAGCTACAGATTCCATAGACGATGAGAATACTTATATACAAGTTGAAAGTCAGGAATCGGGCTTTGATACGAATAATGTGGAAAATAAATCCAGATTGTTTTACCTTAACCAAGCCATTGACCAGTTGTTGCCTGATGATGCCACCATCATCACCTTATTTTACAAGGGTGAGCAATCGCTTGAAGAAATTGCGCAAGCCCTGGGTATGGAGACAAATACGATTAAGGTTAAACTATTCAGGGCGCGCCAGCGTTTGAAAGAAAAGCTGGAGCGAAATTTAAAACAAGAGGTGAAAGAACTGATATGAACGAGATTGAAGAAAAACTCTGGAACTATATTGATGGAACCTGTACTGCGGCTGAGCAGGAAGCCATTGCCGGGCTGATAGCAAATAACGAGCTGTATGCCAAAAAGTATCAGGAGTTGCTGGCGCTTAACCAGGAGTTTGCCGCTATGGAACTGGATGAACCTCCTATGGCCTTTACCTATAATGTAATGGAGGCTATACGTACAGAAAATGCCCTTCAACCACTTAAGGCGGCTATTGATAAGCGTATTATTAAAAGCATAGCTATTTTCTTTATGGTAACCATTACGGCTTTACTTGTAATGGCATTGTCAAGTATAGATATTTCGGGCATTAAGTTAAACATGACCATGCCTGCCTTAAAGCTGCCCAATGCCGGTAATATTTTAAGCTCGCCGTTTATGAAATGGTTCCTGATATTTGATGTTGTGTTGGCTTTATTTTTAACAGATACTTACTTACGCAGGCGTAAAGCCACAAAACATGTTTAATGTTGTATGCGGTGTATGCCAAACACGACAAGTGACCAAACAATTAGTCACGATGATTACAGGTATGTAATCTGTAGGCAAGTTTGATATTGATTAACAAGCTGTTAAATATTAAATCGGCGCAATAATTTTTTTTGGTATAGTAATTGTTATACCTCTCACGAACTGGTAAACTTACCAGTTTAATTGTGATAAGGTTTAGGTTGAAAGTCCCCCGGAGCAAGTCCAGGGGGCTTTT
>NZ_JBCECK010000212.1:0-6916 GCF_039207105.1 Mucilaginibacter sp.
ATGTTGTTGATCAGTTCCTGGATCAATACTGTTTTACCAACACCGGCACCACCAAACAAACCAATTTTACCACCTTTTACATAAGGCTCTAACAAGTCGATAACTTTGATACCTGTAAAAAGTACTTCAGTTTCGGTTGATAGGTCCTCAAAACGAGGAGGAGTATTGTGGATTGGACGACCATTGGCTTTATCTAAATCAGCGATACCGTCAATAGCATCACCAACTACGTTGAATACACGGCCTTTGATGTTTTCGCCAACCGGCATTTTAATAGCCGATTCTAAATCCAATACCTTCATGCCGCGTAGCAATCCGTCTGTTGAATCCATCGCGATAGCACGTACACGATCTTCGCCTAAGTGCTGCTGAACTTCTAAAATTACTTTTTGGCCATTTTCTTTCGTGATCTCTAATGCATCATAAATTTTGGGAAGATGAGCATCATCAGCGAAACTTACGTCAACTACCGGACCAATGATCCGTGATATTTTTCCAATGTTTGGCATATATAACCTGGTGTTTTAAAGAATTTTTCTATTAAATAGCTGTTACAATAAAATATAAGATGCTATTTCAGAGGCGCAAAGTTAAGATTTCTATCGAAATATTTAAATACCAAAGTAACATTTGTTTCGATATTTTCTTAACACCCGTTTTGAGGTTTTTTGTTACTCAAAATTCAGTACAATTTTGCCTATATGTCCACTGCTTTCCATGAGTTCATGTGCCTGGGCGGCTTCTTCGGGTCTAAAAATGGCATGTATCACTGGCTTAATTGCACCGGATGCCAACAGAGGCCAGATATGTTTTTGCAGGTTTTGTGCAATTGAACCCTTAAACTCTACTTCTCTTGACCTTAAGGTTGAGCCGGTAATGGTTAGCCGTCTCATCATTACCCGGGCCAGATCCACCTCAGCATCTTTACCATTCATAGTATTGATCATCACCAAACGGCCCTCAACCGCTAAGGATCGAACATTGCCGGGTGTGTAATTACCACCTATCATATCTAATATCACATCAACACCTTTATCATTGGTCAACTGTTCAATAACAGTGGCAAAGTTCTCTGTTTTATAGTTGATGGCTTTGGCAGCACCAAGCCCCTCGCATGCACGGCATTTTTCGTCAGAGCCGGCAGTAACATAAATTGTACGGCTCAGGGCTTTGGCTATTTGTATGGCGGCCACACCAATACCGCTTGAGCCGCCATGCACCAGCAGCGTTTCACCATCTTTAAAATTGCCCCGGTCAAATACATTGCTCCAAACCGTAAAATAGGTTTCGGGTAAGGAAGCTGCCTCAATAAATGATAAACCATCAGGTACCGGTAGGGATTGCTGTTCGGGCACGCTACAATATTCGGCATAACCGCCGCCAGATACGAGGGCACAAACTTTGTCGCCAACTTTCCAGCGGGTAACATCAGCTCCGGCTTCAACAATAGTTCCTGCAATTTCAAGCCCCGGAATATCCTGCACCACATTGGCTGGTGGGGGATATTTGCCCTGCCGCTGCAAAACATCCGGGCGATTTATACCTGCGGCGGCTACTTTGATCAGCACTTCGTTGACGCTAAAAGTTGGTTTGGGTCTTTCGGCTATTTGCAAAACCGAAGGTTTGCCGGGCTGGGTAATGATAATTGCTTTCATGACAGATAGTTGTATTACAAATATAAACTATATAATACCATAACTCAAAACTCTAATAGTTAAATCTTTCTCCTTTAGCTTATTAGTCTTGCGCTTTTACTCGTTCTTTAAGCTATCAACCGGGTTGGCCATTGCAGCTTTAAATGATTGTGTGCTAACCGTAATAAATGTAATAAATAATGCAACTGTGCCGGCAACTAACAGTTCCCACCATTGAATAGCTTGTCTGTAAGCGAAACCCTGCAACCATTTATTCATGATTAGCCAGGCCAATGGCGCGGCAATCAAAAAGGAAATAATCACCAACTTTATAAAAGCTTTAGACAACATTTTTATAATAACTGGAACGCTTGCACCTAAAACTTTGCGAATCCCTATTTCACGATAGCGTTGTTCGGCCGCGTAAGCGGCTAAACTAAATAAACCCACGCAGGCAATAACAAGAGCCAAAGCAGTAAACGCGATAAACAGGTTGCCCATGCGCTGCTCAGTTCGGTACATGGTCGCAAAATCATCATCCATAAACGAATAATCAAAATGCTCATGTGGGGCTATGGCTTTCCAACGGTTTTCCATTTGGGCTAATAACGCGGGTAAATTGTGGGTGCTTACACGTATGGTTAACCGTGCCAGCCAATCATTAGCCATTACCATTACCAGCGGACTTACATTATCACGCAGTGAGCTGAAGTTGAAATCTTTTACTACGCCAATGATGGTGTACTTTTTGTCGATATCTTTTCCTTTCCAGGTAAAGAGCGGTTTATTGATAGCACTGTTTCCCAGTCCAAATAACTTGGCAGCAGTTTCATTGATAACTACCGCTGTTGAATCTGTTTTAAACTGTGCCGAAAAACTCCGTCCTTCCTTTAGAGTCATACCCAGCGTGTTCAGGTAGTCTTCATCAACCTTCCAGAACTGGGTAGACTGCCCGTTTTTTTGATCGGCAGATAAAAATCCAATACTCCGATAACCACCAACAGGTAAATAGCTGGTAAGGGTTGCATTTATAACGCCGGGTAATTGCTTTATTTCCTGTTTTAGTATTTGCGGATTGTTTAATGTATTTACATTGTTTAGAGTAAGTACCTGATTCCGGTTAAAACCAAGGTCCTTATTTTGAATATAGTGGAGCTGGTTGTAGATAACCAACGTGCCAATAATAAGAAAAATAGAAATGGAGAATTGGAAAACAACCAGTGTACTTCGCAGTAATCCACCTTTAAAGCCTGTAGATAATTTGCCCTTTAAAACATCAATAGGTTGAAAGGCCGAAAGGAAAAATGCCGGGTAAGAGCCTGCCAAAATTCCAACCGCAATAACGATGATGCTTAAGGAAGGCAGTAGCCAGCTCAATACATGAAAAGTGATTGACAACTCTTTGTTTGAAAAATGATTAAAAAGTGGCAATAATGCCCAGGCCATTAATATGGCTAAAAAGGCGGCTGCGAATGTTATTATTAAGGATTCGGCTAAAAATTGAAATATCAGATGCTTGCGCGATGAACCCAGCACTTTGCGTACACCAACCTCGCGCGCACGGTTGGCTGAGCGGGCTGTTGACAGGTTCATGAAGTTAATACAAGCCAGTAACAATATAAATAAAGCTACAACTGAAAATATATATACGTATTCAATATTTCCGTTAATGCCGATTTCGCCCTGGCGGTTTGATTGTAAATGAATAGTTGATAGCGGGCTTAGGCCCAATTTAAAATAATTGCCGTTTGATTTGAACTTGGTATAATTAAAATCGGCCGTAGGAAGGTTCCTGTTCATCAACAGAGCAAGTTTGGATTCAAACCGTTTAGGGTCGGTTCCCGGTTTGAGTAACATATAGGTTATAAACGGGCTGATGCTATTCCAATGGCCTTGCCCTGCGGGGTTGGTAGCAAATAAAAAATTAGCTTTAAAGTGCGACTGGGCAGGTATATCGCGCATTACGCCGGTTATTTTATGGGTGCTGCTGTCAGTAACCAAAAAAAGTGTTTCGCCTACAACATTGCTGCGGTTAAAATACTTTTTGGCCATCGATTCGGTGATTACAATATTGTTAGGCTCTGTTAATGCAGTTTTAGGATCGCCGGAGAGGAGTGGGAAAGTAAAAATATCAAATATGCCTGTTTCACAATAAAAGGTGGCTCCATCTTCCTTTATAATTTCATCTCCTTTTTTAAAGCGGATGTTTACTGCCGGAGTTATGCGCACTACCTTTTCAACCTCAGGGAACTCCCGTGTCAGGGCATCAGCTACAGGAATGGGCGAACCTGCAAAATAGGATATGGTGCCATTAAATTTCAGATCGGTATTTACGCGGTATATTCTTTCATAGTTGGTGTTATATCTATCATAGCTTAACTCATCAATTACAAAAAATATAATAAGCAGGCAGGTGGCCAAACCAAGCGCCAACCCTAAAATATTGATAAACGTAAATCCCTTGTTTGTTGAAAGACTGCGAAACGCGGTTTTAATATAATTCCTGATCATGGCTTTAGAGAATTGGTATTGCTAAAGCTATAACTAAATAATTAGTTAATCAAGAAATTGATAACTTAATTTTTAGTTCAGATCAGTTTATTTGCTTTTGGCAATGGTTATAGTGTGGCTTAATTGTAAAGTATCGCCCTGCCAGCCCTGGTGGCCGGGTATAACGTATTTGATGTTCTTAAATCGCTTGCCAACACGGGCTACAGAATTTGGCCACTCGGTTATGTTGCCATCATCAGTAAAGCCCTTGCTATTGGTTTCCATGCTTTTGATAAGACAGCCACCAAAAAGTACTTTAGTTTGGGGTAGCCAAACCACTATATTGTCTTTAGTATGACCTTCGCCGGGATAATAGGTTTGTACGCTTACCTCACCTACGTTAAAAATGGTATCCCTGCTAAAAGTAAATTCTGCCTGTTTGTTGCCGCCTTGTTTGGCCAGTGTATTGGTTAACTTGCTGGCGTAGGTTTTAATGCCGTTCTTTTTTAACAAATCAAGGCCGGCGGTACGGTCGCTATGAAAGTGGGTTGCTATACAAAGGGCAATTTTTTGACGATAGCGTTGCTGTAAAGTATCCATTAACTGCTGGGTTTGGTTTTCATCCCAGGGAGTATCAATCAATATAATACCTGCTTTGGTTACAATATACAACCCGTTGGCCGGGAAAGGCGACTTGCCATCAGGCAAACCGTATGAGATATGTACGTAAACATTGTTGGTTAAATGTTTAGTGCTAATGCGAAATGGCTGAGTTTGGGCCTTGCTGTATGCCGAAATAAATAACAGAACAATTATGGAAAATAATCTCATAACCCAAAAGTACTAAAGTCAATTAATTACCTGCCCATTACCATTAGCCGTTTCTATTTATTTTTATTTGCAAATAAAAAAGTAGAGCTATGTCAATACAAGTTGGCCAAAAGGCACCAGATTTTATATTAGTTTCATCAGCATTAAAAAGTGTATCACTGGCTGATTTTAAAGGCAGAAAAGTAGTTATACACTTTTTCCCCTTAGCGTTTACCGGTGTTTGTACTACCCAGCTGTGTACTATGCGCGATAGCTTTGGCTATTATGATGGTTTAAATGCTACCATATTAGGAATATCAGTTGATTCGCCTTTTACGCTGGCCAAATTTAAGGAAGAGAACAATTACCAGTTTGATTTATTGTCTGATTTTAACAAAGAGGTTTCATCAGCTTTTGGCGCTTTATACGAAAACTTTGTTTTGGGTTTAAAGGGAGTATCTAAACGTGCGGCATTTGTGATTGATGAAAATCAGGAAATTATTTATGCCGAAGTACTGGAAGATGCTGGAAATCTCCCGGATTTTACCGCTATTGCCGAAATTGTGAAGTAATACCAGGATAGATTAAGCCAAACAGCAGAATTTTATTAAAGATATTTCCCATATAATCAGCTGTTTGGCTACAAATGGAAAAATAATTATGAAAGTTATTTGAAAAAAGTTTGCAGTGAAAGGTAAAAATTCTATTTTTGCATTCCGTTTCAAAAAGCACTCGTAGCTCAATTGGATAGAGCGTCTGACTACGGATCAGAAGGTTAGGGGTTCGACTCCCTTCGAGTGCACCAAACGTTAAGCCTTTCTGTGTTGTACCGAAAGGCTTTTAATTTATTAAGAGCATGCTAAATCTGGTATTGTTTGGTCCTCCCGGCGCAGGGAAAGGGACTCAGTCGCAAAAGCTTATTGAAAAACACGGTTTAATACACCTTTCAACCGGCGATCTTTTACGCGGCGAAATTTCACAGGGAACAGAACTTGGCTTAGAGGCGAAGAAATTGATGGATCAAGGCATGCTTGTTCCGGATGAGGTAGTTATAGGAATGATCAGCAATAAACTGGATGCTAACAAGGACGCTGAAGGTTTCATATTTGATGGTTTCCCACGTACTGTGGCACAAGCTGAAGCACTGGACAACCTGCTGAAAAGCAAAGCCGCCGCTATATCAGGCATGATAGCTCTGGAAGTAGATGATGTGGAGTTGGAACGCAGACTTTTAGAGCGTGGGAAAGAATCTGGCCGTGCAGACGATGCCAACCCGGAAGTTATTCGCAAGCGTATTAAAGAATACAATGATAAAACGGCTCCTGTTGCCGGTTTTTATAAAAATCAGGAGAAATTTAAAAGCATAAACGGTATAGGCTCAATTGACCAGATATATGGTGCTATTGATGCTGTTATTGAACAATATTAATTAAGTCCGCAAGTCGGGAAGTCAGTAAAGTCCGAAAGTTGAGAGCCTCAAAATTCTTAACTTTCGGACTTTACTGACTTTCGGACTTTTTCGACTTTTCCTAACAAATCTCGAAAGCTATGTCGCAAGGTTCCAATTTTGTTGATTACGTTAAAATCTGTTGCCGCTCGGGCCACGGTGGTGCAGGTTCTGCGCATTTACACCGTGATATTTTAACCTCAAAAGGCGGCCCGGACGGCGGTGATGGCGGCAGAGGAGGTCACGTCATAGTAAAAGGCAATGCTCAATTATGGACAATGCTGCATCTTAAATACCGCAAACACGTAATTGCCGGCGATGGTGATTCGGGTGGTAGTTCATTAAGAACAGGTAAAACCGGGCGCGACGAGATTTTGGAAGTACCGCTTGGCACCACTGTTAAAAATGCCGAAACCGGCGAAGTTATTTTTGAGATCACTAAGGATGGCGAAACCAAAATATTAACACCCGGCGGCCGGGGAGGTTTAGGTAACTGGCACTTTAAAACAGCAACCCAGCAAACCCCACGCTTTGC
>NZ_JBCECK010000213.1:0-6822 GCF_039207105.1 Mucilaginibacter sp.
GTATAACCTTTGATAACTTTCACGGTAGCATCAGCTCTGTCGGTCATTAATTTTTGTTCTGCCTTGGGTATGTCGGTTTTCTTTAAAGAGTCTGCAAAGTCTTTTTCAATTACGCTAAGTCCGCCCAGGTTTTGTTCAATGGCCAGGCTGGTAAGCTCAACAACCGGGTTTTTTATCTGCTTTTCGGCATCCTTGTAGTAAACCGGAACTTCGGCCATACGCTCATAAAAATGACGAAGACGTTTGGCCAAAGGGGCATAATGTTCATTTAACATGTAGGCGAAAGTGCCTATTACATTGTAAGATGATGGATCCCACTCGTAAGCCTTCAATTGCTGAATTTGCCATTGGGAGTACTCCATCTGGTTCTGTATCATCTTATAATCTATCTGATTGGCTTCGCTCAGGGTGGTTATTTCAAAACGGCTCAACGAGTCGATCTGAAATTTGGCAAAATCAAGCATTTTTGAGCGGCTTTGCTCATTGGGGATGTACAATAAGCTATCATACTTATGATAACCAACAGATGTGCCCCAATCCGGGTTCAATTTCCATAACGCGTCCAGAAAGTTGTTTTCATAAACGGTAAAAGCAGCATTGTCTTTACCAAGCATTGGCCCGCCGCCGCCACCGTCTTTTTTACAACCGGTAAATGCAGCCATGAATATTACAACAGCCAGGAACAGTTTTAAGAAAATATTTTTGATCACGTGATTATGAAATTAAATGCCCGGATAAACTTAAAACATTTAGATCATATAAATCAATCGGGCGATAAATTTGTTACTTGATGTACTATGAAAACAATAAGTAACGAACACCAGGTATTAATTGACGAACTTATTCACCTGCTCAACGGCGGAAACGCGCACGCTGATCTGCAAACGGCGCTTGCAGGTTTACCGGCTGATCTGAGAGGGGAAAGACCAGATAGGCTACCCTACAGCATTTGGCAACTGGTTGAACATATACGCATTGCCCAGTGGGATATGCTGGAGTTTTGTAAAGATGGTAACCATCAATCGCCAAACTGGCCCGATGATTATTGGCCTAAAGAAACCAGCCCTAAAAATGATGAAGCATGGAACCAGACCATTGAACAAATAAATGCCGACCGTGAGGAATTTATAGCCCTGCTAAAAGAGGATGGTCTTTTTGAAAAGATACCTCATGGCGATGGGCAAACCATACTGCGCGAGGTATTGCAAGCCGCTGATCATGAAGCCTATCACGTAGCCGAAATTATTATTATACGAAGATTACTGGGTGCCTGGAAAGCATCCTGATATAAAACAAAACAGCCCGTTGCTATCATAGCAACGGGCTGTTTTGTTTTGCTTATTTAACCTTGTTTAAAAAGCTGATCATGGCTTTTACAAATTCGGGTTTCAGGGGCAGGTCGGGCTCATTGTACGTGGCCGTGTTTTTATCTTTATCAGCCGGGGCTTCTTTCAAAACATGGTTCATGTTAGGGATGATGGCAAGCACCGCGTCTGATTTGGCCTTTTTCAACTTCTCTGCATCGGCTACAGTTACCTGCAGATCGGTTGATCCCTGTACGATCAGGATAGGGATCTTTAATTTTCTGATCTCGCGGGTAGGGTTGTACCTAAACCACGACATCAGGTATTTTTGTATGCTTGGCCTGGCGTAGGGGTAAAGAGAGGGGTCAATATTTTCGGTGATCTTTCCTCTTTTTAAGCTATCGATCATGCGGTTGAAACCATCTGACATCAGTTGCGATTTTGATTTCATTTGCTCCGTCATGATCTTATCGGCCGAATCACCTGCGCCAGCTACAGATATGAATGCTTTTATAGGCTGGTCATTGGCGGCCATCATGCCTACTAATGATCCTTCGCTATGGCCAAGTATAATTATTTTTGAAAAACGCTGATCGTCATTCAGCATATTGATCAGGCCCACGGCATCATCAACATAATCCTCAAAACGCAATTCTGTTTCTTTGGTCGAGCTTACGCTTTGCCCTACCAAACGTTTATCATAGCGTACCGAAGCATAGCCGTTTTTACCGAGCTCGTTGGCTATCATTTTATACGTGTTTGAGGTTAAGCCTAATTTAGGGCTGTTACCATCACGGTCTGTTGGGCCCGAGCCTGCAATTATCAATACTACCGGTATTTTATCGGTAGCGTTTTTAGGCATGGCAAGCGTGCCGGAAATGGAGCCTGAGAAGGTTTTTATAGATATAGGTGATTCTGTTACTGAAGGATCAGTAGGGATGGTTGGTGAAACAGGTTCGGTATTTGTGCTTACAGGAGCCTGGTACGGCTTTAAAAGCAAACCGGTAAACTTAGTTTCTGAATTTACAGATAAGTTTAGCAAAAAGGTATTTTTCTGGAACGTTGCTTTATAGTAGGCCAAGGGCGGCTCGTATTTTACAAAATCGGCCTTTACCAGGTTGCCGAGCTGTGATTTTAATTGTAAGGTGGTAGTTCTGAATTTATCAGCAGGTAAAGCTTCTTTCATTTCGTTGCTAAACATGCCATAAATACTATCCGGCTGATTATTATTGTATAATTGTTTAAACTTATTTAGGGCAACAACATAGTTAGCAGGCTCAGGCTGTGCCATTATTTTAGTAGCAAAGCAAATGAACAGAATAAAAAAGCTTACTTTTTTCATGTTTATAATAATCAAAATGGTACAATGGTGCTTTGGGCCGAAATTAATAAAAATTGAATTGCTTTTGTTTTAATTGATTATTCAAGTATAGCAATAACAACAATGCAATCATAAAATGGTAAGCTAAACTAACAACAAGGTAAAAAAATTAAGGCTCAGGTAACAGTTATTATTTTCATATCTTAAAATTCAAATACGTATTTATATGTTTTAATATATTGTTGCTATATTGCGTAGCATTTTCAATCGGGAAAAACATAGAAAAATTCTACACAAACTATTAATGAAGGTTTTATTTGGGAGCTTGTTTTCGGCAATCCTGGTCGGAATGTGTTGTTTTTCATTTGCGCAAACAAAACCTACAGCAATTCAGGGCAAAGTTTTGATGGAAAGCAATGAAGCTGCTGAGGCGGCTACTATTGTGCTCCTTAAAGCTGCCGATTCTTCTATTGTAAGGTCAAGCCTGGCCGATAAATCTGGTACATATATTTTTGCGGGTATCAAACCCGATAGTTATTTGCTGCTGGCCACCAGTATAGGTTGCAGTAAAGTTTATTCAGGACCTTATCGGGTTTCTGAAGGCCGGAATATAATGGCTGAAAATATGGTACTTAAACTGGTAAACAGTCAATTACAGGAAATAAAGGTAGTAGCCCGAAGACCATATATTGAAGTACGACCCGGTAAAATAGTACTCAATGTGCAAAACAGTGTGGTTGCCGAAGGTAATTCAGTATATGATGTGCTCCGGCAGTCGCCAGGCGTACATGTAAACAGTGGTAACGAAGTGTTGAGTATTGTTGGCCGCCAGCCGGCATTAATAACTATTGATGGTAAGCCAACCAATTTAACCGGCGATGATTTGGTTAATCTGCTGCGCAGTATGCAAAGCAGTAATATTGAGCAGGTAGAGATGATATCGAGCGCATCGTCAAAATATGACGCATCGGGTGGTGGAATCATCAATATCGTACAAAAAAAAGGTACCAATATAGGCACAAATGGCTCATTTACTGCAGGTTTTGGTTATGGTAAATATTATAAAAGCAGGGCAGGAATTGTTTTTAATAACCGCACTTCCAAGCTAAATGTTTTCGGGAATTACTCGCTTGATGATAATAAAACAAGCCGCTTTATTAATACGAACAGGAATATTAATTTTGATAATACTTTGAGTAATTATAACGTTGACTATAATAATACTCAGCATTCATACAATCACAATTTCAGGTTAGGAGCCGATTATTCTTTATCGCCTAAGCAAACCATTGGTTTTTTAGTAAGCGGTATTGTTCGGGAGGATAATTTTTTGAAGGATAATAACCTGAAAATAGCTAATCAGGGCAGGCTCGATTCGGTGATCATAGCCAAATCAACTCTTGATAGGGGCTCCAGCTTTTTAAATTATAACATTAATTATGATGGCGCTTTGGATAAAAGCGGTAAAAATCTTTCGGCCGATGTAGATTATTCTACCTATTCGCGTCACTCCAACGAGTACATTACCAATAACTTTTATACCCCGACAGGTACCAAATATCGGGATTCGTTACAGCTGCAAAACCTTTCACCATCATCTATCCACATCTGGACCGCAAAGATTGATTATATAAACCCGCTTTCAAAAACATCAAAACTGGAAGCTGGCGTAAAGTACAATAATGTAAAAAGCGATAATAATTTAATATTTGGCCCGCTGGTAAACCAGGCCTACAAAGCCGACCCTAATTTTACCAACCGCTTTATTTATACAGAAATTGTGAGTGCTGCCTATTTAAACTACATGAACAAAATAGGAAAATTTGACATGACTGCAGGTGTCCGTACTGAAAAAACCACTTCTACCGGCAGTTCAATAGGCGTAGGTGATACACGTACTATCACCAATGAAAATAATTATTTTAACCTGTTTCCGCAGGTTCAGTTAAGTTACCAACTTAATAAAAACAATACTTTGGGTCTGAGTTATAACCGTGGTATTCACCGGCCCGACTACCAGGATATTAATCCGTTTTTATACTATACCGATCTGTATGATTATGTATCGGGCAATCCTAACTTAAAACCGGAGTATACCAACTCTGTACAATTATCACATACATATAAGGAAACATTCATTACCACATTATATTATAATGTGACTAACGACGCGTATGATTTTCCCATTTATGAGCAAAACGACTCATCAAAGGTTAACATTACCATTCGTAAAAACTTTGGGCGAATTTATGTTTACGGGGCCTCATTTTACGCGCCGGTACAATTTAACAGCTGGTGGAATGCCAGCTTTAATTTAGATGCTTCATACCAGCGTTATACAGCTTATGCAGTAAACGGCTATTTTAATAAAGGCAAGCAGGACATTATTTTTAATACCACTCAGAATATCAGCCTGAGTAGTACTTTGCTGGCAGAGGTTACAGGCAGATACGAGTCGCCTACTTTGTATGGTGTTAACGAGCTTAAACAAAGCTATACCGTGAATGCCGGCATTAGTAAACAAGTGCTCAATAAACGCGGCAGTTTAAAACTAAACGTTATTGACGTTTTCAACAGCGATCGTGAGCGATATCATATTATGTATCAGAATATTGATTTGATGGGAATCAATAAACGTGAAACCCGGAGGGTGATGCTCAATTTTACTTATCGTTTTGGTAAAACATCAGTTAAATCGGCAGCAAAACATAATACCAGCAGCGACGAGGAGCAACGCCGTACAGGAAATAATTAATACTATTTACCTGATACGCAGCTCGGGATATTTGCCTTTAATTTTGGTAACGAAAAAATGGCCCAGGGAATCGGAACTGATAAGTTTATTATATGCTGTTGATGAAAAGCCAAAGTATTGCCATACTCCGCCGCTATCCCTGAACTCCACTTCTAAAATTTTGGCCGAGGGATCATAGCCTAAGCTATTTAATGCTGTTGATTCAACCATGCTCCTTTGCATACATTATTATAATATATGCAGACCCAAAAAAGTTTTAAATAATTTATTTTTTAATAATAACGGTTAGCCGGCGTGGCCGCTAAGCATGCTCGCGGTAATAATAAGTAGTACCAGAATGGTTATTCCCGTGTACAGATAATCCTTCTCTAAAATAAATCCAATTGCCGAAAAAACTACCCTGATCACCGGCGTTACAATTAGTAAAATAATGCCTGCCTGTATAATGGCCCTGCCCCGTATAGTGATTATGCCGTTAATAATACCCTTTGTACTGTGTACAAAATCAGGTACGCCTTTAAACGTATGGTAATCTACAGGTATATTTCCATGCCGGTTTAAATAAATAATACCGCCAATAAAAATAACGCTCATAGATAGCAATACCCCGAGGCGGAGTATCCAGCCTATAACGGCCTGCATATCGGTATCTTTAAAACGGCTCATATTTAAATCATTTATATTTTTCCGGCAAAGCCATTGTATATCATTTGCAAAGCCAAAAAAGTTACTACCACCGCAAATATCCAACGCAGCCATCCCGATGAGTTGGTATGTACCAGTATTTTTGATCCGCTTAAGGCACCCAGTAACACGCCAATGGCCACAGGCATTGACAGGCCCGGATCAATGTATCCACGCTGTAGGTAAACAACCGCGCTGGCTGCCGCGGTAACGCCTATCATAAAATTACTGGTGGTAGTTGATACCTTGAACGGGATGCGCATAATGGTATCCATAGCCAGAACCTTTAACGCTCCGGAACCTATGCCCAGCAAGCCGGATATAACCCCTGCAAAAAGCATCATGAAAAAGCCGCCGCCTACATTTTTTACGCTATAGGTTACCGCGCCATTGGCTGTAGGGAAACTGCCGTTTAGTTTTAATTTTTCGGCAAGCGCGTTTTTTTCCTGGTGTATGAGCTCGGCCTTTTTGCGTAACGACATTACTGCCGACAGGATAAGGATAACGCCAAATAAAATTGCTATAAAATTAGTAGGGATATAAACAGCCATCAAGGCGCCAGCCATAGCACCCGCGGTAGTGGCAATTTCCAGGAACATACCCAGCCTGATATTAGTGATACCCTCTTTTACATAAGCTGCTGCCGAACCTGATGAAGTAGCTATTACCGATACCAGCGAAGCGCCGATAGCATAATGGATATCAACCTTTAACAATAAGGTAAGCAGCGGGATAATAACGAAGCCACCACCCAGGCC
>NZ_JBCECK010000214.1:0-6724 GCF_039207105.1 Mucilaginibacter sp.
TTTATTGTTTTAATTTAAGCTAATCTAAAATGTTTTTTTTTAATTAAAAATTTTTAAAAGGAAAAAATACTGCCTTAAAAGTGCTTTTTTTCCACATTTTAGAGCATTTTATACTGTTTGCTTATAATTATACAATATTAAATTCTAATACAAAATTTAAATAAGTTTACCCATAACATAATATACCTCAATTATATTAAAAGATAATTGAGGTATATTATTTAATAAGATTTAAAGCAACAGAACAATGATATTTAATACAATTATTATATATAAATATCTATTAAATTTCTTTTTGCAATATATCCGGATAGTGCTGATGCGTTTTGATGATGAGTTCACCAAACAAAGTATTAGCCCAGGCAAACCATTTACGGGTAAAATCGGCAGGGTTATCTTTATTAAACGATTCGTGCATAAAGCCTGTACCAGCATGAGTGGTTTTCAATAATCTTAAACATTCAGTAATTTCTTCTTTGTTGTTTGATGTTAAACCACGCATAATAATAGCCATTGGCCATATGTATCCTATACCCACGTGCGGGCCTCCTATACCTTCGGCTGCCTTACCTTTAAAGAAATAAGGATTGCTTAAACTCAATACAAATCGCCTCGTGTTCTGATATAAAGGATCGGTTACCGGCAATGAATCCAGATAAGGTAAAGCCAGCAGGCTGGGTACGTTTGAGTCGTCCATGAAAAGCTGGTTACCGTAACCATCTACTTCAAAGGCTAATATTTTACCAAACTCGGGATGTTGTGCTACCGCGTATTTTTTCAGCGCGGCATCAACCTCAGCAGCCAAAGCCCTGCAAGCTGCAGCTGTAGTGCTATCATTACCGATCGTGGCATACATCTCTGCCATTTGGTTTAAACTGGTTACCGCAAAATAGTTTGACGGTATCAGGAAAGGATATATCGTAGCATCATCAGACGGACGGAAGATAGAGCAGATCAAACCTACAGGCTTAACCGGATTACCGTAACCTTTGTTCGGCGCGGTATCGCTGGCTACCTGAGTTTTACGCTGAAAGTAATAAGGTCCTTTACCTTCCTTACGCTGTTGCTCTTTAAATGTATTCAGGATGGTTTTACCGGCCTTTTGCCAATTCTCATCAAAAAAGCTGGTATCGCCGCTTATTTTCCAATAATTGTAAGCCAATCTTACAGGGTAGCATAGAGAATCTACCTCCCATTTACGCTCATGCAACTCGGGTTTCATTACAGTATGGTCGGTATCCCATTCGCTGCCTGTTGGGCCCTGGTTAAAGGCATTAGCATAAGGGTCTATCAACACACATTTAGCCTGGCGGCTCAAAACTCCCTGAACAAGCTTTTTAAGGGCCGGGTCGGTTTTAATGAGTGGAAGGTAAGGCCAAACCTGCGCGGATGAATCGCGCATCCACATGGCGTTAATATCACCGGTTATTACAAACGTGTCTGGCTTGCCTCCGGCTTCAGAATAATTAACGGTAGTATCAAGTGTATTTGGATAACAGTTTTCAAACAACCAGGCCAGTTCAGGATCTTTAATATCCTTTTTAACCTTTTGTATAATGGCCTCAACCGCCTTGCTCGTAAATTTCCTATCAGCCAGTTTTGGCCTTTGGCTTTCAAATGCCGGCAAAGTACTGGCAAATAATGATGGGGTAAGCCCAAGGCTCAGTCCCGCGGTTGCAATCCCGTTTAACTTTATAAAGTGTCTTCTGGTAAGCATACAGATTTTTTAATGGTAGCTGTAAAAATATAAAAGCCTTTGGTTATCCGAAAGATATTCCTTTTTTATTTTAAAAGGTTTTAGCAGTAAATTTTTAACATTTTTGCTAAAATATCAACCTGAGTAAATGTTAAATAATGACGTTCAAAGGCTTAAAATGGCCATTGTTTACAACATTTATAAAATTATCCAGGCTGTTTTTCACACAATAATGCATGGTATTTCACACCTATATACAAACCATCACAATTTGACGTACAAGCTCCTGTAAGCAAGCTATTTATAAATCGATATTCCTAAATTAGTTACAACATTTTAATAAACCTAAGCTATGATAGCTAAATTGAACCTTGCATCACATCTGAGTAGCTTGTATTCACAATTTGTTTTGATGTGTATATTAATTTTAGGCATTTTTATACTCGCAATTGTTTACCTTATCGAGTTTTTTACCAAAAGCTCAAAACCAACTGATCCTAACTTTATCGGAAAATCGGGTTATTATCACTAATCCCTCATCAGGGCTTAATATTAAAACAAACTCATCATCATAAAATAAAAAAGGCAGTATAATATTTATACTGCCTTTTCATTTTATTTAATTGGGAACCTTAAACTCCCAGATCTTGCATAATAGCATCAATTTTTGCATCAAGCTGCGCATCCGTTTCATGATAAGCCTCTTTACTGGTTAGCTTGCCATTTACGCTGCAATAAAACTTAATTTTAGGCTCGGTACCTGACGGGCGGGCCGAAATGATGCTGCCATCCTCAGTGATAAACTGAAGCACGTCTGATTTTGGCAATTCTATTGCTTTAGTAGTATTGGTGTTCAGATCGGTTTCTACTCCTTTTTCATAATCTTTCAAAGTAATCACCTTTGAGCCACCCAGTGTAGCAGGAGGATTATTTCTGAATTTCTCCATCATAGCAACAATCTCTTCAGCGCCGGTTTTTCCTTTTTTAGTTATTGAGATCAGTTTTTCTTTAAAGAAACCGTATTGTATATAAGTATCAATAAGTGCCTCAAACAAACTGGTGCCTTTATCTTTATAATAAGCGGTCATTTCGGCAATAAACGCGCTTGATACAATAGCGTCTTTATCGCGTACCAGCTCACCGATCAGATAACCGTAACTCTCCTCACCTCCGCCAATAAAGGTTTGCTTACCCTGTAGCTGGGTCATCAGCTCGCCTATATATTTAAAGCCGGTAAGGGTATTGTAATAAGTAACATTTTTAGCTTTGGCTATTTGCTCAATCAGGTTAGAGGTTACAATGGTTTTAACAATGTATTCATTACCTGTTAATTTACCTTTTTCCTCCCAGGCAGTAAGCAGATAGCCAATCAGCAAGCTACCGGTTTGGTTACCGTTAAACAGGATAAATTCCCCATCGGTATTTTTAACGGCAATACCTACACGGTCGGCATCCGGGTCAGTAGCCAATACCAGATCGGCATCGGTTTCACGAGCTTTTTTAAGGGCCAGAGTCAATGCTTCTTTTTCTTCCGGGTTTGGATATATTACGGTAGGAAAATTGCCATCCGGTGTGGTTTGCTCATCAACCAGGATCACGTTCTCAAAACCAAAAAGCTCCAGGGCCTTTGGTGTAAGGGTGATACCGGTACCGTGAATGGGCGAGTAAACAATTTTCAGATCTTTCTGACGCTTAATAGCCTCCGGCGATACAGAAAGCTTAACCATTTCTGAAAGGTACAGCTCATCAATATCTTTACCTATTACTTCAATATTTTCATCAACGCGGTTAAATTTAACCTCGTCAATGCTCGTTATAGCTGCAACTTCGTCCATTACGGCTTTGTCATGCGGTGCCACAAACTGGCCTCCATCTTCACCGTAAGCTTTATAACCGTTATATTCTTTAGGGTTGTGAGATGCAGTAAGCATTACACCACTTTTACAACCCAGGTGGCGCACAGCAAATGAAAGCTCAGGTGTAGGGCGCAGCTCTTCAAAATAGTATACATGAATACCATTAGCCGAAAAAACCTCGGCTGTGGTGGTAGCAAAAAAGTCGGCATTATTGCGGCTGTCATGAGCTATGGCCACCTTGATCTTTTCGCCAGGATATGTTTTTTTCAGATAGTTGGCCAAACCTTGGGTAGCAGCGCCAATGGTGTATTTGTTAATACGGTTTGAACCCGGCCCCATGATACCGCGAAGACCACCGGTTCCGAATTCCAGGTCTCTATAAAAAGAATCTGTTAACTCGGTGTAAGCCTTATCATCAAGTAATTTTTGAATTTGCTGTTTAACATCAGCATCGTAGTTTCCTTGAAGCCATGTATTCACTTTTTGTAGAACGGAGGGGTCTAATTCTTGCATGTGTATGTTATTAATGGGTAAATTGTTGTAATAAGTTTGATAACAAATATGGCAATAAAAAGTGTGGACACAATTAAACAATAAAATATTCTGTGGTGTTTTTTAAATATTTAACTGTTATACATGATTATTAGCCCATAAAAGAAAAGGCTCCGGTTTACCGGAGCCTTTTCTTTATATAGTACTGACTGGCAATTAAGCAATTTCCAGTTTGTTCTCTTTATAATAACCAGATTTTAGTTTTTCGGCCATTTCAGTGTAGGCATCAAGGGTACGCTGTACATCCTCTAAAGAGTGTGTAGCTGTTGGAATGATGCGCAACACGATCAATCCTTTAGGGATAACCGGGTATATCACTATAGAGCAGAATATGCCATAGTTTTCGCGCAGATCACGCGTAAGACTGGTAGCCTCAAACAGATCTCCTTTTAAAAATACCGGGGTAACCATTGTATTGCTGGCACCCAGATCAAAACCACGCTCCCTTAATCCATTTTGAAGAGTTGTAGCTATCAGCCACAATTTTTCGCGCAGCTCAGGGCTTGATTTTAACAGTTCAAAGCGTTTTTTCAAGCCCATAACCATTGGCATAGGCAGCGCCTTGGCAAATGTTTGCGAACGCATATTATAACGCAGGAAATGAATGATCTGCTCATCAGCGGCTACAAACGCACCAATACCTGCCATTGATTTGGCAAAGGTTCCGAAATATACATCAACACCATCAACACAATCCTGCTCTTCGTGCGTACCTGCTCCTGTTTTACCCATAGTACCAAACCCATGCGCGTCATCAACCAATAAACGGAAATCAAATTTCTTTTTCAGCTCAACAATCTCTTTCAGCTTGCCTTGTACACCCGACATACCAAAAACTCCCTCGGTGATCAATAATATACCACCGCCGGTTTGTTCGGCCAAGCGGGTTGCACGCTCCAGCTGTTTTTCGCAGCTTTCAATATCGTTGTGCTGGTAAACAAAGCGTTTACCCATATGCAAACGCACACCATCAATAATACAGGCGTGTGATTCAGCATCGTAAACTATAACATCATTCCTGTCAACCAGGGAATCAATGATAGATACCATACCCTGGTAGCCGTAATTCAATAAAAAAGCGGATTGTTTGCCTACAAAAGCAGCCAGATCATTCTCTAATTCCTCGTGGTGGATAGAATTTCCAGACATCATACGCGCACCCATAGGGTAAGCCATTCCATAATCAGCGGCGGCTTGCGCGTCGGCCTTTCTCACCTCAGGATGATTGGCTAAACCTAAATAATTGTTTAAGCTCCAAACCAAATGTTCTTTGCCATTAAACTGCATGTGCGGCCCAATCTCTCCCTCCAGTTTAGGAAATGAAAAATAACCGTGCGACCATTTTTGGTGCTGACCGATAGGGCCGCCCAAACTTTTTGTTATTTTATCAAATAAATCCAAAATAGTATGCTTTTGTAGATAGTTTTTTAAAACACAAATATAGCCGTTTTAATAGCTTGCAACAATAGCTATAACTTTTTAGAATAGGTTATAACTTGGGGAAAAGAATCAAGAGGTTAGAGTTAAGAATCAGGACTTGAAAAATTGGATATTCCTTAAAACAGGAAAGGTATCTAAGAATTATTCCTACGATACCTTTCCTGTTTTAATTATAGCGGTCTTGTGTCTTGACTCTAACCTCTTGACTCTATTTTTCAATCCGCATTATCATGCAAAAAAGAATTGTTTTTGCGGATCTCGGTATTACCTTCGCTGTCCGGCATCAGGCTAAATCTTGATATCTGGCTTTCGTCTGATTGTGGGGTTTCCTGAAGCGCGATCTCTTTGCGTTTGTAAGCAGGTACATTTTCCAACTCCTGGATGTTACCGCTACGCAGTTTCATACTCAGGTCTTTCAAACGCATAATACGCTCACGCGATTTTTTTAGCTGCTCCTCAATTGATTCATTTGTTTTATGATCATCAGCACCAACTACAGGTTCTGGTTCAGGGACAGGTACAGGAGCCGGTGGCTCAGGCATTCTCCGCTCTTCCCTTGCAACAGGAGCTGTATATGATTCCGGCTCGCTCATTTTAAAGGTAAAGCCAGCGGTATCAGATTCGCTTTCTTCTTCAGCAGCTTCTTCTTCCAGGTTATACCTAAACACCACTTCTTCTTTTTCTTCAGAACGGGCGGCAAACATATCAAACAAGCCGGTTTGTTTTGGCTCATCTTTCTGTTTCATATAAGGTTCAGTAGCAGCGGCGGTAGTGGCAGCAGCAGCTTTTACCGGGTTAATAAATTCATTAACCGGTTTTACCAAAGGCTTAACCTCAGGCTCAAGCATAGAAATGATCTTTTTGTTGCTGTTCTCTTTTTCGCGCTCATCTTTGGTTTGGAAACCGGTAGCAATGATCGTTACTGACAATTGCTCGCCCAGGTTATCATCCACACAGTTACCCCATATCAGATCAGCAGCCAAACCGGCTTCTTCCTGTATATAATCGGTAATGATGCTCACCTCATCCATCGTAACCTCTTTAAGGCCCGAGCTGATGTTAAGCAGGATATACCTTGCACCTTCAATTTCATTATCTTTTAACAGTGGCGATGATAAAGCACCTTCTACCGCTTTCAATGCACGATTTTCACCTTCGGCTGTTGAACTTCCCATGATAG
>NZ_JBCECK010000215.1:0-6717 GCF_039207105.1 Mucilaginibacter sp.
GTTTGTACACCATCGGCCGTGTTAAAGCTCCGGGTAACCCTGTAAATATCTTTTGCATTGGTGTTAAACCTGTCATAACTTAATTCATTTACAATGTAAAGCAGTATAAGCATACAACAGGTTAAACCGATGGTTAAACCAAATATATTGATGAACGAGATAAACTTATGCCGGGTAATATTGCGTATAGCGCTTCGTAAATAATTCTTTATCATGATCGATAATTCTAAAAATATAACTGCTAAAATTCAAAATGAGTTAGGTCAATACTCATTCCTGCAACATTAGGTTTAAAACACGTACCAATTATATAAATAACTAATTATCAACAATATAAATAAAATTACTTTTCATTACTGTTCGCAGGCGTAACAGTTTGTGTTCGGTAACGATACAGTTTTAAAACACCAAAGGCCTGTCAATTAATTAAATGACAGGCCTTTGGAACATTATGTGTATGCTTTTTAGTTTACATTAAGCGTAACTCTACCGTTCACTCTTACCTCAACCAGCGGACCGCCACCGTTAAGCTTACCCTGTACTTTTTCTTTTTCCTTGCTTCCATTAAAGTTATCTGCAAGATTGGTATTTACCTTATCACCTCTAATGTCAAGGTCAACGCCTTGCTTTGCCGGCAAGTCAAGATCGGCACCACCACCACTTGCTTCAAGCTTAACATATTTCCCTACGTTATCAAACTGTACATGCAAACCACCACCGCTGGTTGAAGCAGAAAGCGCACATGATAATTTAGAAAGGTTAACACTTCCACCTGATGTACCGGTTATCAGCTCGCCATTAATATTATTGCCATGTATACTACCCCCGCTTGTATTGGCATTGATATTACCTTTTAATCCTTCCAGGCGTAATGAGCCACCGCTTGTTCCCAATTTAATTTGGCCCTGGCAATTAGAAGCATTAATGCTACCGCCACTGGTTTGCATATCAATATCCTGTCCAGAATTGCTTATGCTAATACTCCCGCCCGAAGTTCTGCCATGAATTATACCGGTTAGCTGATCAACATGCAGGCTACCACCGCTGGTTTCAAATTCTTGTTTTCCGTTCAGATTATCCAAATGTATGCTTCCGCCACTGGTAGCCAGATTAGTTGCCACCTGTTTAGATACGAAAACCTTAAATGATATATTCAATGAATTTTTCCAGTTAAAAATACCGCTGTTCTTGCTTTTGGCAGTTGCGTGCAATTCGCCGCCATTAACAGCTACATCCAGATCATAATTTTCCAAACGCTTTTTTATTTCGTCTTTTGAGAGCTGGCCATTTCCGTTATTGCCGCTGATATAAACCTCAACCCTTGATTCCTGACCGCCTGCGCCGCTAACAGAGATGCTTCCGCCGGAGGTTTTTACAAAAACCTCTTTTATACCGGATAGCGGTTTGGTCATGTAGGGCTCTTGTTTGTTATCTTGCGCCAGGGCCGCATAGCTTTGGCCGGCTACCAATAGTAATAGTAAGTAATTTTTCATGATACGTGTGTTTAGTTGTACATAAGACAGAGACTCAAAGCATTAAGTTGCATAGAAATAAAAATAAAATCCTGCTTTATATTATCGAGACATCTGGCTTCTTATTTAACATGATACAAGTTTAAGGCAGCTTACCCCTACTCTGTTTTCAAACTTTTAGCAGGATTTACCGTCGCTGCCTTTATTGATTGTGTACTTATTGTAATAAAGGCTATCAAGATGGCCACTATACCCGCCATAGCAAATACCCACCCTTGTATATCAATACGATAAGCAAAGCCCTGAAGCCATTTGCTCATGCCGTACCAGGCCAGTGGCGAAGCTATAACTGTAGCTATCAGGACCAGTTTCATTAAATCCTTTGACAACAGAGCCACAATATTGGTTACACTTGCACCCAAAACCTTTCTGATCCCAATTTCTTTGATCCGTTGCTCAGCAGTAAACGTTACCAAACCAAATAATCCCAGCGATGCGATGCAAATGGCCATTACTGTAAATGCGAATAAAATGCTTCCTTGTTTTTGTTCTGATTGATACTGATTAGCAAAGTTTTGATCAAGAAAATGAAATTCGGCTTTGTTTTCAATATCAAAGCGACTATACACCTTGCCTATATAGTCAAGCGTGGCCTGCATGTTATTTTTGCCTATCCTTATATATAAATTATCCTCATCATTTGCTTCTGCGGGCATTTGCAGTACCATAGGTGCAACTTTATGTTGCAGCGAATAGGTATTAAAATCTTTCACTACACCAATTATTTTCTGTGTAATAATATTCCCCTGGGCGTCAACTCCAGTACGAACCATTTTACCTACAGCATCTTTCCAGCCTAACTCATTCACCAAAGTTTCATTTACGATGATAGATTCCGTTTTATCCGTAGGTATAGCCTGCGAAAAGTTACGTCCCCTTGCCATTTTGATCTGCATGGTAGGTATAAAATCTTCGTCAACCACCAGGTTCTCAACTATTTTTGATTCTGAATTGATCTTACCGTCGGCTCCAAGATTAAAATCACCAGATCCTATATTATTATTGCCTACAGGATTACCGGCAATACCTACACTTTCCACTCTGGGGTTTTGCAATAACTGGCTTTTAATTGTTGCTATTTTAGTCCTTACAGCTTTATCATGGATATGGAAGGTAAGTACCTGAGCCTTATTGAAACCCAAATCTTTATTCATTACATAATGTAATTGCTGATATATAATACACGAGCCGGCTATCATGACAATAGTGATGATAAATTGAAAAATCACCAGCGATTTCCGGAACAACACTGTTGATGCCTGGCTGCCGATTTGCCCCTTCATGGCCGAAATAACCCTGAAGCCCGATAGTAACAGTGCCGGATACAGCCCACTCAAAATACCTGTAACGATAGAAAATGCCAAGAAAGCAAAAACTGTTTTGGTAATGCCAAACTGAAGCAGGATCAGGTTTTTACCTGATAATTGGTTAAAATAAGGCAGGGCAAACTCGATTAACACCCCAGCCAACATTGTGGCTATCATGGTAAGCAAAACCGATTCGGCAAAAAACATTAGCATTAATTGCCTTTTGCTGGAACCAATAACTTTACGCACCCCAACCTCCTTGACCCGTATGGTAGAACGGGCAGTAGTTAAGTTTACGTAATTGATTACTGCTATAGCCAGTATTAATAAAGCAACTACGCTAAAGACATACACATAAGTAATATTGCCATTAGAACCGATTTCGTAATCTAAGTTTGATTTTAGATGAATGGAAGTTAGCGGCTGCAGCTCCATGCGATACTTCATGGAACCCTGAACGCCTTTTAAATATTTATTGAAGAAAGCATCAGAACCTGATTCAATCTTTTTATAATCAGCCTGATTCTTCAGAAGTAAATAAGTGTAGATACCTGCATTTCCCCATTTGTCTGTGTAATTTGCAGGGAATGAACGCAAGGCTTTAAAAGTAAAATGTGAATTAACAGGCATATCATCAATTACACCTGTAATTGTTGTTGGGTTAGTTTCTATTTGTATAGTTTTATCCAAAGCATTGGCAGCATCCCCAAATAATGTTTCGGCCAGTGTTTTAGTTAATACTATAGATTGAGGCTTGATTAAAGCAGTATGCGGATCCCCGTATAAAAAATGATAGCTAAACACATTAAATATGGCATTATCGGTAAAGACCATGCCCCCCTCATTAATTTGCTTATTACCGTAAGTTATTTTACCGCCACCTTCGGCATCAATACGTATAGCATCTTCAACTTCGGGGTAATCATTTTTTAATGCAAGGGCAAATGGTGCCGATGTTACCGCAATATTAAACTTGCCACCATTCCAGGTGCCATGCTGTACAACGCGAAATACCCTGTTGGCCTTTTCATTATAACGGTCATAGCTCCATTCATCGGCAACATACAAAGTGATTAGCCAAAAAGCAGCTACCCCAATAGCAAGACCACAAATATTTATCACTGAAAAAACTTTGTGTTTAATCAGGTTTCTCCAGGCTATTTTAAAGTAATTTTTCAACATGATATTAAAGGATAAATTCTAAACCTTAAAAGAAAATTCTAAATCCTAAAAAAAAATTCTAAAAGCTAAACTCTAACTTGTTTTGCCATTTTTACTCACCTCTCACTCGCTCCTTAAACTTTTAACCGGGTTTGCCAATGCAGCCTTAAGAGATTGTACACTGATTGTAGCAAGGGCTATAAATGTTGCCCCTCCGCCCGCGATCAGGAATACCCAAACCGTGATCGTGATTTTATATGCATAATCCTGCAGCCATTTATCCATAGCATACCAGGCTACAGGCGTTGCTATAAAAATTGCTATCACTATGAGTAACACAAACTCTGTAGCCAATAGCCTGATAATACCCGCGACACTTGAACCCAATACCTTGCGGATACCTATTTCCCTGGTTTTTACCTGTGCAGAATAAGTGGCCAAGCCGAACAGCCCAAGGCAGGAAATAACAATAGCGATAATTGAAAAAACATCAAACAAAGCGCCGGTTCTTTGCTCTGTTTTGTACAGTTGATTAAAACTATCATCTAAAAATGTATATGCAAAAGGCGTATCGTTATTATACTGTTTCCAGCTACGTTGTGCCGCCGCCACGGCTTTTTGCGCGTCAACACCGGTTGTTTTAATATATATCTTATAACAATCATCGGAGCGGTAATATATTACGGCAGGCTCTATCTTTTTCCGCATAGATGCATAATGAAAGTTTTTTACAACGCCTGTTATAGTACCTTTCATTTTCTGTATCCTGATACTTTTGCCGATCGGGTCTTTCAATCCCATAGCAGCCACCGCTGCTTCATTTAAAATAAAGTGATTGGTGTCGACTACAGCTCCTGTAAAAACGGCGCCTTCATTCATTTTCAATTTAAAAAAGGTCATGAAATCTTTATCGGCAGCTATGGGATGGAATATCAGATTTGATTTAGCAGGCTTTCCATCCCAGTCATTATCGCCTGTCCAACCGTTATTATTTACAATGTCTCCCCCGGCCCTGGTTATAGATATAATACCGGGCTGCTTTAACAGGTCATTCTTAAATGCGTCATAATGCGTTTTTATATCACGCATACTAAATGCAAATACATTTTCCTTGTCGTAACCCAAATCTTTTTTCTGGATGTAATTAAGCTGCTTGCCTATGATGATGGTACCGATAATTAAAACAATAGATATCGTGAACTGCACCACAACCAAAACTTTTCTGAAAGCCACATTACCAATACCAGCTGCTACTTTACCCTTAAGCGCCTTTAAAGGCTCAAATGATGATAATAATAGTGCCGGGTAAATACTTGAGGCTGCTAATGTGCCCATTAAAGTGATTATCATATAACCCCATACCTGATAGTTACTCGCCGATATTTGTAATTGCTTGCCTGAAAAACTGTTATACATCGGCATAAGCGCATACATTAAGCCAATGGCCAATATGGTAGCTATGGTAAACAGCAGTGTGGTTTCAATCATAAACTGCATAAACAGCTGCATTTTACCTGCACCAATAATTTTACGCATACTTACTTCCTTAGCCCTAAGCATAGAACGCGCGGTTGAAAGATTAACGTAATTGATACAGGCAATGATCAGGATAAGTACAGCAACAATAGCAAAAGTGCGAACAGTTTCTATACCACCATTACCGCCATCGGCTTTATACAAATGCATCTGATACAGTGGTTGTGCCAGGTATGGTACCGGTGCATCCTCTGGTCGGTTACGCTCATGTATGCTGCGCAGTTTTTTGGTGAGCTGCTCAATATCGGTATTAGGTTTTACCTGTAAATAGGTTTCAAAACTAAAGTTAACCCAATCCGCATCCATCGACAAAACCCTGGTTTTACCATCGTAGTTTTGGTTACGATTTAAATAAGCCAACTGGTTAAATCTGCTGATAGGTAACAGAAAATCAAACTTTATACTGGAGTTAGCAGGGTAGTCTGTCATTACACCGGTAACTTTTAAGCTTTCATTTAAACCGAGTGTAACCATTTTTCCAATAGGATCTTCATTGCCAAAATACTTTTTAGCCATAGTTTGGGTAATCACTACCGAGTTATTATCCTGAAAAGGTTTCGTTTTATCGCCATTCACCAATGGGAAATCGAAAACCGTGAAATACGACGGATCGGTAAATGCAGCATGTTCTTCGATAAAGTTTTTCTCTTTATATTTAAATGGAGTGCTGCCAATATTCATGATCCGTACACCATCCGTAACCTCCGGCAGTTCATTTTTAGCGGCAGGTACTACCGGTGCAATAATACTGGTGAAAATTTGCTTGCTTACATCGGTACCGCCAACAATGCCTATTCGATATATCTCCGGACCTTTTTTGTTAAAAGTATCAAAACTCAATTCGTCCTGCACCCAAAGCAGCATAAACAAGCCTATAACCAGGCCAAAAGTTAAACCCGCTACATTTATAGCCGAATAAAACTTGTTATTGATAATATTACGCCAAGCTGTTTTTAAATAATTTCTAAACATATATTGAAATTTTAAAACCTAAAGGAGAAAGTCTAAAACCTAAATTCTAAAAACTAAAGAAAAGTCTAAAACCTAAATTCTAAACGCTAACTTGTTGGGCATTTTTTCACCACTCACCACTCACCACTCACCACTCACCACTCACCACTCACCACTCACCACTCACCTCTCACCTCTCACCTCTCACCACTCACCTCTCACCTCTCACC
>NZ_JBCECK010000216.1:0-6713 GCF_039207105.1 Mucilaginibacter sp.
TCAATCACCATAAATTCTTCTTCAACACCTAAGGTAAACTCGTTCATAATTGGTTCTTTTCTAATCTTCTATTGTCATTTCGACCGTAGGGAGAAATCCCCTTGCGCTCGTTTGTAACGAGTGCTTATTATGGCAGGGCGATTGCATTGCCTTTGCGTTTTAAACGCAATTCCAGGTTAAGCACTCGTTACAAACGAGCGCAAGGTTGGATCTTCACAACTCCCCACGTCATGCTGAACTTGTTTCAGCACCCCACAAGCCAAGTAAATCGGTAACCAAGCATGTGAGATCCCGAAATAAATTCGGGATGACGGTGTGTGTGCATTACAGCTTACCTACTTTTTGTGGTTTCTCTTTTACCACTTTCTCTTTCTTTACTTTTTCTTTGGCCTTTGCTTTAACCGGCGCGGCAGCTTTTTCGGCAGGAGCTTTGGCTTTTGCAACCTTTTTAACTTTACCTTCAGTTTCAATAGGGTGATCAACCTTGCCTACGGAAACATCCTCTTTAACCGGTTTAGTCTTGGCATTCATCAACGGTGTTTTAGCGGCTGATGTTTTTACATACTCGCCCCAGGTTAGGTTATCCAGGCCATCTTTTTGGCTTTTGGCGCGTTCAATGGCGTAATCGGCGGCGGTTTCTACTACCCAGTCAAAATTTTCCTGGCCCACGCTGGTTACTTCGGCATCGGGTGCGGGGTTACAAAAGTCAATGGCGTAAGGTATACCATCCCGTACGGCAAACTCAACAGTATTAAAGTCATAACCCAGATACTGGTTTAGTTTTATCACGTAGTCCTTGATAGTATCTAACAGTTTTTTGCTGGCTGGCGCTTTGCCATGCTCGTATCGAAGGTGGTGCGGATTACGCGGTTCATACTGCATAATACGTACATGTTTGCCGCCAATGCAATAGCAGCGGAAATAATCATCAAACAACACTTCTTCCTGAAGCATCATCACATATTGTTTGGTTTGATCGTACTTGGCAAAAAAATCGTCGCGGTTTTGCAGTTGGTAAACCTCTTTCCATCCACCGCCGTCAAAAGGTTTCATGTATGCCGGGAAACCTACGTAGTCAAATATTCCGTCCCAATCTAAAGGATAAGCGAGGTTGCGGAACGATTGATCGGTAGTATCATCCGGAAGTTCCTTTGACGGCAGGATAACTGTTTTGGGTACGGGCACACCCAGCTTTACGGCCAACGCGTTGTTGAAAAACTTTTCGTCGGCGCTCCACCAAAAAGGGTTGTTGATAACGGCTGTACCACTAATAGCGGCGTTTTTGAGGGCAGACCGGTAAAAAGGCACATCCTGCGATATGCGGTCGACAATTACAGCGTAATCCAATGGTTCGGCCTGCAGCACTTTATCAATGCGAACAAACTCTGCCGAGATGTTTTTTTCGGCCTTTTGATTGATACGATCAACAAAAGCCTGAGGAAATGAATTTTCCTGTCCGAATAAGATGCCTATTTTTTTCATGGTGATGATGTTTTTAAATGCTAATATTTGGAAATACTAAATCCTAAGCTTTAAATTCTAATT
The DNA here is from genome assembly GCF_039207105.1 of Mucilaginibacter sp. Lineage (GTDB taxonomy): Bacteria > Bacteroidota > Bacteroidia > Sphingobacteriales > Sphingobacteriaceae > Mucilaginibacter. Next base: position 1,546 of record NZ_JBCECK010000216.1, read on the forward strand.
ATGAAATCCTAAACTCTAAATCCTAAGTTCTAAACTCTAAATCGATCAACTACCTTTCCTTGCTCTATTGTCTTTTATCCTTGTTCCCTCTTATTTTTTGATTCTTAACTCTTGCCCTAATTAACTTTATCCTTGCTCCATCTTGTCTCTTGATTCTTATCTCTTGCTTCTTATTTAATAGTTGATAAATAATGCGGTAACATCTCGCGCCAGATGGGCCAGTCGTGGCTGGCATTTGGGCGGATATCCAACCAATGATTAGTGTTTTTTTGAGCTAAAATGTTTGATAACTGTAGGTTATATTCCTTGCATATATCATGTTCAGATGTGCCGAGGATGATGTTCATGTTCCAGAGCTCCGGGTTATTATCGCCCGGTAAAAAATCAACCGGGTTATTATAAAAAACATCGTCGTTATAAAAGCCGTCGGTAAACATTTTAATATTAAAAGCGCCGCCCATAGTAAACAGGTGCGCCACCTTTTCGGGATGCTTAAAGGCGAAGTTGGCGGCATGGTAGCCGCCAAAGCTACAGCCGGCCATCGCTACTTTGCCTATACCGGTTTCGTGCATAGCCCAGGGCACCAGTTCGTCAAACAACATTTTATCATACCAGGTATAGTTACGGGCGCGGTCAGCAGGATGTATGCCTTTATCGTACCAGGTACGTTCGTCGATAGTGTCGGGGCAGTAAATTTTAACCAGGCCTTGTTCAATAAACCAGCGTACGCTTTCAATCAACCCGCAATCTTTGTTTTGGTAGTAGCGGCCTTTGGTTGTTGGGAAAAGGATCACCGGGTAGCCACGGTCGCCAAATACCAGCATTTCCAGGTGGATATTCAGGTTGGGCGAGTGCCAGCGGTGATATCTTTCGGTCAAAATAATGTCCTTTTATTGGTGACTGTAAGTTAAGAGGTTTGTTTGAGAAAGACAACTACTTGATTGATTAAAGGTTATAAAGAGCCTCACCCTGCCCTCTCCAAAGGAGAGGGTTCTAAAAAAGATTACAAGAGTGAAGTTTAAAGTCCTCTTCAAAGGAGAGTAATAGACCATTAAAGGGCAGTTTCATTAAATCAGGTTGTTTATCAACTCACCCCGACATCGCTACGCTTGTCGACCCTCTCTTCAGCTTCGCTGGAAAGAGGGTGAAAGAAATATTTTCTTCTCCTTTGTCTTTTATCTTTTATCCATTTTTCCTACCCTCTCTCCGCCACAGGCGAAGAGAGGGTGGTCCAGCGAAGCGTAGACCGGGTGAGTAAATTATATGTCATGCAAATTCAAGAGTTATACTTTTTGATGGCTAATCCTCTCCAAAGTAGAGGATTAGCCATCAAAAAAATCAAAAGTATTTTTACTTTTGCGCCCTTAAATTTGAATAACGATGTACAGGGGCTGGGTTGAAACTGAAATGACGATTACCGAAAAAAATATAATTGTAAACTCCGCTTTGCTAAACCGCGAGGTTACCTGTACGCTTTTAATGCCCGATGAGCATGACCTTACAGAGCCGCTAAGTCTGCTGTTGTTAAACGATGGACAAGAGCTGGAAAACCTACAAATAAAAACTACGCTGGAGCAGTTATATAATACCAACCGCATTAAACCTGTGCTGGTAGTTGCCCCACATGCCGGTGAAGACAGGCTGCAGGAATATGGCGTGGCAGGCCACCCAGATTTTAAAAAACGCGGTTCCAGGGCCGACGCGTACACCCAATTTATTATTACAGGATTGCTGCCACAGATAAAAGCAGAAACCGGTATTGATGATTTTGAGCTAACAGCTTACGCGGGTTCGTCATTAGGTGGTCTTTCGGCATTTGATATTGCCTGGAATAACAGTGCTGTATTTGATAAGGTGGGTGTGTTTTCAGGCTCGTTCTGGTGGCGGAGCCGTGACCTGGGCAAAGCCTACACCGAAGCAGACCGCATTATGCACTCGGTGATCAGAAATACAACGGGTAAACCCAATCTCAAATTCTGGCTGCAAACCGGTACTAAGGATGAAACCACCGATCGCAACAAAAACGGCATTATTGATTCTATTGATGATACCATAGACCTGATCAAAGAACTGGAAACTAAAGGCTACACCCGCCCGGCCGATATACAATATGTAGAGGTAGTAGGCGGCAACCATGATACCGCCACCTGGGCCAAAGCCATGCCTAAGTTTTTGATGTGGGCGTTTGGGAGATAGAGGTGTTGGTGCGGGTGAGAGAGCGGGGAGCGGAGGAAATTGATGTGCATGGTGTAAAAGATTTCTCACCATCGCCCGGCTTTAGCCTCTATGAGAAGGTTCGAAATGACCAATTTTTTATTAATTTATGTCATTTCGATGAGCAAAGGGGAATTGTGTGTGTGGCGCGAAGAGAAATCTTGTACGCTCTGCGACTACATGGCGTGTAAGATTTTTCACTCTCGTTGGTCGAAGTCAAAAACTACGAACAGCGGGGATAGTATCCCCGGGTTCAGGGGCAGTGCTTGACATTGGTGTTAATTTTTTATAGGCTGATAGTTCTTCGTTTACTATTTGCCATTTTAAGTGTATTGAATAAAAAGCTTATTCCCACTTTGTAATGCCGAAAGGCTTATTTGAAGTATTGCGTTTTTTACATCATTGAGTCCGGCCTCAGGGGACAAAGGACCTACAGCCGTCAGTTGATCATGAAATTCTTGAACCCTTTTACATTCCCACTCTTTCATATTATAAAATCCCTCTCCTCTTTGCCAGTTGTAAGCCACACTATCCTGATGCATATCTGTATGTAGTGGAATGTAACCCATTAGTGAAGTGAAATCTGCGTACCATAAATCAACTTTAAAAACAATCTCCCCATTTTGGTTCTTTTCGGTTAAAATAATTTCTAATTCGCCAATGTAATCTGAATATAAATCGATATGAGTCATAATCTTTATTTTGCTTTAAAATGTCCTGATTCCAATATTACTTTCTCCGCGACAGAAATTATTCCCTCTGCTGTCCGAAGATTCCTGACATAATAGTTCAAAAGTCAGAGAATCGAATAGCGAGAGTTATTCTAATTTAACGTTTGCAGATTTTAAATTATAATAAAAATGGATTATATCCGATTTGTAGCTCATGAATTCTGGCATTGACAAATGATGACAGGCTGGCTTGTAGATTCTTTAACCAAGAATATCCCGGAACTTCGTTGTCCGAAGTCTCTGACTTCGGATTGTTATGCCTGTAGTTTGTAACTATAACTCACCTTCTGGCAAATAAGGAAATGCTGACCGATAATATGGATGTTCACTTAGTGGAAACACACCTTGCGAAAGATTGTCATCATCTAAGAATTCGGCTGATGATATACCCTCGATATATCCATAGTTCTCATTAGAATCAAATATTAAGTCTATATTGCCGTGAGCGTCGTAAGTGAATTTTAATAATAAATCATCACCTGGACTTACCACTTGATTGCCGTAATAAAATTTTCGGGCTCCCAGTAATAGTAAATTTGTGGATCGATCAAAAGCGCAGTTGAATATGGTTCTTAGCTTGTTATCGAATGTTTCTTTTCCCTTAAAGGCTATTTGCAATGAATCTTCATAACTCTCCCAGTCCCATAAAGTAAAACCATTTGCTTGTTCTTTATTGGAATAAATGGTGAGACTGGAATTAGTATTCACCTCAACGTATTTTTGGATGATGTCCTGTTTATTTTCACTTGCATCTATAAAATACTTGACAGATAGGTAACTGATATTCTCTATTTTTTCAAATGTTTCTATGATTTTAATCTCATTTGAAACGAAGGTGAATTTTTTGAAATTGACTAAGGTACTTTGCTGTAAATCAGTAATCGGAACCCCGAAGTAATCGGTATATTTAATTTGAGTACTCATCGTTTAAAATTTTAATCATGTATTCGTGAGATTAGGTAGGTTAAGTGACTTTCACGCCATTTTTCCAGGTGGTCTGATTTATTATATGGCCATTCTCATCAAAGGTTTTAAATACCCCATCGTAGTCATTATCTTTCACGATAAATTCCAAATGTAAGTTTCCGCTTGGGTAGAAAAACGTCCTTTGCATTCCCTCTTTATACCCGTTTATATATCCTTCTTCGTTGTATACTATACCATTGGTTACGGTTTCCAATATTCCGGTAAAAGGCTTTCCCTGGTAATGAAACATTTCAGTGCCACCTCCGTCAAACCCAACTAATTCTAAATCGTCAAATTGAACTCTAATACTCATAATTATTCAGCTATACATTATCCAACAATTCTCCTGATTTGATTTCCATTATTGTCAAATTCTATGTGGCGTGTAAGATTGCCATTTTCATCCCAATATTTATAACTGTTATAAAACCTATTATATTTTTTATAATACTCTTCTTGCATCTGACCATTTACGTAGTATAATCTTTGCAATCCATCGGTATATCCACTTTTACACTCAATTTCTCCCGCTAAATTTCCATTAGCGTAAAACTCTTCTATAGTGCCGGTAAAAGGCTGATTTTTATAATTATACATACTTCCGCCCCCTGCATCTGCTCCTGCATATTGCAAGTCATCGTCGTCAAAATTTACTCTCATCATTTTCATGGGGTAAATGTAATTCCCTTTATTGACGAAGTTAATAACTTCATTTGAAGTCGATGGTTCAGAACAGCAGTAACCCCATATTAAATTCATGCAAAGTTTTCCTGTTCAATATGTTAAATTCCTGAAGCATAGGCATGAATTGACATGGGTTTTACATAAATGTGTGCCTATAAATTGACAACGTTTTAAAATGCAATATATTAAACGTACCTTTGCGCCAAATTTTAGGGAGCATTTTCATGCAAAAAATAAGAAACATTGCGATTATCGCACACGTTGACCACGGTAAAACCACTTTGGTTGATAAAATATTACACAGTTGTGCCATCTTTAGGGATAACGAATCAACCGGTGAATTGATATTGGATAATAATGATCTTGAACGCGAGCGTGGTATCACCATCGTTTCAAAAAACGTATCGGTAAGATATAAAGACGTTAAGATCAATATTATTGATACCCCTGGTCACGCCGACTTTGGTGGTGAGGTTGAACGTGTATTGAAAATGGCCGATGGTGTTTTATTACTTTGTGATGCTTTTGAAGGCGCCATGCCTCAAACCCGCTTTGTAACCCAAAAGGCTTTGG
>NZ_JBCECK010000217.1:0-6688 GCF_039207105.1 Mucilaginibacter sp.
GCATTATTCCGCACCGCTTACATGCAAAATTATAATGTAGCACTCAGCGGTGGCAGCCAAAATGTTACGTACCGTGTAAGCGGCGGTTATTTAAAACAACAAGGAACCATTGTTGGGTCTGATTACAACCGGTTAAACCTATCCAACAACCTGGTTTTCACACCAAAATCAAACCTCGAATTTGGTGAAAGTTTTGCCCTAAACAAGTCGTTAACTCATAATGTTCAAACCGATTATAACGGTAACTTGATCAATGATGCTTTTGCCGAAGATCCTACTATACCTGTTAAAAATCCCGACGGTAATTATAGCGCTACCAAATATTCGGATATTGTAAACCCCTTAGCTAAGGTTCATTATCTGTATGCCAACCGTCCGTACAACCAATGGGGTTTACTGGGTAATACCTATCTGCAATATAAACCTGTAAAAGGATTAACACTCAAAACATCGTATAGTATCGATCTTAAATTTACAGATAACAAGCAATTTACCCCAACTTATGATGTTGCTCCTAATTTCAGAAATCCCAATCCGCAGCTTTACCAGCAAAAGGACCAAACCAATCACTGGACATGGGATAACACCGCCACTTATGACTTTACTATAGGGAAAGATCATCATTTTGATGTTCTGGCCGGCGTATCTGAGGAAAGGTTCACTTATAATAATGTATACGGCCAAAACCAAGGCCAACCGGGTAATGATCCATTTTTGCAATACTTGGATGCGGGTATCAGCAACCCGGTAACCGGTGGAAGCCAACAACAATGGGATCTATTATCTTATATAGGCCGTATCAATTATAACTTCCAGAATAAGTATTATTTAACAGCTACACTTCGTCGTGATGGTTCATCAAAATTCGGTGCTAATAACCAGTTTGGTAATTTCCCATCTGTAGCCTTGGGTTGGAATTTAACCAACGAATCTTTTTTTCCGAAAACCCAAACACTCAACTATTTAAAACTTCGCGGCAGCTGGGGTAAATTAGGTAACCAATCGGTATTAGGATACTATGATTACGCTGCCAACATCAATACGGGATATTACGCTATTGGGTTACCAGCAGCGGCTGTACCAACGGCAGGACCAAACGGACTGGCCAATCCGGATATCAGATGGGAACAAACCAAGCAATGGAACGCTGGCTTCGATTATCAGTTATTTAGCGGCAAAGTAACCGGATCGTTTGATTACTATGAAAAAACAGCTGCCGATATGCTGCTTGTTTTGAACATCCCTTCCATATCCGGTTTTACGCAAAGTCCCCGTCAAAATGCCGGAACCATGAAAAATAAAGGCTTTGAATTTTCGTCTGATTATTCCACGCAGATCACCAGCGATTTAAACTTTAACGCAGGCTTTCATTTCGCTACAGTAAAAAATAAGGTTTTGAGTTTGGAACAAACCGGCGAGAAAATATATAGCGGCAATATTAAGCCAGGGCAAACGGAATTAACAGAAGTTGGCCAGCCTTTAGCATCGTTTTACGGTTATGTGGCTGATGGTATATTTCAAACGCCGGAAGATGTAAAAAATCATGCCACGCAGGCATCGGGTACTGCCCCAGGCGATATCAGGTTTAAAGACTTGAATGGCGATGGAGTCATTGATCAGAATGATCAAAAATTCCTGGGCTCCCCTATCCCAAAATTAACTTACGGTTTTAATGTAGGCGCTACTTATAAAGGTTTTGATCTGAATTTAGCTTTCTCTGGCGTTTACGGCAATAAACTCCTTGCAGCTTATAAATACTATACCGATGGTTTCTTTATCTCCAATTACAACATGGAAAAAGAAGCATTAGGCCGCTGGACAGGTCCGGGCACCAGCAACACGCTACCCCGCTTAACAGCAAGTGATCCTAATAATAACTCAAGGGTATCCAGTTTTTACCTGCAAAGCGGTTCATATCTGCGTTTGCAAAATTTAACCTTTGGATACACGCTGCCGCAAAAGTTTTTAGAACGCTCAAAGATCAAGTCGTTAAGATTCTACTTCTCAGCTCAAAACCTACTCACGTTTACCAAATATACCGGCTACGACCCGGAAATTGGGCAGCAGTATAGCGGAGCCGGAGGAAGCCTGGATCTAGGTATAGATAACGGTAATTATCCACAAAGCAGAACGCTTTCATTGGGAGCAAACCTATCCTTTTAACCGATGTACAACTTAAAAGCTATAATAATGAAATACGTATATATAATTCTGAGTATTGTTCTTATAACAGGCCTCGGGGGATGCAAAAAATTTCTGGACGAAACACCAACCGCGCATCAGTCAACATCAAGTTTTTATAAAACCAGCGATGATGCAGTAAGAGCGGTGACCGATGCCTACCGGATGATGAAAGACCAAGCTTATGGTGGCTATTCTCCGTCATCCTTTGGTGATATCATGGCTGACGATGCCAATAAAGGTGGTGGCGGTGCATCCGATCAGGGCCTGATTCAACAACTTAAAATTTTTACAGCAAAAGCTGATAATGGATACGTATTCAATGCCTGGAGAGATAATTTTAAAGGTATCTACCTGGCCAACCTGGTTCTGCAAAAGGTTCCGCCCATTTCTATGGACGATAAATTAAAAAAGCAGGTACTTGCCGAAGCTCAATTTTTACGCGGATATTTTTATTTGCAATTGGTCAGGTTATTTGGCCGAGTACCATTGGTTACCACACCGTTGGAAAATGGCGATTTCAATGTTGCTCAGGCTACTCCGGAACAAATTCTGGGACAAATTGAAGCTGATGCCAATGCGGCAATAAACGCGTTACCAACCAAAACAGAGCAAGCGGCTACCGACCGTGGCCGGGCTACCAAAGGCGCCGCACAGGCTTTGCTGCTTGAAACCTATATGTGGGAAAAGAAATGGGCACAAGCCTTGCAATTGGGCGATCAGATCATTACTTCAGGGCAGTACACACTGGCTCCTGATGTAACCCAGATATGGACGCTTGCCGGCGAGTTCGGCCCCGAATCTATATTTGAAGTGAATAATGACAACATTCCCGGAAAAGGTGTAGGCAACTTGCTGAACTTGTTTGACGCGCCAAGAAATACCTGGGGATACGGATTCACAGTTCCATCTGAATCGCTGGTTAAAGAATTTGAACCTGGCGACCCGAGGTTACATGCAACCGCTATATTCAACAATGAAAAGATGCCAGACGGCACTGTTGCCAATACTTCAACAAGCGAAACTGGCTATTGGAACAGGAAATACTGGCTGGCTACCAGTGAAATTCCAACCAATAATGGAGGTGGTGCTGGTGACGGACCAACTAACGATCGTGTTTACGGATTAGCCCAGGTAATGCTCTGGACAGCAGAGGCGGCTTTTCAAAGCGGCAATGCGGCACACGCAACAGACCTGGTTAACCAGATCAGGGCAAGGGCAAGAAAAAGTGGAGGAAATACTGATAATTCTATTTTGCCGGCATATAGCAGCGTAACTCTGGACAACATCTATCATGAAATGCGCGTTGAAACCGCTTTAGGTGAACACCGCCGGTTTTATGAACTGGTACGAACAGGAAGAGCAGCCGCTTTATTACCTGGCTTTAAAACAGGTGTAAATGAGCATGTACCTATTCCGCTGACCGAGATTCAGTTAAGCGGCGGGGTATTAACTCAAAACCCTGGTTATTAATATTTAAACATTATAAAAAAAAATCCCGTTGCAAAAACAGCGGGATTTTTTTAACTGATAATATTTAGTTGGTAAAGTGACCGATGAGATAACCGATAATCAAGGCAAACACAATCAAAACCAAATAAATATATTGCCGTATTTGCAAATTTTTGATCGTTTTTTGGAGATTACCCATCTGTGATTCATTGGCTAACTTTACATTCTGCAAGCGCATATTTTGCTGTTGCAGTTTGGCTAATGTGCCACCTACTTCAACCGTTTTTTTCTGCTCAAGCTTGTAACGTTGCGTAAAACCGCCCTCTTTCAGAAACTTTTCGCCTTTTGGTTTTAAAATAAGTTTCTCCGGTAATTCATAGTCACCATGTTTACCAGATTCTGCTACAAACCCTTCCCGGGTCAACGCCTGCACCATAGCAAAAGCCGTGGTTTCATCCTGATCAAAAAGTTCCAGCAATTGCAAACGCGTCAGACTGTCCGGAATGCCAAAAGCCTCCAGTACGGCATCCAGCATTTCGCATTCATATTCATTAAGATCCGTCATTATTACAAAAATAACAATATCTTTTGCTTGATACTGATATAACTAACGGTTCAAATAATAGAAAAGCAACAAAAAAGGTTGCCTCATCATATCGAGAACAACCTTTTATGCTTGAGTATAGTCTGTAATTTATGCCATACTCATTTCGCTGTGCGCTTTAGAATAATATATTGCCTCGTTAATATCCCGGATTTTGTACCAGTTGAGGGTTCACTCCCATAATATCCTTGCCGATCGGGAATATTTCAGTATGCTTATCACCATCTGGTTTTTTATCCCACCAGCTACCTGAACTAAATACTCCCCAGCGAATAAGGTCGGTACGACGACGGTTCTCGCCTAAGAACTCACGCCCCCATTCATCAAGCATTTCCTGATCTGTTAACTGGCTTCCGTCGCTTTTATATAAACTTGGGGAATTTGCAGGGTAATTACGTGCTCGTACAGCATTTAGTAATGTCACAGCTCCTGGTTTATCGCCCGATCTGTATTTACACTCTGCAAGTGAATAATATATTTCAGATAACCTAACCTCTGCATAAGCTGAGGTTATCCTATTAGGATCAGGAGTTGGATAAAGCGGATATTTCAAAAAGAATACGCCTGAGTTATGATCCGCATGGTTCATGTTTGATTCCTTATCGGCTATTTTTGTGCCCGGCTTACTATTCAGGAACATACCTACCTGGTCACGGATGTACAAAGGATAATTTCCTTTGTTTCCTTTCACGGTATCAGTTACTATTTTTCCGTTAACACTATGCTGATAAGGCAAATATCCAAATAAAAACATCCCTTCTCTTTTACTGTTACCCAGATTTTTGTACAATTTAAGGCGATAATCATCAGGATACTTTTGAAACTTTACAAATGGCTTGCCTAATTGAAAGCTATATTCTGTACTATCCACATCTCTGCCCGGTTGTAGTGCGTATTTTGGGTTAGCCTGGTTAAAATCGGTAAACCCGCAATAGAGCGGAGCGGCATCATAGGTCATGGCAAAAAAGTACATACCTCCATCATACTGCCAGTGGGTACGTGATAAACTGCCAGGAAAGCCATATATGGTTTCAGATGCAGTTGTACTGTTAGTATAATCAAAGGGAGCATCCCAACGGGTATCTAAGGCATACGAACCATATTTACCGTTAATAATATCCTGGCAAACTGTAGCGCACTCTGCAAATTTATCAACCCCTGTATACACTTTTGAGTTTAAATATAAGCGTACAAGCAATGCAGCGGCACCTGCTTTAGTCCATCTTCCTATACCCTTATCGCCTAAACTTTCACGTGTTGGCAAGTCAGGAATAGCTGCCTTTAACTCTGATTCAATAAAATTAAAGGCCTCTTGAGGCGGCACCTGTTTATTACCTTGTGTTGAGGTTTTGACATCGGTAATAATTTCAATATTTCGGTAAAAGTCAAGTGCTCTTAAATTGAACCAGGCACGCAGTGTTTTTAATTCAGCTTTAAAATCAGCTAACTCAGCAGGAGTAACGTTTAATTTACCCGGATCCTTTATATTCTCCATATCCTGCAGGGAATTTGTAGCCAGTGTAATACCTTGATAAAAAGCTGTCCATGCGCCATTTGTGAACCCGTCATTAATTGTCCAGGTATGGTAATGCATACGCTGGTAGTAACCGCCATCCTGCCAATCGCCCTGGCGGTTTACAGTGGCCAGTTCATCGGAGGAGTCTTCATTGACAGCAAAAATATCGTTGCCCTGAATGCTCCAATAAGCATGTTCAAAAGGCCTTAAAAAATCACGTATCACATCATCCCGTCGTGTCAAAAACTGATCGACAGCAACTTTATCATACACTTTTTCATCAAGCTTGGTACAACTGCCGGTTAATAATAGTACAATCAGAGCCGTACCAGAGCTTATATATCTTAATTTTTTTGTGCGTTTCATGTTTACAAAAATTATAGGTTAAAAAGTTACCTGAAGCCCCAATAGCAATTGAAGGGTTGACGGATAATAATTCAAGGTGCCGTTTCCATCTGAATTGAGGTTTATTCCGGGGCTTATACCATTCACAGGTATCAGATCGGGGTCACCACCCGTGTATTTTGTGAAAGTATGCAGGTTTCGGCCGGTAGCATATATTCTAATACGATGAATATATTTAGATGATATAGGATGTGAATATCCTAAGGAAATATTATCAAGCTTTACAAAGGAACCTGATTCTAAAAAATAATCAGACGCTATAGATGTTGTAGAAGAGTTGGTCAGTTTAGAATACTTACTGCTACTGTTATATGCCGAGGTTAGCGTGTTAATATCTGCCTGAGTAGCCGGTGTACCCAAATAAAATGCAGGCATATTAAAAACCTTATAGCCAAAATTACCTCGAAGAAATATACCCAAGTCCCAGTTTTCATACCTGAAAGTATTTCCTAATGAGGCTGTCCATTTAGGCAACCCATTTCCTATAAACTGCTTATCATCATTATTGGCATTATTAGCAGGTACTATAC
>NZ_JBCECK010000218.1:0-6611 GCF_039207105.1 Mucilaginibacter sp.
GGGTTATCTATAGCCAAACTAATGACCCAGGAAATGGGTGGCGAACTCACCTATCGCAGTGACGATAATGGTAATTATTTCAGAGTAGAATTTTTCGTTATAAATTAATATTAACAACCAGATGAATAAATTTTTATCACTATTAGCCTTTGTATTTTTATTGAGTACAGCAACAAGGGCACAAAACATAGTAACATTTAAATCGCTTGGCCATGATGATGATGTTATATATGGAATGAGTGGTGCCAATTCATTTTATGTAAAAATAACACCGCTTACAGAAATGAACGGCAGCAAACTGGTGCTGTATTTTGAACCTTCGCAGGCTTTGATCAAAGAGCGTTCATTCATTAATATTGTTATTAATAATAAACCCGCCTTTAGCAACCGGTTAACTAAGGATTCTATCCAAAAAATTGTTCTGCCCCTCAGTCGTGCAGACTTATCGCCCGATAAGTTTTTGAAAATACAGATCAAAACCCTGTTGACTATCAATGATGATGAGTGTAAAGATCTGGATAACCCGGCTCTTTGGTTAAAGATTAAAAACTACTCGTTCCTGGCGTTACAAAAAAACAACAAGAACTTTTTTGATAACGTGAACATTAGCAATTGCTTCGATTCAAAAAAAGCTATTGTATACCCGGCCAACCCTTCCCTGCATGACCTTAAGGCAGTAGCCTGGGCTTACTCCAGGTTAAAAAAGACCCAAATACGTAACATACAGGTATTTGAAGAAGGTAAATTGCCCGATAGCATCCGCAACTATATACAAGTGGGCAACATCAACAGCCTGCCTGCAGATAAACGCGCGTTAGTAAAAGTAACCCCTCAAAATGATCAGGGCTTATTTTACCTGCACAAATCAGTAAGCCTGGCTACCGATACCATTACCCGCATGGTTGCAGCGCCAAATGGTATTTTGACACCGGTTAAAACGGTAAGCCAGGAAACCGTAGCAAAAGAAATATTATTTGTTACCGGTGGTGATGATGCCGGTTACGATAAAGCTATTACCGCTTTGGGTAATATGAATATCCTGAACTCAACTTACGGCGACTACCTGCTGATCGAGAAAGCGCAAAACACTTTCTTCAAAAGCATCGACGAAAACCGCTCAAAACTATCCTTAAAACAAATAGGTGGCGTAAGCGATTTCTTATCAGGCATAGGTTCATTAAAAAGTGCTTACTCTTTTAAAAACAGCGATTTTAGCTTCACTCCTAAGGAAGTTGAAATTCATTTTGTGGCCAATTACAGCGGCCTAAGCCCCGGCGACCGCGGTTTCTTTAACATTTATCTGAATGGCTTGCTTATCAGCAGCGAAAAGTTGGATGCATCAGGAAAGTTAAATACATCCATAACCATTAACCGTTATCAGCACCATAAATACAATACGCTGGAGGCTGAGTTCAGGTTTTTCCCAACCACCGGCCATTGCCGCGACAGCTTCATCAACTTTTTTGCCGAAGTTGATGTGGATAAATCATACCTGGAATCAAAAAACCCGTTCATTACCAGCAGCCTGAGCTTTTACCAATACCCGGAAGCCTTTAACACCGGTACTACGCGCATTGCTGTAAGCCGCGATTATGCAAAATATGCCGCCGGCGCCCTTGGCGAAATTATTTACGAACTTAACAACAACATCAACGCTAATAACTTCCCTGAGTTTGTATACTCTGACGAAATTAAGCCCGAAGAACTCAAAAAATATAACATCATAGCGCTGCTGACAAAAGATGATAAATTGTTAGATGAGTTCCCCGACGCGCCTATCAATTTCAGGAAGGATTTCAGGCTATATAACACCGATAATAATACACCGGTTTACTCCCTGTCAGACACGGTATCAAACGGACTGGCCCAGATATTTTATGGCCGCAGCAATAACGCCACACTGGTACTTACCGCCACAGGCAAGCATCTTTCCGAAGCGTTTTTAGCCGCTTCCAAATCAATTACTGAGCAGCTTTCAACCCTGTCAAGCAACGTTTGTATATCTGATGTCAACTCCAACAAATACCTGTTCAATATCAATAAATCAAGCGAAAACCTGGAATATGTGGATACCAAAAGCGGCCTTACCCGTTTCTGGGACAACTATAACCTGTACATCCTGTTAGGTATATTGATATTGATATTGCTGTCGTTCCTGTACGTTCGTTCAAAAGTTCAAAAATCACAAGAATTGTTTAATGATTAATCAGTATTGAGTTCTGAGTAGTAAGTTTTGAGTTATAAGTACGATAAATCGCTACAGAAAAAATTTACTACTCAGAACTCATCACTCAATACTTCATACTAAAAAGACTTTGATAATGACTATTTCTATTCCTGATCTTTTGGTTAACGATGGGTTCATATCGCCAGGCGATCAGGAAAAGATCAGCAATTTTTCAGAAAAATCGGGCATGTCATATGTTAAGATCGCGCTTAACTTTGGCTATATATCCCGCAAAAACTATGAACGTTCATTAATCAACGCGGGCTTTACATTTGCACCAATCAGGGAAGAGGCTTTTGATACCGATGTATTAAAAAAAATTGACCTGAAATTTGCCAATGATCATATAGCACTTCCGCTGCGCATTGAAAATAATAAGGTGGTAACCTTAATGAGCGACCCAAGTGATCTGTTTTTTATCGACTATATCAGATTCACTTACGATAAGGAGCCGGAGATCATTGCTGCCAGCGATCTGGATATTACCTGGCTAAGCCACAAACTGCTTGGCGAAAAATATGTAAAGGCATCTGTTTTTGAACTTTTAAAGCGCGATCCGAAGAGTTCGGCCTCCACCACCTTTACTAATCCGCAGCTGATCGCCATTTTTGTTGTCATCGGTATTGTTGCTATAGGTTTGGTTTTAAGCTTCAAAAATACCTCTATCATTATCAATGTAATTGTAAGTTCGTTTTTCCTGGTAGCTATTATCTTTAAATTATTCCTGGCATTAGTAGGTTCAAGGTTTGAGCTGCACCAGGCGGTTACCAAAGATGATGTGAGAAAAGTAGTTGACGACACCCTCCCGGTTTATACCATACTGCTACCTGTTTATAAAGAAGATAAGCTGATCAAAAAACTGATCTGGAACCTGCAAAGCCTCGACTATCCACGCGAACAGCTGGATATTAAATTATTGATTGAGGAAGATGATGATAAAACCCTGAAAGCAGTGCAAAACCTTGACTTCCCGGGTGTGTTTGAAGTAATCGTAGTACCTTATCATCTGCCCAAAACAAAACCCAAGGCCTGCAATTACGGCTTGTATTTTTCAAGAGGTAAGTATTTAACCATTTATGATGCCGAGGATATTCCGGATAGCGATCAGCTAAAAAAGGTAGTGGCTTTATTTACCAAACTGCCCGAAAAATATATTTGCGTACAAAGTGCCCTCAACTACTTTAACCGTAACGAAAACTTCCTAACCCGGATGTTCACGCTGGAATATTCTTACTGGTTTGATTACATGCTGCCCGGGCTTGATACACTTGATATCCCCATACCGCTCGGCGGCACCAGCAACCACTTTAAAATGGATGCCCTTGTTGGGCTGGGCGCCTGGGATCCGTTTAACGTAACCGAAGATGCCGATCTGGGTGTGCGTGCTTATGCCAAAGGCTATAAAGTGGCCATTATCAATTCCACCACCTATGAGGAAGCCAATAACGAACCTTTTAACTGGATACGCCAGCGTTCACGGTGGATAAAAGGGTATATGCAAACCTACCTGGTACACATGCGCAACCCAGCTGCGTTGGTAAAAAAGATTGGATGGCGGGGGTTTCTTGGTTTTAACTTCTTTATCGGTGCAACATCGGCCACATTTTTAGTATACCCGCTTTTGCTGGCCATATTTATCAGCTACCTGATATTTGATTTTTCAACCATGCGTACACTGTTTCCGGACTGGGTGCTGTTCATGTCGATATTTAACCTGATGGTGGGTAACATCCTCATGATCTACATTAACATGATGGCTGTATTTAAACGTCGTTTTTTTGAATTGATATTATTTGCCATTGCCAATCCGGTTTACTGGTTAATGCACTCGGCGGCAGCTTATATGGGCTTGTACCAGCTTATCGTAAACCCTTTTTACTGGGAAAAAACCAATCACGGATTAAGTAAAGTTAATAACCCAACCAATGTTATTAAATAGATCAGCCTCACCTAAATCCTCCTCAAAGAGTAATATCCCATCAAGAGGCAGTTGCAGCAAATCAGGCTGTTTCTCGACTCACCCCGACATCACTACGCTTGTCGCCCCTCTCTTCAGCTTCGCTGGAAAGAGGGTGGAAAAAATATTTTCTTTGCTCCTTTGGCTTTCGTCCTTAATCAATTTCCCCCACCCTCTTTCCGCCCCAGGCGAAGATAGGGCGGTCCAGCGAAGCGTAGACCGGGTGAGTCAATTATATACCATGCTATCATGGACTATTACCCTCTCCCCTGGAGAGGGCAGGGTGAGGCTAAACGTTAAATAAGATTATTGCTGATGAAGATTTCAAAAAATCAATACCTCTTTATTTTATCCCTGATACTTGGCGCTTATTACCTGGTTATTGGTATTTATTTAAACCGCCTGGGCTATTATAACCACGAGAGTATCTTTTATATTGAAAAAACTAAAATAGTTTTTGAGGGCTTGGGCAACCGTATTAAGGTAATGGGGCTTACATCACCTTTGCTGCCATTTTATACAACTTTCATTTTCAGCGCAATTAACTCATATCTGGCGCCGGTAATAGCATCAGCTATTGGTACGGCTGTATTATTCTACATCATCAGTAGGTCGCTCACTAAACGCAATCATGACGATTTTTATCTGTACATGATGCTGATATTGTTTTTTCTGCACCCGGGCCTTTTGTATGCCGCCTGCTCAGGAAAAGCCATTTACATGGTGCTGATATTCTTTTACCTGTTCTTTTTTAACCTGCTCAAGTTTTACCGGTCAAACACAACCTTCCACGTTTCGCTGGCCAGTATATGTTTGGTGATCCTCATTTTTTGCGATTATAAGTTTGTCTGGCTTACGCTCTTCTTCGTTCCGCTGGTATTAGCTATCACCCTACCAAGCTTAAATCTGGGCGAAAAGGAATCTATTTTCAGGTTGTTTTTAAGTTTTAACAGTCCCTCCCTGCGCCGCAAGCTCATCAATAAAACGTTCGCTATTTATATTATCCTGTTCATTCTACCCATAGCATCGGTGATCAGTTATAAACTCCTGAACCTCACCCATGCCAACGATCTGAATTATTTTATCGAAAGCCCCTACGCTACCTGGAATGTACTGGTTGATAAATTGAATTATGATATAGCCACCACGAGCGCCAACTATCAACTGCCCGAACTTTCAGTTATGGTATCGGTAAGGGTTATCTATTTTTGCCCGATGGTGTTATTGGCTATTTATTTATTTAGGGAAAGTACCTACCAGGCCTTAACAATTTTAACACCTTTTGCCTTTATCGAATTTTTGCACATCAAGTACGATAAGTTATTCCTCAACTACGAGTATTACCTCATTTTCCTAATTCTTGCGTTATTGTGCCTTGTATTTAAGTCGCACACTATAAAAAGGCAGGGCTTATTAAAAATAGTGCTGGCAGTTATTATACTGATCCAGTTATATACCGGCTACATTTTCCTGAACCAATCATTAATAACCGACGAAAAAAGGTTTATTACCACGCTAATAAACCGCACCCCAAATACAGACCAGAGCGAAACCCTGGAAATGGCCGGCGTAATTAATAGCCTCCCTAAAGATGCTCATGTATTAATGGACGACGCCATATCTTACCCTATCGCCGCGTTTACAAACGACATCCATAAACTTACGCTCCCCTACCAGGAAGTGTTTCTGAGCGCCATAGAAACGCCCTACCGTTACGACGACTATATACTCATAGCAACCCCTAAAAATCCGTTTACCGGCTACACACAACTCAATAACCGCTATATCCCGCTGATCAGAATAGTAAACAGCGGAGTAAATTACCGCAGGGTATATGAAACCGATAATTGGATACTTTACCGGATCATCGCGACGCAGTAGAAGAGTTTAAACTTATTAATATTCCGAGGAAACCTTCCGGCAACGGCGGGTTTTCTGTTTTGCGGGATGGGGTGAAAAACATGTCATTGCTAGGAGGAACGATAACGCAATCGCGAACTGTACTTATCATCGACCTGTGTTAAGCACACCAAAATAAATAGCCACCTCTAAATTTATCGCTTGATACTTTGTATCAGAAAAAAGCTACGAAAGCAATATAAATACTTACGAAGTTTAAAAACTTCGTAAGTCTGACAAGCCATTGAGAGATAGAGTGCTACTTCAAAACTTCCCATCCTGAAAATTCTTTAATTCTGAAAATCCTGATTCAGACAGGAAATCACCTCGGCATTAGCTTATTAACCAAACCCAAAGCAATATAAAGTTCACGACTGATCTGGCGGAGGCTGAGAGTTTAGCTCAGTATGAACGGTTTGGGGGGGGGGTAGAGGTGGATACAGAGGTGGTGGTGATGGAAAGTGGAAAAGTGTTTAAACGCAAAAAAGCCTCAGTGCTATACTGAGGCTTTAAGTTTTACATCCTTTC
>NZ_JBCECK010000219.1:0-6586 GCF_039207105.1 Mucilaginibacter sp.
TTAAAAAGTTCGTCGGTTGATTTGCTCATAATAGCTGCAAAGATACAATTTAGGCCGAAAGGATAAAGGGGAAAGGATAAAGGTATAAAAGCTAAATTTTATACTTAAATTACTTTAGTTAAAACCAAATACCGGGTAATTCCCTTATCTTTCATATACCAAATTATTTGCCTCATCATGGAACATATTGTCAGAATACTGGATATACATCCTGTTACCCACAACGTAAAGCAGTTTATTATTGAAAAGCCCGATGGGTTCACTTTTAGCCCTGGGCAGGCTACCGAGATGTCCATTAATCAGGATGACTGGGCCGATAAGCAGAGCCCCTTTACCTTTACCAATTTTACTGACGATCATTTTCTGCAGTTCACCATTAAGCTATATACCGACCACGAAGGTGTTACCAATCACCTTGGGGAGCTGCAGGTTTGTGATGAACTGATCTTGCGCGAGCCCTGGGGAACCATTGAATATAAGGGCCCAGGCTATTTTATTGCCGGCGGCGCAGGTATTACCCCCTTTATTGCCATACTCCGGCAGCTTAATCGGGAGGGGGCATTGGCCGATAATAAACTATTCTTCTCCAATAAAACCGATGAGGATATTATACTGGCCGATGAGCTGAAAAGCATGCTTGGCGACAATGCCCTGTTTACCATAACAAATCAAAAAGACAGCGTGCACGACCAGCGCCGTATTGACGCAGAGTTTTTAAAGGCCGAAGTAAAAGATTTCAGCAGGCATTTTTACGTTTGCGGCCCCGATGCTATGGTACAGGAGATCACCGGAATACTAACAGAGCTTGGCGCCAATACCGATGCCGTTGTTTTTGAAAGGTAGATGACAAATTTTAAGTAAATCTCATATCTCAAATCTCACATCTAAAATCTATTTTTGAGCCATGAGTATCCGGGTGCAGGCATTAACAAAAGTTTACGGTGCGCAAAACGCGGTAGATGGCATCAGCTTTAGCGCTGAGCCTGGTGTGCTGGGCTTTTTAGGTCCTAATGGCGCGGGCAAATCCACCACCATGAAAATACTCACCGGTTTTATTCCCCAAACTTCGGGCGAGGCTACAGTGTGTGGCTTTGATGTGGTAACCCAATCCCTGGAGGTGCGCCGCCGGATAGGTTACCTGCCCGAGAGCAATCCGCTGTATACGGATATGTATGTCAAAGAATCATTGGGTTTTATAGCGGGTATTCACCAGCTGCATGACCCTCATAAGCGCATTGCAGAGGTTATTGAACAAACCGGACTTGGCCCTGAGCAACACAAGAAAATAGGGCAATTATCCAAGGGCTACCGCCAGCGGGTAGGGTTGGCGCAGGCCATATTGCACAACCCTGATGTGCTGATCTTAGATGAGCCAACCTCGGGGCTCGATCCTAACCAACTGATAGGCATACGCCAGCTGATCCAGGAATTGGGCAAAAGCAAGACCATTATCCTGTCTACCCATATTATGCAAGAGGTGGAGGCCGTTTGCAGCAAAGTGATCATTATTAACCGGGGCAAAATTGTAGCCGATGATACCCTGACCGGCCTGCGAGGGAAAAATAATAATGACCCGCTCGAACAAATATTCATTTCCCTCACTGCTAATTAATATCCCCGTTTTCTTATCTGCCCGACTTTTTAAAATTTTTATTTTAATACTTTTTGGCTCAAAAAACTTCAAAATTCGCCGGTTTTTGAGTGGAATTGAGCAGAATTGGAACGAAAACTTTCATTTTTAACACTTTTTCATGGCTTTTTTGAGCTTTAAAAAGTGTTAATATATTGTTTGTCAGATATTTGAATTGTTTTTGGCGCTTCTGGGTTTATTTTATCACCTGCCGGGAAGCAGTTTTGATAGTGAAAATTCACCTCGCCTCTATCCCTACAAATTTACAAAAATGGCCGCTAAAACAAAAGTTTATATTGTGCTATTTAATACGGTGAATAGTGTAAAATGAACTCTTTTGCACAGTATCTGTAAATATTTTTTAAAATATTTTGAAACTATTTGCCATTATGTGCGTCTATTATATCGAACCTCAGTTTTCGGGTCCCCTGCCGTTACTGTACTAAGTAATCACACATCAAACCAAAAACCATGAAAAAAATTCTCTTAGCCTTAGCGCTTATTGCAGGTACAACTTTCACAACTTTTGCGCAAACAAAATCTGACGGTGGTAAATTCAGTATTGGCTTTGAAGCCGGTTTACCAACTGGCGATATTCACCATTTTTACGGCTCTGTATTGGGTGGTTCATTAAAATATGAATTACCTATAGCTCCAAGTACTTATTTTACAGTTTCAGCCGGATATAACTCTTTCCAGGCAAAAGGTATACTTAAAGACATTGATGGTAGCTCATTTGGTGCGGTACCGGTAAAAGCAGGTATCAAATACTACATTGAGCAAGGCTTTTTTGCTGAAGGCCAGGTAGGTGCCGCTTTCTTTACAGGAGATGCCAGCGGTACAGCATTTGCTTATTCGCCAGGTATTGGTTATACCTTTGCTCAAGGTCTTGAATTAGGCGTTAGATACGAAGGTTGGTCAAAAGATGGCACAATAGGCCAGGCGGGCTTGCGCATAGCATACCGCTTCTAAATTTATAAACAATTGATAAAAGCCTTAAACACTCATCAAAGTGTTTAAGGCTTTTTTTTATTGGGTTTACCAGGTAACATCCAGCCAGAGCCATAATAGACTATGAATTTATTTATCCTTAATTTGTAGCTGATAAAAGTTAAAAAAATGTCCATAACCACCGAAGACGAAAGAATAGGGATACAGGAGGCCAGCGACGCGGTTGCCATCACCCTGAAAAAGATGCGTGAGTTTGCCAGGCCGGGTATGTCAACCAAACAGCTTGATGAGTATGGCGGCGCATTGCTGGCGCAGATGGGTGCGCGATCAGCGCCTTTGTTAACTTATGAGTTTCCGGGCTATACCTGCATCAGTGTTAATGAGGAGGCCGCGCATGGCATACCATCGGCAGATAAGATCCTGAAAGAGGGCGATCTGATCAATATCGATGTATCGGCAGAGTTAAACGGTTATTGGGCCGATAATGGCGGTTCATTTATATTGGGTGAGGATATTCATGGTCACGGTAAACTGGTTGAGGCATCGAAAGAGATATTAAAGAAAGCGATCAGTAATATTAAAGGCGGTGTTAAAATAGCTGAGATTGGCCGTTTAATTGAAACGGAAGCTAAAAAGGCCGGTTACACGGTAATCAAAAACCTCACCGGGCATGGTGTTGGCCGCAGCCTGCACGAAGAACCTCACGAGATAGCTAACTATTACGACCGATATAACACCACCCGTTTCAAAAAGAATTCGGTAGTGGCTATAGAAACGTTTATTTCAACACGGTCAACTATTGCCGATACGCAGGCCGATGGCTGGACATTGATTGGTAATAAAGGCGGTTTTGTAGCACAGCACGAACATACCATTATGGTAACCGGCGGTCAGCCGGTAATATTTACGGTGCAAAACGGTATTTGGGATTAGTACGAATTTTGAATAAATTTTATTGCTGTTAACGAAAGGTGAAATTTGTTGAAAATAGCATGGGGTACATTTGACTCACCCGGTCTACGCTTCGCTGGACCACCCTCTCTGCCCTTTGGGCAAAGAGGGTAAAAAAACAATTAGTAAAATAACAATCCCCCTCTTTACGCTTGCGTAGAGAGGGATGACAAGCGTAGCGATGTCAGGGTGAGTATATAAAGCTTGGTTTGTTAAGTCATGCCTAATTAATTGCCGTCTCACTTTAGTGGACGGAGATAATGTAGAGGAAGATGAATGGCTTTAGCCAAAATAATCTGTAAATTTTAAAAGCGATCACCCTTTTTGCTTTGGAATAATAATATTGTAATTTCGGCGCTTAACATCCACTGAAAATTGCTTAGCATCCTCAAAAAAGAAATCGTTTCGTACCTCAGTTCGCTGGTGGCTTATGTTACCATTGGCGTGTTTTTACTGGTATTGGGTCTGTTTTTATGGGTGTTCCCAGATTCAAGCATTTTAGATTACGGCTATGCCGGTCTTGATAGTCTTTTTAGCACCGCGCCATACCTGTTCATGTTCCTGATACCGGCCATTACCATGCGGTCATTAGCTGAGGAACGTAAGGAAGGAACCTTCGAACTGCTGTTCACCCGCCCCCTTACCGACTGGCAAATTATACTGGGTAAATACCTGGCCAGTGTGCTGCTGGTACTTTTTGCCCTGCTGCCAACGCTGGTTTATTATTTTTCGGTAAGTACACTGGGTACACCGCAGGGTAATATTGATACCGGGGCGGTTATTGGCTCGTACATTGGGTTGTTTTTATTGGGAGTGGTGTTTACGGCTATCGGGTTATTTGCATCATCGGTAACCAAAAACCAGATCATCGCTTTTACTATAGCCGTATTCCTGTGTTTCTTTTTCTACAGCGGGTTTGATTCCCTGAGTCAGCTGCTTTCGCTACAGGATCTGGGCCTGCAAAACCTGGGCATTACGGAACATTATCAGTCGGTAAGCCGGGGCGTGTTGGATACGCGCGATCTGGCTTATTTTATAATTGTTGCTGGTGTGTTTATCTGGCTTACATTGTTTGTGATCATCAGCCAGCGAAAAAAGAAATTTACTGATAGTTCTCCCTTCATGGGGCTTGGGGGCTTGTTGGTCATTGTTATCCTATCGAACATCGCTTTTACCCGTTTTGACTTCACTGCCGAAAAACGGTATACCATATCACCCATCAGTCGTCAAATTGTCGGCGACTTACAGCAGCCGGTAAAGGTTACGGTTTATTTGCAGGGCAATAATTTGCCGGGAGGTTTTAAACGTTTGCAAGGTGCTACACGTGATATGCTGAGCGATTTGCAAGCTTACAGCCATCGCAAAATACAGTTTGAGTTTGCCGACCCATTGAAGAATCTGGCCGGTGAGCAGCAAAACCAGGCTATCCAAAATCTGGAAGCCCGTGGTATTGAGCCCACCAACCTCAGCGTAAAAACAGATGATGGCGTATCGCAGAAATTGATATTCCCGGCGGCGCTGGTATCGGTGAACGACAAAGATATTCCTGTAAAATTATTATTGAGCCGGATAGGCCTCTCGCCCGATGAAGTGCTTAACAACTCTATCCAAAATTTAGAATACGCTTTTGTATCGGCTATAAAAAAAGCTGCCAGTGGGGGCAAACCGCAAATTGGCTTTACCGAAGGACATAATGAGCTAACTGACCTGCAACTGAATGATGCCATGAAATCACTGGCCGATGGTTATGAGGTTGGCCGTGTAAATCTAAACAGCATTAGCCTAAACGGACTGCAAAGGATAAAACTATTAGTGATACCTAAGCCCGACAAGAAATTTACCGAACTGGAGAAATTTAAGATAGACCAATATATTATGCACGGTGGCCGCGTGCTGTGGGCCATTGACCAGGTAAGCGCTGAGCTGGACAGCCTGCGCGGACACGGCGGTGAACAACTGACCTTTGCCAAACAGCTTAATCTGGACGATCAGCTTTTTCGTTACGGTATCCGCATCAATTATGACCTGATCGCCGATATGAGCTGCTCGCAGATACCAGTAGCTACGGGGCAGGTGGCAGGGCAGGCGCAAATACAAATGCTGCCCTGGTTGTTTTATCCGCTGCTGATGCCTGTATCTAAACATCCCATTGTTAAAAACCTGGATGCCATCAGCACCGAGTTTATCAGTACCATTGATGTGCTTGATACCAAAAATGTTAAAAAAACGGTATTGCTTGCCTCATCGCCCTTTAACAAAAAACTGAGCGCGCCGCACATGCTATCGTTGCAGGCCCTGGAGCAGGAACCTAATCCTAAAGAGTTTCAGAGTTCGCCCAAAACGGTAGGGGTGCTACTGGAGGGCAAATTTGTATCTGACTGGCGAAACCGCCCGCTGCCCGAAGGGCTGCAGGAGCAGGCTACTATACAACCCGAAAGCGTGCCTACTAAAATGATCGTGATAAGCGATGGCGATATTTTGAAGAACCAGGTAGGAAGTGATGGCTCGCCATACCCGCTGGGGTATGATCATTACACACAGCAAACCTATGGCAACAAGAACCTGCTGCTGAACATTGCCGACTATATGACCGACGATTCGGGCCTGATTGCCCTGCGCACCAAAGAGATCAGGATCCGCCTGCTTAACCGGGCCCGCATCCGTAACGAAAAAATGTACTGGCAGCTGGTAAATACAATTGCACCGTTACTGTTAGTGTTAATATGTGCTATTTTTCAACATTACATTCGTAAACGAAAGTATGCTCATTAAATTTCATATTTTTGGTAACCCTTTGCCTCACCCCAACCCCTCTCCAAAGGAGATGGGCTTAAAAGAAAAGTAGGCAAATCCTCACCTTAGGAGAAGATTTAGAAGAGGCTTTTTTATATTTTTGATTGATTAAACAGACCCATATGAGATTCATTGTTTCTACATCAACATTACTCAAACAGCTGCAGTCGGTAAGCGGTGCGTTAAGCAACAGTACCGTTTTGCCTATACTGGAAAACTTTTTGTTCGAGATAAAGGATGGAAACTTAACCATTTCTGCAA
>NZ_JBCECK010000220.1:0-284 GCF_039207105.1 Mucilaginibacter sp.
GGTCAATACCGGTTTGGTTAGCCAGGCATATCAATACAAAAAGTACATCGGCCATTTCATCGGCCAGGTTAACTTCTGTATCTGATTTTTTATAGGACTGCTCGCCATACTGCCGGGCCATAATGCGGGCCACCTCTCCTACCTCTTCCATTAAAATGGCGGTATTAGTAAGTTCATTAAAATAGCGGATCCCCATAGTATTTATCCACTTATCCACAAGTTTCTGCGCTTCTTTGATCTCCATAATTAAACTTTTCACTAATTACACGAATTTTGACGAATTA
>NZ_JBCECK010000220.1:294-6577 GCF_039207105.1 Mucilaginibacter sp.
ATTATGTGAAGTGCGAAGACGAATTATACTTGATTGAGTTATTAAAAAACGACTCTTTGATAGTTTAAAGAAGGTGCACCAAAGTTGATAACTATGCCGAGTTTGAGCCCGGAGGTCTTAAGATAGTTTAAGGTTTGTTTGATGTATGGTTCCCCAATATAACTGCCAATTTTTATCTCCAGTATAATAGAATCATAGGCAATAAAGTCGGCTATAAAAAAGTGTTTAAGCTTTGTTTCTTTATAAGTTATAGAGAATGCCTTCTCGCGTAGAAAAGGAATATTTAATCTACTAAATTCTAACTCCAAAGCATCTTTATAGACGGCTTCTTTGAATCCATGACCTAATATTTTGTGGACCTCAAAACAAGCTCCTATTATTTTATAAGATTCTTCTTTAAACAGAATTTCAGGCATAAATCAAAGTAATAGATATTAAATTGAGTTAATAATTATTCGTGAAATTCGTCTTCATTCGCGAACCTTCGTGTCTATTATAATGGTGACAGGCCCGTCATTTACCAGGCTTACCTTCATATCGGCGCCAAAAATACCAGTGGCTACCTTTTTACTGGTTAGGTTTTGCAGGGTAGCGATCATTTGCTCGTATAGCGGTATAGCTTTATCGGGTTTTGCCGCACGGATAAATGAGGGGCGATTACCCTTTTTAGTCTGTGCGTATAACGTAAACTGCGATACCAGTAAAATCTCGCCACCGATATCGGCCAGGGCTTTGTTCATCAGGCCCTCCTCATCGCTAAAAACACGCATGTTGGCAATTTTGGCGGCCAGCCAGTTTAGGTCCTCGTCAGTATCGGTTTCTTCAATGCCCAGTAGTACCAGGAAACCGGTGTCTATCTCGCCGGTTATCTGGCCATTAACCATGCAGCTTGCTTCAGAAACACGTTGTAGTACAGCTCTCATAAGTAAATGCTAATTAACACGAATAAGGCCGAATTTCACGAATTAAATTTCAATTCAAGGGTTATTAGTCTCGTTTATGTCAATTAGCATGTATTAACCTTGTTGTTATCTTTTTAATTCGTACCTATTTCATTAAGTTCGCAACCGCTACTATATAACACTGATTGCTCCTAATAATTCCATTGCTGTAATTGGTGCCTTTAAATTTTAATACAATGACAACTAAAAAAGGCTTTACCACCACCATTTTACATGACGACCGCCTGGGTAAACCAGAGCATGGCTCCTTACATAAACCCGTGCATACCTCGGTAACTTACGGGCATGATGATGTACAGGACCTGGTTGATATTTTTCAGAACAAGAAAAAAGGTTATGCTTACTCACGTCAGGGCAACCCAACGGTTACCGCATTGGAGCATAAGATAACCAATATGGAAAAGGGGTTTGCTTCTATTGCTTTTTCAACAGGCATGGCGGCAATTTCGGCAACAGTAATGTCTCTTTTTAAACAAGGCGACCATATTATAGCCAGTTCATTTTTATTTGGCAATACCCGCAGTGTTTTTCAAACCCTAACCGATATTGGTTTGGATGTTACCTATGTTGATGCCACAGATGTTGAAAACGTACGCAAAGAAATTAAGGAAAGCACCAAGATGGTTTTTGTTGAAACCATTGCCAACCCCGCCACTCAGGTAGCTGATCTGGAAGCTATTGGCAATCTGTGTGCCGAAAAAGGCATCATATACATGGTTGATAATACCATGACCTCACCTTACCTGTTTAACCCGGTTGATGTGAAGGCCAGTTTAATTATCAATTCATTAACCAAATACATAGGCGGTCACGGCAATGCGCTGGGCGGTTGCGTTACCGATACCGGTTTATTTAACTGGGCAAACTTCCCTAACATATTTGAATCGTTTAAAAAACAGGTAAAACCTGAAAACCTGGGCCTTACCCAGATCCGTAAAAAAGGCTTACGTGATTCGGGCGGAACATTATCGCCCGAGGCTGCCCACTCTATTTCTGTAGGCGCAGAAACACTTGCTTTGCGTTTGGAGCGGGCCTGCAACAACGCGCTTGCACTGGCCGAATATTTTGAAAGCCATCCGCTGGTTAAAAAAGTATTTTATCCGGGCCTGAAAAGCCACCCGCAGCATGAGCGTGCGGCTAAACTATTTAACAAATTTGGCGGCTTAATGAGCATCGAGCTTGATGAAAGCATTGATTGCCTGGCCTTTTTAAATAAGCTTCAGCTGGTTATTAAATCAAGTAACCTGGGCGATACCCGTACGCTGTCTATCCCGGTTGCCCAAACCATATTCTTTGAATTGGGTAAGGAAAAACGCGCCGAAATGGGTATCCCGGAAAGCATGATCCGCCTGTCTATAGGTATTGAAGACCTGGAAGACCTGATGGATGATTTTAAAGTGGCGTTAGCGTAAGCTCAAGCTGTTTATCCTGAAAAAGCGGGCATTTGGCAGTATTACATCTGTCAAATACCCGCTTTTTGCTATAAATCACCACTTGGAGGGACTATATACCCAATATTGGGGATTCGTAAAAAGAGTGCCACACTATAAGTTTGCAGCATACATTATCAATTTAATTAAAGATATGGCGCTTACAAACAATCAGAAAAATACCGTGAACGGACATCCGAATATTCAATGGTTAAAGGACAATCATACACGGTTAAATCCATCTGCGATCAAAGCTAAATTAGCCGAAGCCATCAGGATGAGATTGGGCCCGGCAAGTGCTACAGACTCTAATATCCAGGATATTGCTGATAACAATGGTATTCATTATGGAAGGCATGTATCGCCCGTTTATTTACAGGAGTTAAGCGGGCAGGTAGTTGCAGGCGCTGTAAGTGAGGTTCAGGGACACGACGTAGCGATGGCCAATACCCTCCGGATGATATTTAACAGAACAGCCAACGGACGAACAGCTCCCGGTACAACCGGTGTAAACCATATACACGTTGGAGGAAACGCGCAACTCAATATTTTATTTGATGCAACAACCTATGTAGTGTATGGGATAGTTAATGGGCATATGGACGCCAAAATGAGTTCATCAATACGTAACCAGGCCGATAGGGTACTTGCCAGAAGAAACCAATTAAGTTTAGTGGAAATGAGGGTAGTAGGAAGCCATGTTTCAAGAGTATAATGTGATCTTCCTTGCTTTGTGAGGCCTTTGACTTCGCAAAGCAGGGAATCCCAAACACATGCCTGCTTTACGCGAAAGATCCTGAAACAAGTTGCTGTCTTAACTCTTGATTCTAATCTCTTGACTCTTCCTACGCTCTCGTATCGTTGCCGTTGTAAATACTCAGGTAGCTCTCGTAGCGTGATAGTTCAATTTCTTCATTTTCAAGAGCTTCCAGTACGGCGCAGCCGGGCTCGTTGATGTGGCGGCAGTTGTTAAAGCGGCAATCATGCATGCGTGAGCGCATCTCCGGGAAAAAGTGGCTAAGCTCCTGTTTTTCTATATCGATAACCCCTAATTCGCGGATGCCCGGGGTATCAATAATGAAACCGCCTTGTGGCAGTTCAAACATTTCGGCAAAAGTGGTGGTGTGCATACCCTTATCGCTCCATTCAGATACCATATGGGTACGTAAATCTAAACTGGGCAATAAAGCATTGATCAGACTTGATTTACCAACACCCGAGTGACCCGAGAACAAGGTTACCTTATCTTTCAACAGGTCCTGAACCTGGTTAATATTGGTACCTTCCAACGCCGAAACCTCAAAACAAGGGTAGCCAATGTTTTCATAGATAGATTTATAGTAAGTCAGTATTTCCAAGCCTTCGTCACTAAACAGGTCGAGTTTGTTAAAAATGAGCCTTGCCGGGATGTCATATGCCTCGGCAGTTACCAAAAAGCGGTCGATAAAACCCAATGAGGTACGTGGCGATGCTAGGGTAACTACCAGTAGGGCCTGATCAAGATTGGCGGCTATGATCTGGGCCTGCTTGCTCAGGTTAATAGCCTTGCGGATAATGTAGTTTTTGCGCTGCTGTAAATTGGTGATCACACCATTTGCGCTATCCGGTTCCATCTCAAAATCAACCACATCGCCAACAGCCACAGGATTAGTGGTGGTGATACCCTTCATCCTGAATTTACCCTTAATGCGGCAATCTATCTTTTGCCCATCGGGTGTTTGCACCTGGTACCAGCTTCCGGTTGATTTTGTAATGAGTCCCTGCATATTATATAACCCCAAAAGTAACAATTTAATTTGTCACGAATTTTTTTGAATTGAAGCGAATTGCACGAATTGACATATTCATTCAAGAATTCGTGTAATTCGAAACAATTCTCATCGCCTCACAAATAATTCGTGCTCATTTAATTAATTTAAAATAATGCTTGTTTATTAAAAAATAATCTACTTACTTTACAGACATTATATATGACAATTAACAACACCATTATTACATCTATTATTACCACCGGCATAAAACTCGGAGGAAGATAATCGTATGGTGTAAAAACATAAAAGATAAACCAAATGAAAGCCTTCCTCCGAAACGGGGAAGGCTTTTTTGTTGGACATTACAAAAGAAAATTAAACAAGGCTAAACCAGCCTCACCTAAATCCTCTCCAAAGGAGAGGACTTAAAACGGAGAGTTTTAGAACCCTCTCCTTTGGAGAGGGCAGGGTGAGGCAACATACTAAACCATAAATGAAAGTTTTAAAATTTGGCGGTACATCCGTAGGGTCGGTTACAAGCATCCAAACCCTTCTAAACATCCTGAGCGATGAAGTTAAAAATGACGAAAAGCCAGTAGTGGTGCTATCGGCAATGGGCGGGGTTACCAACCTGCTGGCCTCTATGGCCGAAGACGCGGCCCAGGGCAATGATTTTACCGCCGCACTGGCCGAGCTGGAAAGACGGCACTTTGAAGTTGTAAAAAGCCTGCTTGATGTGCAAAACCAAAACCCGGCGTTTACCCGCTTAAAAATTCATTTTAACCAGTTAGAAGAGTTACTGCAGGGCGTACTTACCCTCAGGGAACTTACCCCAAAAACCCGCGACCAGATTTTAAGCTACGGCGAACGCTGCTCAACCATTATGGTAAGCAAAATTGCCGCTCAGCAATTTAAGGATGTACTTTTTGTTGACGCCACAGAGGTGATCAAAACCGACAGTGCCTTTGGAAACGCCAAAGTAAATACCGAGTTGACCGAAATGCTGATCCGCAACCTGCACGAACAAAATAAGGACAAAATGCTGGTCGTTACCGGCTTTATTGCCGGTAATGATGTTGGCCAAACCACCACGCTTGGTCGCGGCGGCAGCGATTATACCGCTGCAATATTTGGCGCGGCTCTCAATGTGAAAGAAATACAAATATGGACAGACGTTAACGGTATGATGACCGCCGACCCGCGGATGGTGAAAAAGGCTTTCCCTTTGGCCGAGCTTACCTATACCGAAGCAATGGAACTTTCTTATTTTGGCGCCAAGGTGATCTATCCGCCAACCATGATCCCTGCATTTTTGAAAAAGATTCCTATCGTTATCAAAAACACCTTTGAGCCAGAGTTTGAGGGTACCGTGATCCGCCATAACTGCAAGCCATCGGCACTGCCTATCAAAGGGATATCTTCTATCAATAATATCAGTATCCTCAATTTAGAGGGCAGTGGTATGGTGGGTAAATCGGGCTTTAGCGGTCGCCTGTTTTCCTTATTGGCCCGCGAGCAGATCAATATCATCCTTATCACCCAATCTTCGTCAGAGCATAGCATCACCTTTGCAGTGCAACCACAGGATACCGATCGTGCCAAACAGGTAATTGAGCAGGAGTTTGAACTCGAATTACTGGCCAAAAAGTTGGAGCATTTGGTGATTGAAAAGAACCTGGCCATACTGGCCGTAGTAGGCGAAAACATGAAACAAACCCCGGGTATGTCGGGCAAGTTATTTCATGCGCTGGGTCGTAACGGGGTTAACGTGCGGGCCATAGCGCAGGGATCGTCAGAGTATAATATCTCGGTTATCATCTCAGCTAATGACCTGTCAAAAGCTTTAAATGCCGTTCATGATGCCTTTTTTGTGCAGCTTACCAAAACCTTGCACGCCTTTTGCCTGGGTACCGGTAATATAGGTAAAACGCTGTTTAACCAGCTTAGTGCACACTCTGATTATTTAAAAGATAACAACGGTATACAAGTTAAAATTGCTGGTATCAGCAATACCCGCAAAATGACTTTCAACAGCGATGGTATATCGCTGGATACTTGGCAGGATGATATGCAGGCTTCGCCGCATGAGGCCGATCTGCAACTTTTTATTGATAAGATGAAAGAGATGAACCTGCCTAAC
>NZ_JBCECK010000221.1:0-6576 GCF_039207105.1 Mucilaginibacter sp.
ATCCCACACACCCCAAAAAACCTGGGAAAGATAACTGCCATCATGCTGGTGATTTATTTTTTTGAAGAAAAAAAGTAGAGATTTTTTAATGGTGGAGAAGACTCACCCCGACATCGCTAAAATTTGTCATTGCGAGCGTAGCGTGGCAATCGCGAACTCTATAGAGATAACATACATAGTTCGCGATTGCTTCGTCGTTCCTCCTTGCAATGACATATTTACCCTCTTTCTGCCGCAGGAGACGAGGGCAGTCCAGCGAAGCAATGACTTGGTGAGTTGTCCCCTTAACCCAACCTTAACACTAACTTAGTTTGGTATTAATAAATAAAGTTTAGTATTGCTAAACTTTATTACACGTTATTATGGCCATTAAATTAGTAGTATTTGACATTGCCGGCACTACGGTAAAAGACGATCATGAGGTAAGCAAAGCCTTTCAGGCTGCGATGAAAAAATCAGGATATGAGGTGGAGATAGCTAAAATTGACCCACTGATGGGTTACGAAAAAACACTGGCTATCCGTAAAATGCTTCATGAGCACGAAGCAAATACCACCCTCATTACCGACGAGCTGGTAAACATCATCCATAAGGAGTTTGTACAGCAAATGATCAACTTTTACCAGTTTGAACCGGGTATTGAGCCCCTGCCCCACGTTGAACAAACACTTGCAGCCCTGCGAACTGCCGGTATTCAGGTAGGTATTAATACCGGCTTTTCACGTGACATTGCCGATACTATTGTTAACCGCCTGCAATGGCGCGAAAAAGGATTGATTGATCACGTAGTAGGTTCAGATGAGGTAGAACTTGGTCGCCCGCATCCTTATATGATCCAAAAAATGATGCATGATGGTGGCATTACCGACCCACTGGAGGTTGCCAAAGTAGGGGATACTGAGGTTGATGTGCGCGAAGGCCAGAACACGGGCTGCCGATATACTATAGGCGTAACCACCGGCATATTTACCCGTGCCGAACTGGAAACCTACAATCCTACCCATATTATTGATGATATAGCACAGGTAATAGACATCATAAATCAGTAACACCATGAAGCTGATGGATCAATTGCGGATAAAGGTGGCCAAATGGCCGTATTCCCTGGTCTCGATAATGGCGGCGGTCGCGGCCTTTGGTTTGTATACCTCCATGTATGCCTTCCGCAAGGCCTTTGCGGCCGGTACCTTTACCGGGCAGCAATACCTGCATATTGATTATAAGGTTTGGCTGGTAATAACACAGGTTATTGGCTACACCTTCAGCAAGTTTTATGGAATCCGTTTTATTGCCGAAGTAAACAGTAAAAACCGGGCGCGTTATATACTAACGCTCATTGGCATTGCCTGGCTGGCCTTAGCGGCCTTTGCAGTGATACCGGCGCCTTATAATATTGTTTTCCTGTTTATAAACGGCTTCCCATTAGGGCTTATCTGGGGGCTGGTTTTCGGGTATCTGGAAGGCCGCCGTTCTACCGAATTTATGGCAGCGGTATTATCTATCAGTTTAATATTTGCCTCGGGCTTTGTAAAAACGGTAGGGCGTACACTGCTAACCGTTTTTCATGTGAACGAATACCATATGCCCTTTTTAACAGGAGCCATATTTGTACTGCCCCTGCTACTATTTGTATTTTGTATGGAACTGATGCCTGCACCAACCATTGAAGATAAACAGCAGCGTGCCGAACGCAGCCCTATGAACGGGGCTGAGCGCAGGCAATTCCTTGCCAGATTTTTACCGGGCATTATCCTCACCATTATTATATATGTACTGCTTACCGTTATGCGCGATGTACGCGATAATTTTGAGGTAGAGATATGGACAGATCTTGGCGTAAAAAGTAATAGTATTTATACCAATATAGATTCTATTATATCGGTCATTGTTCTGGTGGCCATGAGTTTACTTATCCTGGTTAAAAAGAACCTAAGAGCGTTCAGCATTATTCACCTGTTCATTATTGGCGGATGCGTATTGGTTGGTGTATCAACCATGCTGTTCACCCTGAAACTGATAAGCCCCGTAAGTTGGATGACGATGGCCGGGCTTGGCCTTTATTTAGGTTACGTACCCTACAACGCCATATTTTTTGAGCGGATGATAGCTACCTTTAACTACCGGAGCAATGTAGGTTTTATCATGTATGTAGCCGATTCTATGGGTTACCTGGGTAGTGTAAGCATTTTGCTGATAAAAGAATTGGGTCGCCCTAACATCAGCTGGGGCAACTTTTTTAAAGAAGGC
This sequence comes from Mucilaginibacter sp., assembly GCF_039207105.1. GTDB lineage: Bacteria > Bacteroidota > Bacteroidia > Sphingobacteriales > Sphingobacteriaceae > Mucilaginibacter. Next base: position 2,248 of record NZ_JBCECK010000221.1, read on the forward strand.
GTCATGATTGTAGCCGTTGTAGGCGGTATTTGCGGTGTACTATCGCTCATCTACTTTTTACAAAGCGCCGGAGGAAGCAGAAATTCAAAATTAAAAAGTCAAAATTCAAAAAAAAGCGATCCGGAAACTGATGATCTGATAACATCACTAACCTGATCATATTTAACATATGAATCAAGATCAATCAAAAAACTCCCCCTCCAGGGGGCAGGGGGGCTCTGCAATTATCATAGGCGCAGGGATTGTGGGCTTAGCCACCGCCAGAGCCTTAGCCACGCGTGGTTATAAGGTAACTGTATTTGAACGTAACGAACGCGCGGTTGGGGCATCCATCCGTAATTTTGGGATGATATGGCCTATCGGCCAGGCTACAGGCCCTATGTTTGATCGGGCTATGTTATCGCGCAGCATCTGGAAAACCATTTGTACCGAGGCTAACATATGGCACAACGAGGTTGGTTCCTTACATCTGGCCTATCACGATGATGAATTGCAGGTAATTCAGGAATATGTAGAAGTTAACCAAACTTTGCGCGATTGCGCTTTGCTTAACCCCGCGCAGGCGCTTGCCAAATCACCAGCGGTTAATCCCGACGGTTTAAAGGGTGCTTTGTGGAGCGGCGAAGAAATGATCATTGAATCGCGCGAGGCCGTAGGGCAGGTAGCCAAATACCTGGCCGAAAAATATGGTGTAGAGTTTCATTGGAATACCGCCATTAGCCGTATTGAATATCCTAAAGTAATATCAGGCAACCAAAGCTGGCAGGCCGATGAAATATTTGTGTGCAGCGGTGCCGAGTTTGAAACCCTTTACCCTGAGCTGTTTGCCCAAACGCCCATAACCAAGTGCAAATTACAGATGATGCGTCTGGTTACCCAGCCTGATGAATGGCGTATTGGTCCATCGCTGTGTGGTGGTTTATCCATGATACACTATCCCGGCTTTCAGGCAGCGGCATCATTGCCCGCCCTGCGTAAACGCTACGAAGAGCAATATGCTACACATTTAAATTGGGGTATCCACGTCATGGTATCGCAAAATGGCAGCGGTGAGCTCACCATCGGCGATTCGCACGAGTATGGCCTGGTGCATGACCCGTTTGACAAGGCATTTATTAATAATTTAATAACCGAATACTTACATACTTTTGCCACTTTTAAGGATTGGAGCCTCCTGCAGTCGTGGCACGGTATCTACCCTAAAATGACCAATGGCGCTACCGAACTGATAGTAGATGTTGAGCCCGGGGTAACCGTTATTAACGGCCTCGGCGGCAACGGCATGACACTATCCTTTGGTCTGTGCGAACAGGTAATAGCCGCCAGGGTTGGGTAGGTTTTTATGGTTTATAGACGATGGTCAATAGTCCATAGTTTAAAGAAAAACAAGTTTTACCATCCTGTCATTTCGAACGATAGTGAGAAATCTTATACGCCAAATTTAGCCAGCGCAAAAGATTTTTCCTCGTACCTCGTTCGAAATGACAACGTATAGTTGAATTTGTATTGGTCAACGTAGCAACGTATTTGTAAATTTACCATATTGAAATAAACCATGATCCATCGTCTATGGACTACACAACAACAAACTACCACATGTCTGATACCCGGAGAGATTTTATTAAAAAAGCGGCCCTGCTTACCGGAGCTGCCGGCTTTGCAAGCATTTTACCTGCATCAATACAAAAGGCTATGGCCATTAACCCGGCTCCCGGCAGCACCTATCTGGATGCCGAGCATATAGTTATACTGATGCAGGAAAACCGCTCTTTTGATCATACCTATGGCACGCTGAAAGGTGTACGTGGTTTTAATGATCCCCGGGCTATTGATCTGCCTAATAAAAATAAGGTATGGCTGCAATCAAACAATAAAGGCGAAACTTATGCCCCTTTCCGTTTGGATATCAAAGGCACTAAGGCAACCTGGATGTCGTCGTTACCGCACTCCTGGTCAAACCAGGTAAATGCCCGTAACGATGGTAAGTATGACCAATGGCTCAACGTAAAACACTCCGGCAATAAAGATTACGCGCACATGCCGCTTACTATGGGGCATTACAACCGCGAGGATATTCCTTTTTACTATGCGCTGGCAGATGCCTTTACCGTTTGCGATCAGAACTTTTGCTCATCGCTAACAGGTACTACACCGAATCGCCTGTTTTTTTGGAGCGGAACCATTCGCGAGGAGCAGCATGAAAACTCACGTGCCAATGTATGGAATGATGATTCAGACTTTGGTACGCTAAAATGGGCCACTTTCCCTGAACGACTGGAAGCCGCCGGAATACCCTGGAAAGTGTATCAGAACGAACTTTCTGTTGATACCGGTCTACAAGGCGAACATGATGCATGGTTATCCAACTTCACCGATAACCCGCTGGAGTTTTTTGACCAGTACCATGTAAACCTGTACGATAAGCACATAGCTCACCTGCAAAAAAAATCAACCCTTTTGCCTGATGAGGTAGCCGCGCTGGAAAAACAAATAGCCGCTTTATCGGCAAGCGATACAAATGCTACCCATCTTCAAAGAGAACTGCGCCAAAAGAAACGCGATCTGGAAAACACCCAGAAGGAAATGGCCAGCCTTGACCCGGGCAAATTCGCAAGGCTTTCACAACTGGAGAAAAACCTGCATCAAAAAGGCCTTTCTGTAAACACCGGCGATAAGGACTACCGAGAGCTGGAAACCTTAAAATATGATGATAACGGTACTCCACGCGAATTGCTGGTACCTAAGGGAGATGTGTTGCACCAATTTAGAGAAGATGTAAAAACAGGTCAGTTGCCAACCGTATCATGGTTGGTAGCCCCCGAGAATTTCTCTGACCATCCCGGCGCGGCTTGGTATGGTGCATGGTACCTGTCAGAAGTGATGGAGATACTGACCAATAACCCAGAGGTTTGGAAGAAGACCATATTTATTTTAGCTTATGATGAAAACGACGGCTATTTTGATCACGTGCCGCCGTTTGTAGTGCCCCACTCTAAAAAAGTAGGCACCGGCTTAGTCTCTAAAGGTATTGATACCAGTGTAGAGTTTGTGACTTTAGAGCAGGAAAAAGCCCGCAATGGCTTTCCTGAAATATATAACCGTGAAAGTTCCATTGGTTTAGGTTACCGGGTACCGCTGGTTATTGCTTCGCCCTGGAGCAAAGGCGGCTGGGTAAACTCTGAAGTGTTTGACCATACCTCGACCTTACAGTTCCTGGAAGAGTTTTTAACTAAGAAAACAGGTAAAAAAGTTAGCGAACCAAACATCAGCACCTGGCGCCGTACCATCTGCGGCGATTTGACCAGCGTGTTTCGGCCATACACCGGCGACCAGATAGCCAAACCTGAATTTGTTGTAAAAGATGAATTTGTAGAGAGCATCCATAAAGCTAAGTTTAAACAACTACCTACCTATAAGCTGCTTACCGCCGATGAAATAGCGCAAATCAACCAGGATCCGCATTCATCACCACACATGCCACAGCAAGAACCGGGTATTAAACCATCATGCGCCCTGCCTTACCAGCTTTATGCCGATGGCAAACTGAGCGCCGATAAAAAAACGTTTGAAATTAAGTTCAACGCAAGCAATAAAGCTTTTGGTCAAAAGGCAGTAGGTTCACCGTTTAACGTTTATGCGCCGGGCAAATATGCCAGTCTGGACAACCCACAGCAAATGGAACCACTGCGCACCTGGGCTTATGCCCTTACCGCTGGTGACAGCCTTGCCGACCAGTGGCCACTACAGGAGTTTGAAAATGGCGAATATCACCTGCGCGTTTACGGTCCTAACGGCTTTTTCAGAGAATATAAAGGCAACACTGCCGATCCATCGATCGATGTAACCTGCGAATATGAGCATAACGCTGCCAACAAGCTTACCGGCAATATTGCCTTGAAACTAACCAACGCCGGTAGTAAACCATACACCGTTCAAATAATTGACCACGCCTACAAGGCCAATAACCATCAAAAGGCGGTGCCAGCCAAAGGCCAGGCTGCACAACTACTTAACTTAGCACAAAGCCACGGATGGTATGATTTCAGTATCAAAATAACCGGCAGCCAAACTTTTGAAAAACGCTATGCCGGTCGTGTTGAAACCGGTCAGCACAGCTATACCGATCCATTGATGGGGAAGGTAATAGCGTAAGCAGGACGTATTCTATAAGCAAAGAGGCCGGGCATTTATGCCTGGCCTCTTTGCTTATATCAACTTGTCATTGCGAGCGAAGCGTGGCAATCGCATACTGTACATTGCAAATTTGTATAGTACGCGATTGCTTCGTTCCTCGCAATTGTAAGGGTTTAGTAATTCGGTAATAGAATT
>NZ_JBCECK010000222.1:0-6494 GCF_039207105.1 Mucilaginibacter sp.
AAACTTGATGGTGTTGTTAGGCCATGGGGCGCTACCGGTGCAGGTACCGGCGCTACAATTGGTAACAAACAATTGATCAAACCTTTCTCGGCTATAAAAGATAACGTAGCGAACGCCTTTGATACTGGCCTTGAAACAAACAACAACATTTCGGTAAATGGTGGTAACGAATTGTCTCAATACTACATTTCATATGGTAATACCTACAGTAACGGTGTGCTGCCAAGCCAGGCCGACCTTTACAAAAGAAACAACGTTTCGTTAAGAGGAAGCACCAGGTACAAAAACTTTACTGCTGATGCATCATTAAACTACGTAAATAACAAACGTAATATGGTGCCAACCGGTCAGGGCGCTAACGGTAGCGATACTTTCTACGAAGCGTTATTACAAATACCTACCGATATTCCAATTAAAGATATCAGGAACTACAAAAACGAATTTTTTAACGTTGATAACTATTTTACTCCTTTTGCTGGTAACCCTTTCTACAGTTTGTACGAAAACGGCAGCCGCCAAACAAGCAACAGGTTTTATGGTAACATTAACTTAAATTACCAGTTTGCTGACTGGATCAAATTAAACTTCCAGCAAAGTGCCGACGTTTCTGCTGTGTATGACAAGATCTACACCAGCAAAAGCGCTCCGTCACCAGGCAGCTGGAACAATGGTAACAACGTTGAATCATTCCCTGCTCCTCCGGTTGTAGGTGCTGTTGATGACGAATCATTCAACAACTTTGAATATGATACAAAATTACAGGCTATCATCACCAAAAAGATCAGCAATGATTTTAACATTGATGGTTTGGCAGGTATTAACTACAACGACAGGGGTGTTAACAGCTTAACAACCGGTATCGAAGATTTAGCTATACCGGGCTTCTATCAAATAAATAACTCTTTAAATAAGCCAACCAGCGGTCATGCTTACAGCCACCGTAAATTGCTTGCATTTTATGCTCAGGCAACAGCTGGTTATAAAGATTATTTATACTTAACAGTTACCGGACGTAATGATATTTCATCAACACTGGCTCCGGGTAAAAACAGCTATTTCTACCCTGCTGCTAACTTAGCGTTCGTTGCTACAGAAGCATTCGGAATAAAAAGCAACGCCTTATCATTTGCTAAATTACGTTTCAGCTATGGTGAAACCGGTAGCGATACTGATCCATACAATATTTACAACACACTTACTGCAACTAACATAGCTTTAGGTTTTGGTAACCTTATTTTCCCGTTAAACAATGCCGGCAGCCCTGTTGCAGGTTACACTATCAGCAATACATTGTTCCGTACGGATCTGAAACCTGAGCGTATCCGCGAGTTAGAGGTGGGTGGTGAGTTTAAATTCCTGAACGATCGTTTAGGTTTAGATGTTACTTACTATCACCGCGTTCGTCAGGACCAGGTATTAGCTGCGCCAATTTCACCGGGTACCGGTTACACTGCAAGCGTTGTTAACTTTGGTAAAGTACGTAACACCGGTTTAGAGGTTGCTTTAACTGCATCGCCGGTTAGAAGTAAAGATGTGAACTGGGATTTAACTTATACCTTCAGCCGCGACAGGAGTATGGTATTAGCCCTTGCTCCGGGTGTTGACAGGTTCCAGTTAAACTCTGCTTACGATGCCCAACTGGTGGCTTTACCAAATCAGCCATTAGGTATTATACAGGCCCCAAAACCTCAAAGAGACCCACAAGGCCGTATCATTGTTAACCCTGAAACAGGTATGCCGTTACAATCAACCGATATTGAAACTTACGGCGCTATACAGCCCGATTTCAGAATGGGTTTAAATAACAATATCCGTTACAAAGATTTCTCATTAGGCTTTACGGTTGATTACAGCAAAGGTGGTGTATTTTACTCTGGTACTGCCGACTTGTTAGGCTTTGTTGGTAACGACCCGTTAACTACTTATAATGACCGTAACCCGTTTGTGTTACCTAATACTGTTATAGCGGTAACCGATGGTGCCGGTAAAACAACTTATGAAGAAAACACAACTCCAATTTATGGTGGTGCCGTGCCTGACTTCTATTACCAAACATCAAATAAAGGTTATGTATACCAAAACCTTATTTTAGACAGAACATTCTTTAAATTAAGAGAGGTAACCCTTGCATATACGCTTCCAAAAGCTATATCAAGCAAATTTGGATCTTCAAGAGCGGTGATCAGTGTATACGGAAGAAACTTGTTAACCTGGCTGCCATCAACAAATCAGGTTGTTGACCCTGAGGTTTCTAACTTAGGTACTGATCTGGGTAGTGAATTTGGTGAGTTCAGAACCTCGCCGCCATTAAAATACTATGGCGCATCATTAAAGGTTACATTTTAAATTTTGACGTATCATGAAAAAAAATATAAGCACAAAATTAATTTTAGCGCTTGCCGTGGTTTATCTGTCGGCCGGGTGTGATAAAATTACAGATATAAACAGAAGCCCTAATAACCCGCCTATTGAACTGGCAACACCTCAGGTATTATTCCCTTCGGGTGTACAGTCAACCGCTGGCCGTGTTGGTGGCGAGTTGGCGATCATCGGTGGTATATGGTCACAGTTTTGGACTCAGGCTGCCCTTTCTAACCAGTACAAGGATATTGACTCGTACGGTATACAAAGACAGGATCGTAATGGTAACTATAGCGGTTTAATGGCCGGCGCCTTAAACGATTATAAATTAACCATCGAAAAATCAAAAACATCAGGCCCTATACAATATTACCTGATGGCCACTGTAATGAAAGCTTATACCTATCAGGTATTGGTTGACTTATATGACCAGGTGCCATACACCGAAGCATTACAGGGACAAGCTAACCTGCAACCAAAATTTGATGATGGTTACAGCATATACAAAGGCTTGATTGCCGAAATTGATGCCGCTTTAACTGCTACAGCATCAGAAGGTAACCTTTCGCCGGCTGCTAACGCATCAACCGATTTTGTTTTTGTTGGCAACATGGCTAAATGGCGTGCTTTTGCAAATACATTAAAATTAAAAATGTATTTACGCATGGTAAATGCTAAACCAGCTGAAGCAGAAGCAGGTGTTAAAAAATTATATGCTGACGGTGTAGCTTTCTTAACAGAAGCTGCTGCGGTAACCAGCTATGTAAATACTCCGGATCAGGGTAACCCTTTTTACGAGTATAACGTAAGGCGTTTAGGTGTTGGTAACTTAAGGGCAAGCAAAACTTTTGTGACCTGGTTAGTGGCTAACAGCGATCCCCGTATTACTCCGTATTTCGGTTCTACCAATCCGGGTTCAATCAATCAGGGCGACTATGCAGCTGTTGGCGAACCAACTTATGCAAATGCTGCTACTCCTGTACAAAAAGCTACAGATCCGGTATGGTTTATTTCAAAAGCCGAATCTTATTACTTACAGGCTGAAGCCCGTTTAAGGTATGGTGTTGGCAGCGAAACTGATGCCAGCCTGTTCAGAAAAGGCTTGGTTGCTGCATTTGCAGAGCAAGGTCTTGCTGAAGCTGTTATACCAACAAGCGCAGCTTATGTATACCCTGCCGCCGGTACATTACAACAAAAATTAAAAACTATCATAGTTCAAAAATGGGCCGCTTTACCAGGTTCACACTCATTAGAAGCTTTCTTTGAGCAAGAGCGTACAGGTTATCCTGAAATAAGCCCTGTTACTTCTAAAGATGTAAGCTATGCTACAGATCATGCAGGTGAGTGGGTTTATTCATTCGGTGGTGTTACCAGCGGAAAGAAATTCCCGAAAAGACTTGTATTTCCTGACGTTGAAGCGAGCAGAAATCCTAACACACCAGCAGAAGTGCCTATTACAACTCCGGTTTGGTGGGGTAAATAATTTAATTAACATTTAATTAAAAAAGAACATGAAAAATTTTATAAGCTATATAACAATAATAGTTCTGAGCGTTACCCTGTTCTCTTGTAAGAAGGATTCGTTCACAGCTAATGATAAACAGGTAGGCATATCAAAGGTTACTTATTATGCTGAGTTTAAAAGATCGGGCTCTGATTATGTTTATGTAAAAAAGGGTGATCCATTTGTTGAACCGGGTATTAAAGCTGAAGCAGGCGGTGCCGAACTTCCTGTTAAAACAACCGGTGTGCCCAACACAAATACCGCAGGTGTATATTTGGTAACTTACACCGCAGTTAATGCGGATGGTTTTGCTGCAACAGCATCAAGAACAGTAGTTGTTTATGATACTGATGCAAGTGCTGCCGGTAATGACTTTTCCGGTAACTATGCAAGGGATACCAATGGCTCTATCGCCGAGTGGACCAAAGTTGCTCCGGGTGTTTACAAAGTGTTTAACCCGGGTGGCGCACCAGGTACCAACCTTACTGTAATTATATTTAACAAAACCGGTTACAGTGTAGTTATACCTAATCAAATTGCAGGTGGTGCGGCTACTTCGTCAGGAACTGAGTCATCAGTTCCGGGAGCTCCTGGTAAACTTGCATCATACAAAATGCAGATTATTAACCCAGGTTACGGAACCGCAGTAAGAACATTTATTAAACAATAATCTAATTCGACATGAAAAAAAATATAGCATATACTTTATTAGCATTAGCGCTGATAATAACAACTGCCACTTCTTGCCGTAAGGATAGAGAAATTGGCGGAACCTCGGTTGAAGCCATGTCTGGCGACTGGTGGGTACAAATTGATGGTGAAGGCTCGTATTATACTTATTACACTTATAATACATCAGCAAATTCAAAAACCGAGATGATCCTGGATGATCAGGAAGGTTTTTGGGGCAGCGCAAGCCTTGGCCGCGTAGCAGGAAAAGTAAATGTTGATTTAAATACATTGACTTTCTCATGCAAAGATGCACCAAACCTTAACAAGGATTATGATGATGCAAGTTTTACTGTAACAGATGGTAAAATATTGAAAAATGCTGCTACAGCACCGGGTACAGGTATCAAAACAGATTCAATTGATTTTAAAATTGAATTTGCTGATGATCCGGGTACAGTTTATCACCTTAAAGGTTATAAAAGAACCCGCTTCACTGAAGACGATCATTAATATATCATAACATAAAAAAGCCCTGAGCATTGCTCAGGGCTTTTTTTACGACTTTACTTTTTTATCTTTTATCAACACTGTATTTACCCGGCCCTATAAATACTAACCCCGCAAACACAAATGCAAGTTCAATGGCATGCGATGCGCCCATCAGCCCTTCGCCGCCGCCAAGGTGAACAGATGCCGCTACTATAAGGTTACAGATCAGTAACATACATACCGGCCTGAAGGCAAACCCGATCAATACCAGCAAACCACCAACGGTTTCAACCACGGCAGCCAGTAAGCCCCAAACTACAGGCCAAAACGTAATGCCGATAAATTGGGTTGACTGGCCTAACTCGCTCCAGCCTTTTGGCCCGCCCATTAGTTTGGGATAGCCATGCATGATAAAGAAAATGCCCAACCCGAGACGAATTATCAGAAGGCCAAAATTTTTGTGATCTAATTTGCTTAAAAGCGCCATAAATTTGTGTTTTAGGTGAATAAAATACTTAACAGAAGTAACAGAATATTTAAACGTAGTTTGTTTTAACTTGTTGCCCGTCAACTACTAAGTGCAATTCTCTGCCTAAAATAAGGCTGCAATTGTTGGGAATATGCCCTGCGGGGAAATCAAAACAAACCGGATAGTTATAACCCTTTACCGCTTCCGTTACAATTTGTGGTACGCTTTGGCCGAAGGGTATATCGTTATCTTTTATATCGGTAAAGCCACCTACAATAAGTCCGGCCAGGTTTTTAAGTTTGCCGGCACGGTCAAGCGTGCGGATAAGCCTGTCAACCGAGTACAGGTATTCGCCAACATCTTCAATAAATAATATCTTACCGCTATAATCAAAGTCTGACGCGGAATTAAGCACCGCAACCAGCAAGCTTAAATTACCGCCAATTAATGTAGCAGTAGCTTCGCCGCTGCGGTTAGGGTGGTGCGAGGTAAATTTGTAGTGTAATTCTTCGCCAAAAAGCGCCTTGTGCAATGTTTGGATAGACAGGGCGGATGCATCAGGTATGTTAACCGGCATTTGCCCGTGTATGGTTTGCAGGCCGTAATTGCCAAACAAGTGGGTATGCAGTATGGTAATATCGCTAAAGCCCACCAGCCATTTGGGGTGCTGCGCCAGCCTGTCGAAATTTACATGGTCAATAATACGGATGGTGCCGTAACCCCCACGGGCGGCTATAATGGCTTTTACGCTATCGTCATCAACAAAACGTTGCAGATCTTTAGCACGCAGCGCGTCATCGCCCGAAAACTGGTGGTACGAAGCCTCAATGGTATCGCCCAAAACTACTTCCAGTCCCCACGATTGCAGCAGTTTAATGGCATCCGTCATAGGCGCAGGCAGTTTTTTCGCCGGGCAGGTTATAGCTATCTTGTCACCTTTTTTAAGATATGGAGGGTTTATGCTCATATTGAATTATCTTTGCCAAATTATTAATAACG
>NZ_JBCECK010000223.1:0-6387 GCF_039207105.1 Mucilaginibacter sp.
TATTTTCTGGGCCTTGAATATATTAATCTCGAATACAAAAAAACACTGCAACCATTATTAAAATTCGAGCTCACAAACCATAAAAAGAACCTTACCTATACTGCACTGGCTATGGTTGCCGCCATGCAATTAGATATGATCTCGCTTGAAGGCTACTTAATAAAGCTTAATGGTTTCTCGCATGATGATTATCAGGAATTTGTTTTAAACCCAGCCGATTGCCTAACCGCAATCTATTATTTTTTCAAGTATGGTATCATTAAACGTGATTTCTTTGCTGCCATTACCCGTTTCTATTTTAATCCGCCCAAGCAAACCGACGAACTGAATTATAACCAGGGCGATGATCTTATCTATTTACTGACAGGTTACGCGCTTATCATTTATCAAAAACCACGTAAAACACTCCGTTATATTAACGCGTTGCAAAAAATACAGCATAAAAATACCAGCGAAGCTAAAGGTTATAACTTTTTTTCAAAAATACTGGTTGCAAACGCGCAATTTTTACTGGGTAAAACCAAAGAGTTCAAAACAATTCATGATAGTATTTCAGAATTGTTTAAAACCAAAGAGAATGCGTTTACCCCCTATATGAAACAAGCTTTTTATGACCTGAAAATCAGAAAGGCAATATTAAACCAAGAGTACCATGCCATTCCCGGCTATCTAAAGTATTTAAATCAGGCTTCAGAAAAATCGGGCAATAAATTTTCAAAAGTATTTACCCTAAACCAGCTCATCATCAGCCCCGATGTTACAGAGCATGATCCTGCTTTTTATAAGCAGTTGTCTCTCAACAATGCCAAATTACTGCGCGAATGCGGGCTAAGTCCGGAAATATTCTCAAGCGGGAATTTTCAAAATAAAAATTGAACCTCCCTTTCTATCAAATAATTTATTAAAACCTCAATAAAGGCCATTCTTTGCATGCGGCTTTTCAAGCATTTTTTACGAAAACGTTTAAGATAACTTTAAAGCAATTTTTCATAGTTAATTAACATAGCAATTACGTTTAGTTGATTAGTTATTCCTATATAATGTTTACATAAAAACCAATCATTAAGCCTGTTTATGATTAAGGCAATTTTCAGTTAGCAGTATAATACTTTAAATAAAATATTAAATAACTGAAAATCAGTAAAGTTTATTTTCAGTTCACAATAAGCCTAAACCAGTTAAGAATTATAAAAATTCATGCCTGCCCACAATGTCAGATTAAAGTTTCCACAGGTTGTTAAAATTTTCCGCTCATTAATTTAGTTTCAGGTTAAAACCGCTCCATTTGTTAAGCAGGTATTAAACTCGAATTAAAAATAAGTAATTAATACCATTCAAAATATGTAGATACATTTTATAATATATTAATTATCAATATTTTATAAAAAATAACTTACTTATTAGTCTATTTAGCTAAAACGTTTTTATGCTACAAAAGCTAATGTATAATTGATGATTTGCTAACATGCACATCATTCCTTTGCAGCCGGAAACAATCGATTTCCAGAGTTCTATTATGTCATAAATTATTTAATCTCTTCATGAAAAAAGTTTACCCTTCTTTTTCAAAGAAACTCCCTCAATTTTACAGACATGGCCTGTTAACGGTTTTTGTTCTGTTACTTACCGCGCTATCGGCTTTTGCTCAAACCAGAACCATAAAAGGTACGGTTACCGACGAAACCAACGCGCCTTTACCCGGTGTAGTAGTAACTGTTAAAAGTTCTGGCAGGGCTGCCACTACTAACAGTAATGGTGCTTATACCGTTACTGTAAGCGGACCACACGATGTTTTAAAGTTCACATTTTTAGGTTCTGTGCCTAAAGAAGTTGTTGTTGATGGTAAACCATCAATTAATGTTACCCTGGTAACTGATACCAAACAGTTAAAAGACGTTGTAGTTATCGGTTACGGTACAGCAAGCCGTAAGGATGTAACAGGTGCTATCACATCAATTAAGGCCGAAGATTTTAACGCCGGTGTATTAACTACCCCTGCCGAGTTATTGCAAGGTAAGGTAGCCGGTTTAAACATTACCAAAAGCGGTGATCCTAACAAACAACCGGCAACTATTTTAAGGGGCCCGTCAACGCTGCGTGAAGGCGCTGCACAAGAGCCATTTTATGTAATTGACGGTGTACCGGGCGCTTCTATCGACCTGCTTGCTCCTGCAGACATTGAAAGTATTGATGTATTGAAAGACGCATCATCAACCGCTATTTACGGTTCACGTGCTGCAAACGGTGTAATCATCGTAACTACCCGGAAAGCAAAAGCAGGCCAGTCAAGGTTGGTATACAGCGTTTATGGTGCGGCAGAAAACGTATCAAAAAACATAGATGTTTTAACCGGCGACCAGTTACGTAAATACTTAGCTGATAACGGCGTACCCAAACTGAGCCCTTTAGATGATGACGGTTCAAATACCAACTGGCAAAAACTTGCCGAAAGAACTGGTTACTCTCAAAACCATAACCTTTCATACGGTGGCTCAGGTACCAATTCAGAATATGGCGCAAGCGTAAACTATTTAAAAAACGATGGTATCTTAAAAAATACCAGCCTACAGCGTACCATTTATAAAGGCTACATTAATCAGCGTTTTTTTAATGACCGTTTAAAATTAGGCATTACCTTAACCAACAGTATTACCAAAAACCAGGATATTTTTCAAAGCCAGGTGCTTTCAGGTATCTTATTTTACCTGCCAACTGTAAGCCCTTATAACCCAGACGGTAGTTACAAAGAAAACTATACACGTACTGGTAGCGGCCCGTTAAACCCATTATCGTTAATTAATAACAACTTTACCAATACAGAAGATAATAAAACCTTGATAAACGGTTTTGCTTCGGTTGATATAGCAAAAGGATTTAAGTTCACTTTAACCGGATCAACTCAAAAAGATCAGAACAACGTTAATACCTACTCAACCAGCCAGTCAGGTATATATCTTAACGCATTTGGTGTAGCCAACCGCAGCGCCTATACCAGCACAAGCAATGTTGTTGAGGCTTATTTTAACTATGACAGAATTTTTGGTAAACATTCACTTAAATTATTAGGTGGTTACTCTTACCAGCAGGATCGTAACAATGATGGTTTTGGTGTAGGGACTCAAGGATTTTCGAATGATGCCTTAACTTATAACAACTTATCGTTTTCAAACCCAACATCATTATCACAAATACCTTTTAACCCAAATTACATTTCAACTTTAAGGTTTGTATCTTTTTATACCCGTGCCCAATATGAGTTTAACAATAAATATTTATTGCAAGCCTCAATAAGGGAAGACGGATCATCGGCCTTTGGTATCAATCATCGTCATGGTTACTTCCCGGCAGTTTCCGGAGGATGGAAGATCATCAGCGAAGATTTCATGAAACAAGTTCCTGTTATTAGTGACTTAAAACTAAGAGCAGGTTACGGTGTATCTGGTAACAGCCTTGGTTTTGATGCCTTTACTGCCCGTTTAATTTACGGTGCAGGTGGTAAATTTTACAACAATGGTAACATTATCAACTCCATTAGCCCGGTACGCAATGATAACCCGGATCTGAAATGGGAAAGTACTGCCACCACCAACATCGGTTTGGATTTTGGGTTGTTCAACAATCGTTTAACAGGTTCGGTTGATTATTACATCAAGAAAACTTCCGATCTGATCACAACTCTCCAGGTGTCAACTACCCAATATTTTTACCAGTATTTAACTGCTAACGTAGGCAAAATGAAAAATAGTGGTATTGAGGTTGTATTAAATGCCACACCTGTAAAAACGCGCGATTTCACCTGGCGTACCTCTTTAAACTTTTCACACAATAAAAACATAGTGCAAAGTTTATCACAGGGTGGTTTCGCGCTTCCATACATTCAAACTGCTCAATTAGGCGGCAAAGGTCAGTCGGGTAATTTCAGCCAGATCATACAACCAGGATATGCTGTAGGCACCTTTGATTTATGGCACTATACCGGCAAAAATGCTCAGGGTGTAAGTACTTATGAAAAAGCCGACGGAACCATTATCCCTACCCAACCGCTTACTACCGATCAGTTTATTAAATACGACGCGCAACCAAAACTGATTTATGGTTGGAGCAACAGCTTCTTCTACAAAAACTTCGACCTGAACTTCCTGGTGCGCGGTGTTTACGGCAACAAAATTTTGAACGCTACTTTAGCTTCATTAAATAACCCTGCCGATTCAAAACTGCAAAACATACCAGCCTTTACCTTAGGCGAATCATTTAAGGATATCAATGCTTACCTGATCTCTGATCGTTTTCTGGAAAGCGGTTCATACCTGCGTCTGGATAACGCCACTTTTGGTTATACTATTAAACCACACATACAAGCTATTAAGAGCTTACGTTTTTATGCTTCAGGTAATAACATCTTCATCATTACCAAATACCGTGGTGTTGATCCGGAAGTTAATATCGGTGGTTTAACCCCAGGTATTGATAACAGGGATTTTTATCCTAAAACACGCACCTTCAGCTTAGGTATGAACGCCTCATTCTAAAAACATTTAAACAAACGAAAATGAAAAAGATATTTAAAATATGTGCTGCCGTAATTGTGAGCATCGGCACATTCTCTTCTTGTACAAAACTTGATGTACCGGTTGAATCTCAATACGTACAATCAAACTTCCCGGTTACCGATGCCGATTATACAGCGCTATTAGGTAGCATTTACTCCAACTTATCGTCAAGCTTTGCGGTACCATACTGGCGCATGCAGGATATGTCGACAGATGAGGCCATATTACCTGCCCGCGACGGTAACTTTGACGATGGTGGCCAGTACCGCCAGTTACATTACCACACCTGGACCTTTGATCACCCGAACGTAATTTCGGTGTGGCAATGGGGCTTTGGCGGTATAAATACCTGTAATCGTGTTATAAGTGTTGTTAACGCTTCTAAAGCAACCGCTGCTAAAAAAGCATCAACTATTGCCGAGATTAGAGCAATGCGTGCCTTATATCTTTATTTCATGATGGATTTGTATGGTAACGTACCTATCATTACCGATTTCCCGGTAACCGTACAACCGGCAACACAGCCACGCGCTAAGGTATATGCCTTTATTGAAAGTGAGTTAAAAGCTGTTTTACCATTATTACCAGCAAAAACTTCTAATGCTGCTACCAACGTAACACAATATGGCCGCGCAACTAAAGGAATGGTATTTGCCACACTTGCAAAAATGTACCTGAACGCTGGTGTTTACATCAATACCAACCATTATCAGGATGCGGTAACCATGTGCGATAGCGTTCAAGCTAACACTAATTATTTCCTTGATGCTAAATACAGGGACATATTTTTGCCAAACAACGGCCCGCAGATCAATGAAACTATATTTGCTATCCCTTATGATCAGCAAATACCAGGTAACCAGTTTACCCGTTTCGGTTTCTTTTACTACCTGGTTAATGCATATGGCTTTAACGTAGGTTTGAGTATCGCTATGAGTACTACTCCTGAGTTTTACAACCGCTTTAATCTTCCGGGCGATGACCGTACCAAAACATGGTTGGCAGGCCCGCAGTTTTATCCTGACGGTAACGGCGGTTTTACCAATCAGCCGGTTTACTACCCTGCCCCTAATGATAAGGTACAGATCAATCTTATACCTACATTAACCCTTACTGGTTTAAAACCAATGGACGTAGGTAACGATGTATTAACCTCACAATCAGAGGGTGTAAGGTCAATTAAATATTACCCGGACCCTACTACCACCCAGGCTACACGTTTAAATGGTAACGATGTTCCGGTATTCCGTTTAGCTGATATATACCTGATGAAAGCAGAAGCTTTATTACGTGGCGCTACCCCAACCATGATCAATGGCGAGCAGCAAACAGCACTTTCGTTAGTAAACAAAGTACGTTTACGTTCACATGCTCCTGCTGCAACATCTATTGCTCTTGATGATATTTTAGATGAGCGTGCCCGCGAGCTTTCATGGGAAGCATGGCGCCGTAATGACCTGATCCGTTTTGGTCAGTTCGAAAAAGATTACCCATTGCCAGTAGTTGGTGGTAAAGCCGACGATTTGCAGATGAATAAAGACGTAACCAGAAGGTTATACCCTGTTCCATCTACCGAACTAAAAACCAACCCTAACCTGGTTCAAAATCCTGGTTATTAATCAAATACCATAATTCATAAAAAAGGGGCCGCTTATTATAAGCGGCCCCTTTTTATTTTACAAAAAATTAATATCAACAATCAATTTATTAATAGTGCGCTAACACCCAAAACACACCCGATTGATAATTTTACATAACAAAAACAATTAACGATGCACGCAGCAAGCTTTTGCCTAAAGCACCTGAAATTATTGTTATCCACCCTTCTGGTATTATC
>NZ_JBCECK010000224.1:0-6315 GCF_039207105.1 Mucilaginibacter sp.
TTTTATCATTCCCATTATAAATGTGTATAGCTGTTATTAAAAATTATTGATAAATAAACCAAAATCGCCTGTAGAAGCCGACTTGAACAGTAAAGCCTGCCATACATTATTCAGGGTAATATAGCGGTCAACCTCGGCCCTGTTCAGGGTAAAAAGAGCTTGTGTAAAATCAACTATATTAGCCAAACCGTTTTTATACAGCGTATACTTTTGTTTATAGGCATCGCTCGCGGCCGAAACTTCAACCGGTACTTCGTGATAATTTTTCAAAGCATTTCCTATACGGGTATCTGCCAGTACCTGTTGCGCGGTTAAGCGTTGCTCAACCAGGTCGTAATCATTTTTAAACTGCTCTGAGGTGTACTTTTGCGATTGCACCTGGTAATGCACCCTGAACGGGCTGGTCAGGTTCCAGACCATAGCTACACCAAACAGGTAGTTATAACGTGTTGGGTTTGCACCGGCACCATAACTGCTGCTGTAGCTGTTTAAATTAGTACTATAATCAGAGTTAAAACCTGAACCACGGCCCTGGTAAACACCAAACAGGCTAAAGGTAGGCAGCGCGAAAGTTTTCAGATACTTGGCCTGCTCATCGCTCACCCCAATACGGTTCTTTAAAAAGCGCAGTTCGGGATGATCGCCGATCTGAACAGAGCTTTGCGCCGATAGATTGTTGGGCAGCTTGGTGATAAAAGCGCTATCAAGCACAAACTCCTGCGACGGGATGCCCAGAAAAATTGATAATTGATTGCTTTGATCCTGCACCGTTTGCAAAGTGTTGGTTAAGGAAATCTTAGCATTTGATACCTCGGCGTTAGCCAGTGCCGAATCAACTCCGGGGTTAAGGCCGTTTTTTACGCGGGCCACAACCACTGTTTGCAAATCGATAGCACGGTTAAGGTTATCCTGCTGTGCTTTAGCCAACTGTTGGGCGGCCAGTAAATTTAAATAGGTACTTGCTACCCTCACTTCGTGTTGAAACTGCTCTTGCGATAGATCTGTTTCATTCAATGAAACTACATTTTTTTGTACTTTAACGCGTTCAACAGCTTTACCAAAGCTGAAAAAATCCCAGCTTACGTTGCTCAGATACAACGAACCAAAGGCAGCGTTCCAATTTTGTTTGGCTAATGCAGGGCCTGATGAGGCTACTGATAAACCATGATAACCATACAGCGGGCCGTTTTGGCCGTTGGCTGTTCCGTAATCTTGCTGGGCCGAAATACTTACATCCGGTAAATATTCTGTTCGGGTTTCTTTTAAGTTTGCCTTAGCAGCGTTTAGTTGATTTGCCTTGGATTTAATGGTACCGTAATTAGCGAGCGCCATTTGTTCAGCATCTTTAATATTTAAAACTTTTTGCTGAGCCTGAGCCTGAACGACTGAGAAAACACCTAAAAACAGAAGTAGTTGTTTTGAAGGTAGATTGAACATTATCGTGTATTTTATACACGGCAAAGGTATCTGTATAAAATATATGAAAAAAATGAATTAAATTTGTCATAATCATTAGCAAAATTCATAATGAATATAGCACTTCACCATTTTCGCCTGGTTGATACGATTTCAAAGGAAGGAACATTAACCAAAGCTGCTGAGGCTCTGCATCTTACACAATCAGCGCTTAGTCACCAGTTAAAGGAACTTGAACGGGAACTCGGCATAGAAGTATTTCATCGTCAGGGTAAAAAGTTACAATTGTCAGAGATTGGTTACCGTTTTTTGCGAAGTTCTGAAAAAATAATTTCAGAGATCAGAACAATGGAAGAAGATATCCGGAATTACAAAAATGGTAAAACCGGCAAGCTCAACATCAGCATGCAATGCTATACTGCATATCATTGGTTACCAGGGGTTATTAAGGATTTTAAAAGCCAATGGCCCGATATTAACATCAACATTGTGTCTGATGCTACACAACGCCCGCTTGAATACCTTATGCGCGGTGACCTTGACCTGGGTATTGTGCGTACCCAAATGGTGAACACCAAAATAAATTACGAGCCTATTTTTGAAGATAGGCTGAACGTAATATTACCAACAGATCATCCCCTTGCATCAAAAGATATAATTGATATTGCCGATTTTCAGGATCAGGACCTGATACTGGCACTTTATGACCCTACTTACCAGGACACCCCCCTGATTGAAACATTGATACAAGAACAGCACGTAAAACCCAAAACGCTAAACCGCATACATTATACCGATGCCACCATTGAAATGGTAAATGCAGGACTGGGCATAAGCGTAATGGCCGACTGGATTGTACGCCCTTATTTGAAAAGCAGAAACGTTGTAGCTAAACCGCTGCACCACAGTGTAGCTAAAAGAACCTGGTATGCCGCAACTTGCAAAGATACCCCGGTTATACAGAATTTTTTATCATGCCTTAAATTGTATTTTGCCGAAAATCAAATGTGCATGGAACCCCAACGCTTTGAGGAACTGCTGCAATTACAAATGGTTTAACAGCCTTTTATTGCTGCTTTTTGCAGTTGGGGGAATTAATGCACAGGTATTAAAGCCTTTTCCGCAGCATACTATCTATGCTAATGGCAGTATAAGGCCCAATCATTTATCACGGCAGCAACTGGATAAACAGGTGAGTGTTTTTTATGATCAGTGGAAAGCACGCTACGTTAAAACCGGCTGCGATAAAAACCAATATTATATCTGGTTTGAGAAACCCGGAAAAGAATGTGTATCTGAAGGTCAGGGCTATGGCATGCTCATCACCGTGCTGATGGCCGGTTATGATAAGGCTGCACAAAGCACATTCAACGGCCTATATAATTATTATAAAGCACACCCGGCTAAAACATCTCCCTACTTAATGGCATGGGCCCAGGGCAAAAACTGTAAAGATATTGACCGCAGTACCGCTACCGATGGCGATATGGACATTGCCTACTCCCTTTTATTGGCAGCTAAACAATGGGGCAATAACGGAAACATTAACTACCAGCAGGAAGCCAAAAACATGATTACGGCCGTTATGCAGCATGAAATAAACCCTATCACTTATTCGGTTTTGCTTAGCGATGCTATTGAACACGACAGCCGCGATTATTTTGATACCCGGTCATCTGATTTTATGCCGGCACACTTTAAGGCATTTGAAAGCACCTTAAAAAATAGCAAATGGCAAAAAGCTATCGATAATAATTACCGGCTTTTTAGTTTGATGCAAAGCAAATACAGCGCAGACGCCGGTATTGTACCCGATTTTATTCGCGGTATTAATAAGTTACCCAAGCCGGCACAGGCCAATTATCTCGAATCGGCTTATGACGGTTTTTATAATTACAATGCCTGCAGGGTGCCCTGGCGCATAGCCAGCGATTACTTATTATATAGCGATAAGCGGGCCCTTAATATGGTCAGTAAAATAAACAGTTGGATAAAACAAACCACTGATGGTAACCCCGATAATATTTCGGCAGGCTATACATTAGATGGCAATGATATTAAAGGCCGCTATTTTGAAGCATTAAGCTTTATAGCACCATTTACTGTATCTGCCACTGTTGATAAGAGTAATCAGGTATGGCTCAATAAGCTGTGGGATTATTTGGTAGCCTTTAAATTACGTGATTATGATTATTATGACAACAGTATCAAAATGCTGAATATGATTATTGTATCGGGCAATTACTGGAAGCCATAAATCATTTTATTCTCGCCGCCACGTCTCTTCCGCTGGTTAAGGCGGCCTCAACCGTCCCCATAGCGGCCCCTTCATACAAATATTCTCCTGCAAAAAACAGGGTCTCATTAACCGGCGTATTCAACGTTTTGCGTGCCTCAGGGGCTTCCACAGTATCATAAGCATATGAACCATGCGTAAATGACCGGGTAGTCCAGTTTATTATATGCCATGATTTGATACGATTTTGCAATTCATTAATATCCAGTTTAAAAATATTGGCTATTGATTGCAGCGCCTGCTTTAATATTTCATCATCAGTTGCATCTTTCCTGGCCCAGGCATCCGGCCCGCCTATCCAACCGGTAAACAGCGTTGATTGCTCTGGATACTGTGTCCACCAGGTGGGTGTTTCTTCCTGCGATAGCAGATAGCCCATATCTTTAAGGCTTTTCCCCTCTCCCACTGATTCATTTTCCCAAAAGGCTTCGTCAAATTCTATCAATATTTTGATAACCGAACCAAAACCCATTTGCATTATTGCCTCCTGCTGCTCTTTAACCGGTGGATGAAAAGTTATCTTCCCTTCTTTATCTGTTTCTATCTGTAACATTCCTAAGGGAATAGCTATAATGATTTTTTCGGCATGATAGGTTACACCATCAGCAGTGGTGGCTGACACCTTTTCCGGCTCCCAATAAATATCTTTTACAACTGAGTTTAGCTTTACCTCTCCACCATTAGACTCACATTCATTGGCCAGGTAATTCAATAGCTTTATATATCCTCCTTCAACACGGTGCTGAGCGCCTTCATCTTCATGTTGCCATTCGTTTCGCAGCGCAAAGCTGCTTGCCTTTTTGGGATTCGCTGTATCATAGCCTGATACATATTGCCTTACCGACCGTCTGAGCTCCCGGTATTTATCTTCCGGAAATTGTGATTCTATAAAATCATCTATACTGGTATCCTGCTCCAGCTGGCTTAGCTTATCAATAAATAAGTCCCAATGATCAATAAACCATTCGTTGTTGGTAAATTTTCCTTCATCATATTTCCACGTCGATGCCGAAGCAGAAGTATATAGAATACCGGCTTCATGGAGTAAAGCCAGCGTAACGGGCAAATTGCCGTGTACAAATTCGGCACCTAACTCTACAGGCTTCCCGTTTTCATATACAGTATGTATACGTCCGCCTATGCGGTTTTGCGCCTCAAGCACAATTATTTTTTTACCCTTTTTGGCCAATTCACGTGCTGCCATTAAACCGGCTGCACCGGCACCAATTATCAATACATCGGCATTCATAGCTCAAATATGGAAAGAATTTATTTGAGCTTACCGCCTGCCGTGTTTTTTAATATAATGAAAGGATTACGGGTGTTCCAGGTAGCTTTAAAATTTTCTTCATTAATAAACCCGAAAGAAAAATTACCTAAAATGATATCCGGTTTACCATCTGAGTCATAATCTTTCACATCCATACATATCCATCGTCCATAATTAAAAATGGGCGGGTTATGCGGGATAAAATGCATGGGGCTGTCCTGCTCAAAATAAGTAAAGCCTTCACCGGGATTATTTTTCAGATCAGAAAAGAACGCGATAAGAGCTATATCCAGTCTGCCATCGCCGTTAAAATCAGCAGCTATGGCTTTTGTGGCGCCGTTTACCGGATAAAAATAAGCTTGCTTATATGTAAAGTTACCCTGGTTCAGAAATATGTACACACCATGAAAGGGTTTTAAAATTTTAGAATAATCGCTGTTATCGCCACTGGTATATAATATATCAAGCTTACCATCATGATTAAAATCAACCAGCTGAAAACTGCTTGAACCATAAACCGGCGAAAACCGGATCAGGTTTCTTGATGCAAACCCGCCCTTATGATCATTTAAAAACATCCATACACCTTCATCGGCCTGAGCAAACAGGCAGGCAATATCGGGCCAGCCATCGTTATTAAAATCACCAATAACAGCCTGCTCAGCGCCGGGCATCGAGCTGATAACTATTTTCTCAAATTTTTTACCAGGCAGCTGTTTGTACCAATACAACCCACCTGAATTATGGCCAAAGCCGCAAACCAACCTATCGGTTAAACCATCCTTATTAAAATCTGCCCGTAAGGATTGAATTGGTCTGGGTAGTTTATCAGCTATGGTATCCAATTGCATTTTACCCGGCTTACTCAGGTCAGCATCGGCTATGTAACCGTTGGCTATATCAATTGCCCTCATGGTGCCAATAAAAGTAAATGCGGCCTGTTCGTCTCCTTTATTATCTTTCGTAAATTGAACATTAACCGCCGGCGAACTAAACTTACTGGTAGCCTGCAGCTTTAGTTGATCTGACCATTGATATAAGCTGTTATTCATCATATCGCTGGTAAAAATGCGGTGACCTATGGTATCAAAAGCTACCATAGTAGTGGTGGCTATGGGTACTGTATCTCTGGTGGGTTTTACAAGTGTAAATACGCCCCAATCCTTAAGCGGAGTTATTGGGGCTTTGGCCGGTTTAATGGCCTTGGGGGCAGTTTTGGTATAATAATCAACAATCTTTAGCCAGTCATCATAAGTAACAGTAGTTTTTGCTGACGGATCATTCACATACTGGTCTTCGGCATAAACTCCTATACCAAGGCGCTGCGCCATAG
>NZ_JBCECK010000225.1:0-6225 GCF_039207105.1 Mucilaginibacter sp.
GCGACCCCGACCTTGGCAAGGTCGTGCTCTACCAACTGAGCTACTTTCGCATTGGGAGTGCAAATATAGACAGAAAAGTAATTTCTGCAAGAGGAAAAGTAAAATATCCTGATAAAGTGATTTTGCCAATACCAAAGCGCTTGTCTAAACATCTATTTAGAATGATTTTAAATAATATTGTTTAGAAAGGTTCTAAATAGTACCTTAGCGGCGAATTAACTAATCACACTATGATAAAAAAACTTACATACTGCATCCTGCTGCTCTTTATTTTCATTTCTCCGGTATTGGCACAATCGGGTGGTATCAGCGGTTCTGTTAAAACGGCCGATGGCACACCTGTAGATTTGGTGGGCGTTAGCATTAAAGGCTCGCCCAAAGGAACGCTTACCAACAAAAACGGAATTTACCAGCTCAAAAACATTGCTCCGGGTTCTCATACTATTGTAGCCTCGTTTATAGGCCTAGGTAAGCAGGAGCAGGTTGTAGAAGTTAAGGCAGGCGAAACAGCTACCGCAAACTTTATCCTGAAAGAAAACGCTGCCCAATTGCAGGAGGTTATCGTATCAACAAAAAAATCAAAAAAGATAAACACCATTGTTGCTAAAATGCCTTTGAAAAACCTGGAGAACCCACAGGTTTACAATTCAGTTTCTTCAGAAATTATCAAGCAGCAAAATATTACTACTTATGATGATGCTTTGCGCAATGTGCCGGGCATTAGCCGTACGTGGGAGTCAACCGGTCGTGCCGGTGATGGGGCTTCTTACTTTGCATTGCGTGGATTTGATGCCCAGCTATCTTTAATTAACGGTTTGCCAGGTTTAACCAGCGGAAACCTGGATGTGGCCGATGTGGAAGAGATACAAGTAATTAAAGGCCCATCTGCCACGCTTTTTGGCGCCAGTTTTTACGGTTATGGCGGTATCATTAACACCGTAACCAAAAAACCATACTTTGATTTTGGCGGCGAGGTTACCTACAATGTAGGTAGCTATGGTTTAAACCGGGTTTCGGCAGATATTAATACGCCTTTAAGTAAAACCGAGAAGATAGCCTTGCGTATTAACACAGCTTATCATACCGAAAACAGTTTTCAGGATGCAGGATTTAAAAAATCATTCTTTATAGCGCCATCGCTTACCTATGAAGTTAACGATAAACTATCCTTTAATTTTTTAACCGAGATACTGGAAGAGGAACGTGCAGTAGCACCGGTGTTTTTTCATTCAGACAGGCTGAATCCTTTGCTTTTTAAAAACATAGAAGAGCTGAACCTGAACAACAATCTGTCGTTCATGAGTAATGATCTGACCATTAAAAACCCGAGGTTTAATCTACAGGCGCAAATGCAATATAAAATATCAAGCCAGTGGACTTCACAAACTGTACTTTCAAGAGGGACTGTTAAATCAAATGGTTATTATACCTACATATGGGATGATGAGTATGGGGATAATTATTTTAACCAATATTTTCACAAAGAACAACAAACAACCAGCACTACCGATATACAGCAAAACTTTAACGGCGATTTCAAGATAGGTAAACTCAGAAACCGTTTATTGATCGGGTTAGACTTTTTTAACCGCAATGTCATTGACAATGGCTCGGGTTGGGCATCGGTTAGGCACGTAACCCCGCAGCAAGCAGAGGTTCAATATGTCGATCGCGCAACAGGCGACACTATTCCACCGGTGTACCTGTCGCAGGCTTTGGTTGATAATGACCTGGCTGCTACAGATGGTGCCCGTAGTAATATCAGCAACAGTTCATACAGCATGTATGTATCTGATGTTATTAATTTTACCCCCGGCCTTATGGCAATGGTTAGCCTAAGGGGTGATTACTTTGACTCTAAAGGTGAAAAAAGCGATCCTTCTGATAATTTTCATCAATTTGCGGTGTCGCCCAAGTTTGGTCTGGTTTATCAGCCTGTGCTGGATAAAGTTTCTGTTTTTGCCAATTACATGAACGCGTTTATTAACGTGGCGCCTCAGCAGGTAACAGATGCCGACGGTAGTAACCCGCGTGTAAAATCATTTAAGCCTGAGCATGCCAACCAATGGGAGGTGGGTGTGAAAACCAACCTGATATCGGATAAGCTGAATGCTACGGTATCTTACTATGATATTAAAGTGGCCGATAGGGTTTACCCCGATCCGGGAAATCCCAATAATTCCTTACAGGGCGGTAAAGTAGGGAGTAAGGGTTTTGAGATAGATTTGAACGCCAACCCGGCGCGTGGGTTTAACCTGATAGCCGGTTACAGCCATAATTCAACGAAAATATTGGAAGGAAATACAGATGATTTTTATAACGAACCCGGCCGGAGCCCCGGCGGTCAAGGTCCGCAGGATCAGGCAAACCTTTGGGCAACCTATAAATTTAATACAGGTAGTTTAAAAAACTTTGGTTTAGGCGTAGGTGGTAATTACGCGGGCAAATACCGGGTGATTGACAACAGTGTAACCGGTGTATTTGATTTGCCAAGCTATACTTTAATTAATTCAAGCCTGTTTTATAATGCCGATAACTATAGAATAACATTTAACCTGAATAATATCACTAACAAACAATACTACATTGGGTATTGGTCTGTAAACCCGCAAAGGCTCCGCAATTTCGCGCTTAGCTTTGCTTATAAGTTTTAACAGAGCCGCTGTTTACTGTAGTAAACAACAGCTTCCCGGGCAACCAGGAAGCTGTTGTTGTTTAAAGTGGATAATTATATCTGCGCGGTTCCGCCATCAACAAATAGTTCAATACCTGTAATAAAACTTGAATCTGCCGAGGCCAGGAAAAGCGCGGTAGTAGCGATCTCCTCCGGCTGGCCAACACGACCCATCGGTATCAATGAAGCAAATGAATCAAGAGTTTCCTGCGGTACGCCATCAAAAGTACCAGTTAAAATAGTACCGGGACTCAATACATTCACTCTTATTTTTCTTGCTTTAAGCTCAACGGTCCAGGTTCTGGCCAATGAACGTACCGCGGCTTTACTGGCATTGTAAACGCCCATCCCCTCAAATCCTTTTACCGAAGCGATAGAACCCGTCATGATGATTGATGCGCCGTCATTCAGTATGGGCAGCGCTTTTTGCACAGTAAATATGGTTCCCTTTACGTTAACATCAAATGTTTTGGCGTAAACAGCTTCCGTAACAGTGCCAATAGGTACCCCGAAATCGCCTACGCCTGCACTTGCGTACAATACATCTATCTTTCCTTTTTCGGCTTTAACTACCTCGTATAAATGGTCCAGATCATCAAGGTTGGCCGAGTCGGCACGTACGCCTGTAACATTGTAACCTATTTCTTTAACAGCGGCATCCAGCTGATCCTGCTTGCGGCCGGTAATAAACACGTATGCACCTTCTGCTACAAATAATTTTGCGGTGGCTAAGGCCATGCCGCTGGTAGCGCCGGTTATTACGGCTACTTTATTTTCTAATTTTTTTGACATTTTCTGTTGTATCTAATGTTATCCATTCATCCGGATAACTATACAAAGTTGAGCTATAGGCCTCTCGAAAAAAATGTCATATGACACAAAATAATGGTACTATTTATGCGCAAAGTGTTTGCGTATGCGGTTGAGGGTTTCGCGTGAAATACCCAGGTATGAGGCAATCATATATAAAGGCACCCGGTTAAATACGGTTGGAAAGGATTGAACAAAGTTCAGATATTTCTCTTCGGGTGTATAACTAATGGCAATATGTATCCTGTTCTGAGTAGCGTTGAAGCTTCTGGCCAATGTACGTTCCTCAAAAGCATGCAATTCCGGAATTTTTGTTTTTAGTTCGTTAAAGGTTTCCCTCGGCCAAAGTAAAAGTTCACTATCTTCAAGGCAGTCTATATAGCTTTTTGAGGGCAGGCCGGTAGTCAGGCTTTCGCGGTCACTTATCCACCAGTTCTCAATCGCAAAGCGCATGATATGCTCAGCACCATCATTACCGGTCCGGTATTGGCGCAAACACCCTTTAGTTATAAAAGTATTATATCGGGATACCTCACCCTGCTTTAAAAGGTATTGTTTTTTCTTTAGCTTTTTTGGAATGCTTGCGGCCAGGATCATTTCAAGCTCTTCAGGTGTGAGATTTGCTTTGTCGCTGATATATTTTCTGAAGACTTCAAACATTGATTTAAAATTACCCACCAAAACTATTTAATTATGCCTGCAGATTAAATATACCGCTTCTATTTGAAATTGGGCTGACATAATTTAAGCCGAAGTATTATTTTCTGATATCAACTACTACCTCTATATTTATCATTATTAAATAAAACTTAAATCTTATTCTACCTACGCCTTATGAAATGTAAACTTTTAATTGTCGCATTGATGGCTGTTTTATTTGGCCAGTGTACAGTTGCTCAAACGCCTGTATTTAATAAAGCTAAAATGGATAGCCTGATGGATATACTGGCTGCCAATAATAAAACTATGATCAGCCTTGCTCTCAGGCAAAATGGTCAATTGATATATAGCAGGGCCATTGGTTATAGTGTTATCAACGATAAACAAAAAGTAGCTGCTACAACAGATACTCATTATCGCATTGGCTCTATCACCAAAGTTTTTACCTCGGTAATGATATTTCAGCTTATTGAAGAAGGTAAACTGCAATTGAGTACACCATTGGCCCGTTATTTTCCGGATATACCCAATGCCGCTAAAATTACTATAGCTCAAATGCTAAATCACAGCAGTGGGTTGCACAATTTTGCTGATGATAGCAGTTTTCTGACAGCAATGAACAAAAAACAGACGCATGCTGATATGCTGACTATTTTTAAACAAAATAAACCCGATTTTGAACCCGGTACCAGGCAGGCTTACAGTAACACCGGGTTTGTATTATTGGGTTATATAATAGAGACCATAGATAAAAAGCCGTACGCACTTGCATTAAAAGATAGGATAGTAAATAAAATAGCTTTACCAGACACTTACTACGGTGGTAAAATTGATGTAACAAAGCAAGAAGCGCAATCATACAACTGGCAGGATAGTAATTGGAAAAACCTGACAGAAACAGACATGAGCGTTCCGGGTGGGGCAGGGGCCTTGGTATCAAACCCTAAAGCACTCACCCAATTTATAAACGCCCTGTTTACCGGGAAGTTAGTGAGTGATAGCAGTCTTAATCATATGAAAAACATTAAAGGGCAGTTTGGTATGGATCTGATGGGCTATCCATTTTATAGTAAAACGGGTTTTGGCCATAATGGCGGCATTGATGGTTTTCAGTCGCAGGTTGTATATTTTCCGGAAGAAAAACTGGCTACTTCCTACACCGCTAATGGAGTAAACATGGATTTGAATGATATGATGATAGGAGTGCTGAGCATCGCCTTTAACCGGCCATATACCTTGCCTGATTTTACGCTTAGAACCGGTATAAAATTTCAACCGGAGGATCTGGACAAGGATCTGGGAGTATATTCCGGTGGAGGACTACCAATGAAAATTACGGTAACCAAAAAGGATGCTACTTTAATAGCGCAAGCTACAGGTCAGTCATCGTTTCCATTGGAGCCGATTACTGCAAATGAGTTTCAGTTTGCCCCTGCCGGTATTGTGATGGTATTTGATGCTGCCGCTGGCAAACTTACGTTAAAGCAAGGTGGCCGTAGTTTTGTAATGATCCGGGAAAAATAAGATCAGTCAATAATATAACCCTGTCTGACCGGTTGTTCGGGCAGGGGCTTTTCGGCCATTTCTAACAGGGTGGTTTCTATCATAAGGCACATGCTGTTCAGGGCAAGGTCATTGGCTTCCAGGCCAAAAGGTTCCTCTATTTCATCGGCTACGGCTTCGAGGGCCACAAAGGTGTAAGCTATAAAAGTAACCATAAGCGGGGTAAACCAACCCAAACTGTCAACGAAACCAAAGGGTAGTAAAAAACAATAAATATAAACAGTGCGGTGCAGCAAAACCCGGTATGTATAAGGTATTGGGGTGGATGCTATCCTTTCACAACCGCCAACAATATCTGATAGTTTACTGAAATTTTCGTCAAAAGCTGTTTGTATAATAGAATCTATTTTGCCCTGTTCTTTTGCAGTTTGCACCCAAATAGCCATCTGTTTCATGAGTATAATAGGTTTATAAATAGCTGTGCTTAATTTATCTGCAAGTTCTGCGGGTAGCCTTTTGCGCATATCGGCATCAGCATCGGTGTGTCTTAATTGATGTTTTAGCGCATAGGTAAGGGC
>NZ_JBCECK010000226.1:0-6198 GCF_039207105.1 Mucilaginibacter sp.
ATACTGGAAAACTTTTTGTTCGAGATAAAGGATGGAAACTTAACCATTTCTGCAACCGATTTGCAAACCAGCATGACCACTTCTTTAACTGTAGAGTCGAAAGAAAATGGCCGCATAGCTATTCCATCACGTATATTACTGGAAACCTTAAAATCGTTACCAGAGCAGCCGGTGGCTTTTTCTGTAGATGATAACACCTTTGCCATTGAAATTAACGCGGGCGACGGAAAGTACAAACTGAGTGGAGAGAATGGTGAAGATTTTCCGAAAATACCAGTAGTTGAAAACGCGTCGTCGGTAAATTTACCGGCATCGGTTTTAGCCGAAGCCATCAACAAAACCATTTTCGCGGTAAGTAATGATGAGCTGCGCCCGGCCATGACAGGCGTTTTTTGCCAGCTGAGTACCCAGCACCTTACCTTTGTAGCTACTGATGCCCACAAGCTGGTACGTTACCGCCGTAAAGATGCCAAGGCTGCAAGCACCACATCGTTTATATTACCTAAAAAGGCTTTAACGCTATTGAAATCATCGTTACCAACTGATGATGTGAACGTATCTGTAGAGTATAACTCAACCAGCGCGTTCTTTAAGTTTGGTAATATTAACCTGGTGTGCCGCTTAATTGACGAGCGTTACCCTGATTATGAAGCGGTTATACCACAGGTAAACCCTAATAAATTAAGTATAGACAGGCTTACCTTCCTGGGTTCATTAAACCGTGTGGCTATTTACGCCAACAAAACCACCCACCAGGTAAGACTTAAAATTAATGGTAGCGAGCTGAACATATCATCAGAAGATATTGATTTTGCTAACGAGGCCCATGAGCGTTTGAGCTGCCAGTATGAAGGCGAAGACATGGAAATTGGCTTTAACGCGCGTTTTTTAATAGAAATGTTGAAGAATTTAAATTGCGAAGAAGTATCTTTGGAAATGTCGACACCTAACCGTGCCGGTTTATTACTGCCGCAGGGTGGTGATGAAAATGAAGATGTGCTGATGCTGGTTATGCCGGTAATGCTCAATAGTTATGCTTAAGTTGTAAACTTAAATTATAAATCCAAAATTAAGTCCGGCTGTAAAGAACCGGACTTTTTTGTTCGTTATGGATAACAAAAATTACGGTAAGCAGTTATATAGCTTATTATATATGAACATCAGGGTTAAAGCTTTGTTTATTATCGCCTTCGCGGGCATGCTGTCGGCTTGTAAAAAAAACAACGACGCGCCAACCGTTACCCCAACAGCGCAGGTTAATTTAGTTAACGCATCAAACGCGGTTATTAACTTTTATCAGAATGGTACCCGGATTAACTACACCACCAGTTACTTTCCGGGCGGCACTTTAGGCTATATCCCTTTTAAGGCCGGTGATCAAAATTTTCAGATCAAAAACGCGGGCGCGGCAACGCCTAATTACTTATTCAGCATGCCGCTTAAGTTAGATTCGGGTAAGTTTTACTCCTTATATGTGAGCGGACAAACTGCCGAGAGCGTATTTTTAACTGATGATGATTTTAGCGCGGATACTGGGGGCAAAGCAAAGCTGAGGTTTGTGAATGCTGTACCCAGTGGCGGTACGATGGTGCTGGCCTTTGAAGGCAGGGGCGCCGATAATGCCATTATTACCACTCCGCAGTTTAGTAATGTAAATTATAAGGTAACAACCGATTTTGTTACCGTTGCTCCTGGTACGTTTAATTTAAGCGTATATCAGTCGTCATTAGCGCTGCCTGCCCAAAAAGATACGGTAGCACTTGCTGCCGGCAGGGTTTACACCGTGGTTGGTTACAGTACGGTAGATAATTTAGGTAAGCCGGCAATTGGCACCACTTTTATAACTAATCAATAAAAACAGATAAATGGCTACTCCAAATAAAGGCGGCTTATTGGTTTCATTGTTCCTGGTTGGCACCTTGTTGCTGCCCTTTATATCCTCGTGCGGTAAGGGCGCCAATGCCAATGCATCCGGCCTGAATACGCAATTGCAAATTGTATATTTAAGCCCCGACGCTCAACCCACCAACTTATACTTGAATACGATTAAGGAAAGTGCAACCCAATATACTTACCCTAATAATTCAGGATATTTTTTTCTGTCGTCATTATTACCACCGGTTGAGCTGCGTACAGCTACTGTAAACGCTTTAACAGTGCTCCGGATTGATAGCGCGTTAAAACCCAATTCAAAATATACGCTGTTTGTAACCGGTTACCGGTTTGGCACCGATACTACTATGGATATAAAACATTCCATCTTATCGTTGGATACGGCTACTTTACCTGCAATAGGCAGGGCCAAGGTCAGGTTTGCGAATACTTCGCCATCATCACCAAACCTGGATCTGCGGGCTAATGATACCACCAATAAGGTACTGATGGATGTGCATTTTAATAAAATAACACCATACGTTCAGTTGCCGGTTGGTAATTATAACTTCACCATCAGCAACCACGCTACGCCAACCAAGGTTGAGTTTACACTGCCAAATATACCCCTGCAGGATGGCCGGGCCTATACCATTTATACGCAAGGTATTGTTGGCCGTACAGATTCTGTGGCCTTTGGCGCAAACGTGTTAACAAATAATTTATTACTGCCATCTTCACAGCAACGATAGCTGCTATTGTTTTAATATTCCTATTTTAGCCCCAAAATTTAAAAACTGTGGAAGTAATCAAAACCATTATCGACTTTATATTGCATATTGATGTTCATTTGAGCCAGATAACCCGCGATTACCAGGGCTGGACCTATCTGATACTGTTTGCCATTATTTTTGCCGAAACCGGTTTTGTTGTTACCCCGTTTTTACCCGGCGACTCGCTCCTGTTTGCTGCCGGAGCCCTGATTGCCACCGGCCAAACCGGTTTGGATATTACCCTGATAGCCCTGATCCTGGTAGCCGCCGCCTTTATAGGTAACACGGTTAATTATTTGCTGGGTAGCTATTTAGGTCCCAAAGTTTTTAAAGAGGATAACAAAATACTAAAGCTGGAATATTACCTGAATACCAAAGCTTTCTTTGATAAGCACGGGGGCAAGGCGGTTATATTCAGCAGGTTTTTGCCTATCATCAGAACCATTGCCCCATTTGTGGCAGGTGTGGGCCGTATGCCGTTTTTGCGTTACAGCTTATACAATATCATAGGAGGTGCCCTGTGGGTACTTAGCTTTTTATTTATCGGTTACTTTTTCGGTAATATCCCGGTTATCAAGAAAAACTTTACACTGGTGGTAATGGCCATTATCCTGATATCTGTGGTACCTCCAATTTACGCCGCTATTAAAAGCAAGGCGGGTAAAAAAGCAGCAGCCAAGTAATCTGTTTTTATACCTGCTTGTCATTTCGAGCAATGGCGAGAAATCTTTTGCGCCTGGATGTATCGCTTGTATAAGATCTCTCCTCGTACCTCGTTCGAGATGATATGTTTGCTTTACCTACCTGCTTTGTAAATACACTTCCCGGCGCGATACATGGCTTCTTCCCGTTGCAGGCTGAGCTTTTGATCGGCATCCAGCGGCTGTTTGATCAATTTATTCAGATCGGGCTGCCCGGCATCAACCCAGGCAGAATACCAGAAGCTCCCCACGGATAGGATAGAAGCGCGCAGTTGCCGCTCAATCATCCCTTTCAGCATTTTTTGATAGGCCATGCTGTAGGCTTCCGAATAATTGATCACCTCTGTTTTGCCATGTATTGTAATGCTGTATTTTTTGTCAGCCAGATAAACTTTGCTCAGCAGACGTTCCGTGCGTAATACCGTATCAACACTTTTAAAAGATATGCGGCAGATTTTAAAAGCCTCGGCTAGCGGGTTTTCTATATAGCGAGCCTTGCCTACAAAATAATGGTAGCGACTTGCAGATAGCTGAGGGATGCGGCTTTCCCAAAGGGAATGAATACCAGTTTGACCGCTGAGTTGCCCGTCGTAGTTTTGGGTTAAATGCAGGGGAACATGCGCGTCGGCAATGTAATGGCCCAGGTAGGATGAGGCATAAAGTATGGCAGTAGTATCATGCGCCTTAAATGCACGCACCAGCCTGTAATATTGGTACTGGATAGCCCAGGGGACGGTGCCGTATTTATCCAGCGTATCGGCAGTATATTTTGCGGCAGCGGCTTTCCATTTTTGAGGTACGGCGACAAAAGGTTTTTTACCGTAATGGTCGGCGTCAAAAAAATGTCGTGGTGCTTCGGTTGAGTCAACGTAGCGACGTTTATCAGGGCTAACGGCGTGCTGGGTAATATAATCGATATTGGCCTTGTAAAAGCCTGCCATCCCTTTAGGCAGCGTAAACACGGCCAGCCGGTTAATACGGTAATGCGCAAAAAATCCCCACGATGAGCATAGCAGCATTAAACAAATACCCGATAAACCTAAAATAAAGCGCCGCTTCATAGGTATAAATATGACCTTTAGTTTTGAGTTTTAAATTAAAAAACAACAAAGTTTATAACTTTACTATCTAAACCTGTTATCAATGGCGCTTAAAGCTTTATTGTTTGATCTGGATGGTACCCTGATAGACTCCGAGTTTTTTCATTTTGAATGCTGGAACGAAATTTTAGAAGAATTTGATGTGAGGCTCAGTTACAGCGATTGGCTCAAAACCTACGCTGGTGTACCTATGCCCGCCAACGCAGCCCGCCTTATCGAAACTTACAATATTTCCACTTCGCTGCCCCAACTTATTGACAAGCGGGAGCACCTGACACTGGAGCGCCTGAAAACCAAAGATGTAAACCTGATGCCCTACGTAGCCGATGTACTGGAATATTTCAGGGAGCAGAACCTAAGGCTGGCGCTGGTAACCTCAAGCCCGCGGCAGGATGTGGAAGCCGTTTTTGAAAGGAATGGTTTGGGCAGGTATTTTGAACTCATCATAACCCGCACAGAGGTTGCCAAAAGCAAGCCCGATCCTGAAAGCTACCTGTTATGTGTGGAAAAGCTGGGTCTGCAGAAAGAGGAGTGTTTGGTTTTTGAGGATACCATCAATGGCGTAAAATCTGCAAAAGCAGCAGGCTTAACCTGTATAGCCATACAAAGCAATACGGATGAACATCATAAACTAACCATTGCCGATAAGCTTTTCCTGGATTTTAATCAGGCAAAAGCGTATTTAATAAGTGAAGGCTGGATAGCTTAACAAGTGCTAAGTTGTCCTACATAAACCTTGGTATCGTAATTAATGGTAATCAATTCCTGCTGCTGATAACGATTAAATAGCTGCTGCAGATCATTGATCATAGGCGCATAGCCTGGCTCATTTTTAGTGGGCATGTATGATGATGATAACAGTCGACCGGCCAATCCTTCAAAATCAAATATTTGTTTGTTCGGGAAAACTTGCAGCTTGCAAGGTTCGGGAGCATAAAATGCTTCGATGTGTTCGGTATCTATATTGCGATGATCAACCTTAACATAATCCTGCCCGTGTTTGATAATGAGCTGGTCGTACTCTTTTTCAAAGGCCGATTCGGTTTTGCGCTCGTTCCAGATGAGCACTACAATTCCGCCGGGTTTTAGTATCCGTTTAAATTCCTTGCGTGTTTCTTCGGCGTTAAACCAATGAAAAGCCTGCCCGGCAATAACTGCGTCAATACTGGCGCTGAGCAGCCCGGTGTTTTCGGCCGTGCCATCTGTTGCGGTAAAACCCAGATAAGAGTCTAATAATTCAATAGCTTTTTCCCGCATTTCGGTATTGGGTTCAACTGCAATGGTCCGATACCCTGCATCTAAAAATAACTCGGTTGATATACCGGTGCCGGCACCAATATCGGCAATCAGTTTATGAATAGTCAGATCATAGTTGTCTTGTAAAAAACCAATAATTTCGGCAGGGTAATGCGGGCGGTACCTCACATAATCTTCAACCCGGTTACTGAATCTTTTGGTGCTATCCATGATATTGCTGAGGTTTTAAAGTTAAAGTAGTCTGCAAACATAACGTTTAGCTACGTGGCGATATTGCTTTTACAAGGGTAAAAGCGATATCGCTAACCAATTAAAATAAGTTGTTTAGCTAACCATAACGTTATCAATACTATGCAGATCACCACGGTTTATATAAGTTTGAAAATTTAATAAAAAACTACTTGTGTATTTAAATTTATCACCCTATATTTGCAGTCCTTAAATAAATAGAAAAAAGAATAACAAAGCTATACAATGGCAAATCATAAATCGTCT
>NZ_JBCECK010000227.1:0-6079 GCF_039207105.1 Mucilaginibacter sp.
AATGCTGGGCAACTGGAGCTTTGGCGACTACTTTAAAAAAGAAGCCATTGCCTGGAGCTGGGAGCTGCTTACCGAAGTTTATAAACTACCTAAAGACCGCCTGTACGTTACCTATTTTGAAGGTGATGGAAAGGAAGGTTTGGAGAAAGATACCGAAACTTATGAGTTTTGGAAAGCCCTCGTAGCTGAAGACCATATCCTGCCCGGTAATAAAAAAGATAATTTTTGGGAAATGGGCGAAACCGGCCCCTGCGGCCCATCATCAGAGATACATTATGACAGCCGCCCGGATAATGAGCGTACCGAAGTAAGCGGAGCAACTTTGGTAAATGCTGACCATGACCAGGTTATAGAGATATGGAATAATGTGTTCATGCAGTTTAACCGCTTAAAAGGTGGTAACCTGCAGCCATTGCCAGCAAAGCATGTAGATACCGGCATGGGCTTTGAACGTTTGGTGCGCGTGCTGCAAGGTAAAACCTCCAACTATGATACCGATGTTTTTCAGCCGATGATTCAGTTTATTGCTGAAAAGAGCGGCAAAACCTATAATAGCGCAGCCAAACCAGGCGATGCTGACTGGAATGAGGCTGTAGCCATGCGTGTACTGGCTGACCATATCCGTGCCATTAGCTTTGCCATTGCCGATGGACAATTACCATCAAACAATAAGGCGGGCTATGTGATCCGCAGAATATTACGCCGTGCTGTACGTTATTCTTACCAATATTTAGGATTTAAGGAGCCGTTTTTAAATCAACTGGTGCCTTTGTTGGCTGAGCAGTTTAAGACTGTGTTTGGTAATCTGTATAGCCAAAAAGATTTTGTGCAAAAGGTTGTTTTAGAAGAGGAGGCAGCGTTTTTAAGGACATTGGAAAAGGGGATAAACATTTTTGATCAATATGTTTTCAGTGTTACAGCTATGCTCTTGCCCGATAAAAATTTCGAACAAATAGAAGCTAAAGTTGCTTTTGAGTTATCGGACACCTATGGTTTTCCTTTGGATTTAACAGAATTAATGGCCCGTGAAAAGGGGTTGTCTGTAGACGTAGAGGGCTTTGAAAAGTTGCTTTTACAACAAAAATCACGCTCCCGCGCTGCTACTGCTATTGATACCGGCGATTGGGTAGTTTTAAAAGAAGATGAAGGCGTTGAGTTCACAGGTTATGATGAAACCGAGACTGTTGCCCATGTTGTAAAATACCGCAAGGTAACTGCTAAAGGTAAGGAGCAATACCAGATCGTGTTGGATAAAACGCCTTTTTATGCTGAAAGCGGTGGCCAGGTAGGGGACAAGGGCGAACTGGTTTTCCCGGATGGCGAAATTGTAAAAGTAACCGATACCAAAAAAGAGAATGGCCTTACCGTACATTTTGTAGATCAACTGCCCGAAGATATTGATGATGCCTTGACTGCCATTGTTGATCCTGCCTTGCGTAGCCAGACCAATAGCAATCACTCTGCTACGCACTTGCTTCATGCCGCTTTGAAACAGGTGTTGGGCAGTCATGTGAACCAAAAAGGTTCGTTAGTAAATCCTGACTATTTACGGTTCGACTTTTCGCATTTTGCAAAAGTTACTGACGAGGAGCTGGCACAGATCGAAGCGATCGTAAACCAAAAGGTACGTCAGAATATCCCGCTAAAAGAAGAGCGGAGCGTACTATATGCCGAAGCTATAACCAGCGGTGTAACCGCCCTGTTTGGTGAAAAATATGGTGAGTATGTACGCGTGATCACTTTCGACGATGAGTTTAGCAAGGAGCTTTGTGGCGGTACGCACGTGAAAGCAACTGGACAAATTGGTTACTTTAAAATTATTGCCGAAAGTGCTGTAGCTGCCGGGGTACGCCGTATTGAGGCCATTACCGGTGTTGCCGCCGAAAATTATATCAATGCGCAAACGCTGTTGCTTACTCAATTGAAAGAATTGCTTAAAAATCCAAAAGATCTGCCTAAAAGTGTGGAGAGCTTGCTGGATGAAAACGCTAAACTGAAAAAAGAGATCGAAAAAACGATCCTTGAAAAATCATCAGGCTTGAAGAATGAGCTGGCGACGAAGGCCGAAGCTGTAAACGGTATCAATTTCATTGCTCAAAAAGTGGCTTTGCCTAATGCCGAGGCGGTGAAAAACCTGGCCTATCAATTAAAAGATATCGTAACCGATCTGTTTTTGGTACTGGCTGCGGAGTTTGATGGTAAACCAAGCCTTACCGTAATGATAGCCGAAAACCTGGTAAAAGAAAAAGGTTTGAATGCCGGTAATATCGTAAGGGAATTGGCCAAAGAGATAAAAGGTGGCGGCGGTGGTCAGCCGTTTTTTGCCACGGCGGGTGGCAGCGATGCCAGCGGCCTTGAAGCTGCACTTGTAAAAGCTAAAAGCTTTATCGGCTAAGCCGCTATTGCAAATATTCATATAACAAAAAAGACCACGTAACAGATGGTCTTTTTTGCTATTATATATGTTGGGTTATTAGTGTTTGTAGTGACCGTAGTGATGGCCGTTATCATGACGTACTACCACGCGCCTGTCGACTACTCGGGTACGGTTAACCACACGGGTGTTATAATGGTCGCGGATAATAACCTGCCTGTCGCGGGTGCCCCTATAACGTGCGTATGCTACTCTGTCATTTTCAAAATGGGTATAGGGACGAGGACGATTAACCGCCACTTTATAACCGGTTTGGATGTTATAGGCACTGTAGCGTGCAGGCAAAGCACTTCTGTATACCCAGTGGCCGCCATCTAAATACACATATTGATGTTTAGGCACGTAGTAATAGCTTTCTACATCGGGCAGGTAATAATAATTTACGCTTGAATATTCTGCAGGCGGGTTCCATATACCTAAGTTAACATTAACATGTACCTGGGCTTTTGATGGAGTAACTGAAGCTGCGAGTATAAAGCATCCGGCGAGCATTCCTAATAGTATCTTTTTCATGGTGTTCTGATCTTAATTATTCGGCGTTGTTTTATTAACGCTCTGTTGAAATAATAGACAGAGCCAGGTTATGAAGGTTTAACTATAGCATAGTTGGGTGTGTAAATTAATAGCTAAAATATTAATTATCAGCATGATTTTTTTATTAGTAGCCCGTTACAAACAAGATTTCACTAATGCCGTGTTTTTCAATAGGGCCGTCGAACAGATAATAATTAAAATTATCAATAAGCAATGCTTGTACCTTGGCTTAAACTATACTAAATCAATAGTTTTAATAGGTATATGGCTTTGTTATATGGTCGGGATAAATGTTATTTAATTAAATTTTTCGGCTTGTTTAATGCTTAAATGATATTTATACTGTATTAACTTTTATATATTTGACCTTACAAGCAGTAAAATTTGAGCTGAATTTTTATTTATGACAGTTATTAGCAATGAGGTAAGTGACAAGTACGAAGTGGTAATAGGCCTTGAAGTACATGCGCAGTTATCTACTTTAAGTAAGGCGTTCTCGGCAGATTCTGCCGCGTTTGGCGCCGAAGCTAACCACCACATCAGCGCTATATCGCTGGGGCATCCGGGTACCTTACCATTTTTAAATAAAAGAGCGGTAGAGTACGCCGTGAAAATGGGTTTGGCCTGTAATTGCACCATCAACCTGAATAATTCTTTTGCCCGTAAAAACTATTTTTATGCCGATTTGCCTAAAGGCTACCAGATCACCCAGGATCAGGCACCGGTTTGTTTAGGCGGATATGTACCTGTTAGACTGTCAGACGGGACACAAAAAGACATTGCCATTCATCACATCCACATGGAAGAGGATGCCGGCAAAAGCATGCATGACCAGCACCATGCCGATTCATTGATCGACCTGAACAGGGCTGGGGTACCGCTGGTAGAGATCGTATCGCAACCAGATATGCGCAGCGCCGAAGAAGCCGCGCAATTTATGACCGAAACACGTAAGATACTGCGCTACCTTGATATATGTGATGGAAACATGGAAGAGGGCAGTATGCGCTGCGATGCCAATATATCTGTAAGGCTTAAAGGAGCAACGGAATATGGTAACCGTTGTGAGGTAAAGAACTTAAACTCCATACGCAACCTTCAGCGGGCTATTGAACACGAATTTGCCCGCCAGGTAGATATTATTGAAAATGGCGGCTATATAGATCAAAATACTCTGAATTTTAATGCAGATACCGGCGAAACATCAGTGTTGCGGTCCAAAGAAATGGCCAATGATTACCGCTATTTCCCCGAGCCCGATCTGCCGCCTTTGAAGCTTACTCCCGAGTATCTTGAAAATATACGTAAGGGTTTACCTGCATTGCCAAACCAGTTATACCATAAGTACACCAATGAACTTGGTTTATCGGCTTATGATGCTTCGGTAATAACTGCTGAGCGTGACCTGGCTTTTTACTTTGAAGAACTTATTACCCAAACTAATTTGTATAAAGCTGCAGCCAACTGGCTAATGGGAGCTGTAAAGTCATACCTGAATGATCATGATGTTACCATTGGTAACTTTGGTGTTACACCAGGGCATCTGGCTGGCCTCCTTAAACTTGTTGACGCTGGCGTGATAAATAATTCTGTAGCTTCGCAAAAGTTATTCCCGGCCATGATCAAAGAACCGGGTAAAACCGCTGAGGAACTGGCCAAAGAGCTTAATTTGCTGATCAGTTCGGATAATGACGATGTGAGCCGCTTTATACGCGATGCCATCGCTAAATATCCGGATAAGGTAAAAGAATACCAAAAAGGCAAAAAAGGTGTTTTAGGCTTGTTTATGGGCGAGATCATGAAAAGCTCAAAAGGCAAGATCGATCCCCAGAAAACAAATCAGTTGCTGATAAAAGAATTAGAATCAAAGTAAAATTAAAGTCTCACCCTGCCTTCTCCAAAGGAGAGGGTTCAAAGGAGCGATTTAAAAAGTCCTCTCCTTTGGAGAGGATTTAGGTTAGGCTATTGAAAATCAAAGTAAAACAATGAAGAACCGCATTATAGCATCGGGAATATTATTAAGCGCATTCCTTTTTTCATGTAAAGATAAAACAGCTTTCACGATTTCCGGAACACTTAAAAATCCGGCAAGTTTAAAGATCGTATACCTGTTTGCGGCCGTTAGCAGCCCGGTACAGGTTGTGGACTCTACCACATTAAGTGAGGATGGTAAGTTTAAATTTAAGCATGATGCCCCTTACGCAAACTTATACAAACTGCGCACCGGCGATACTATGTTTGATATGATTGCTAAAAACGGTGATGATATTGATTTTGTTACCGACTTAAAGGATAGCAGCCATGCTTATACCATTACCGGTTCGGATGATTCTGAAAAGATCAAAGAATTTAACAAGATCAGTAATTTTTACGGTGAGAAAAGTAATAAGGTAGTAGCCGAATATCAGGAAAAATCGCAGGCGCTGGGTAAACAGTCAGATTCATTGCTGAAAGTTTATATGCCCATATTTCAAAAAAATATGGCCGAGTATAGTACCGCTGTGTTGAAATTTGTTAATGATAACAAAACATCGCTTGCCGGTTTTTATGCGGCAACATCATTGGATGTTGTTAAATATGAATCGCAGCTGATTGCCTATACCGACGAAATAAAAGGAAGTTTTCAGGATAACCCGGGCGTACAGCAGTTTATTAAACAAATGGAAAAGGCAAAGCCGATTTCCATAGGTCATAAAGCTCCTGATTTTACAACTGCAGGTATTGATGGCAAACCATTTAAATTATCTGATTACAAAGGTAAATACGTGATGATTGATTTTTGGGCCTCATGGTGTATGCCTTGCCGCCAGGAAAATCCAAACGTGGTAAAACAATACAATACCTTTAAATCAAAAGGGTTTAACATTATAGGTATCTCGTTAGATAAAGACAAAACACAATGGCAAAAAGCCATTGATGATGATAAGTTGACTTGGGCACATGGGTCAGACTTGAACGGCTTTGAAGGCGCTACAGAGTTGCTTTATCATGTGGAAGCTATACCTTCAAACTTCATCATTGATCCTCAGGGAAATATAGCTGCCAAGAACATTACAGGCGCTGATTTGGAAGCTTTTTTAAACAAAACATTTAGTAAGCCTCAATAAATCG
>NZ_JBCECK010000228.1:0-6050 GCF_039207105.1 Mucilaginibacter sp.
TTACGATCATCGAAAAATACTTTCTTAACGAAAGTGGAAAAAGTTCACGTTGGAGACATCCCCTATCATGCTTTAAAAAACATAATCCGAATAAACCGCTTTGGAATAAATGGATAAAAGAGCTATAATCGTATTCGAAAAATACTGCCGAAGATGGTTGACAGTGCGCTTGAAGTTGTAAATATTCTTATTGCAATCCCCGACGAGAATAAGGTGGAGTTTATAATATCTAATATTTCAGCTACTTATAAGGAAACAATGATAGCTATGCACCGAATTACACACCGCAGGTTTAATGGACTTTTAAGGTTTTTAATGGAAGAGATCGAAGGTGGACGGGACTCGAACAGAGTCTTTTACTTTCCTTATTTTCAGTAATTTACAAACTTGGATTTGCGAAAACTCATGAAGTTTTCACAAATAATTTGATATCGTTTGATTCCTAATGACTTATGTGAAATAACCATTAATATTAATTATTGCAATATAAACTGACATTAATACTCTCGGATTAGGATCGGACTCGGTAATGATCCGGGCCCAATGGCGATTAATTAGACGTGGCGATTTTCACGTTACTTTAAAGGGTGCCTGAATTGCTAAAATTGGAAATTATCTTTGGCAATTTCGTCCAAAAATAAAATCGACGTCATTTTTAATTTTCAGTACTAACCAATTATCTTTCCTTAAATTAGATGCTAAACAAGGTTAAGTATACATGTTACGGTGCCCCCCGCAAGTGTGTGACCAAAACATGGCTTGCTTTGACCTTCTTAAATACCTTCGAATTTAGAAGTTAGCATGCTAACTTCTAAATTCTTGCTAATGATTTGAACTCATCGTATTCAAATCCTTCTTGACTAAGTTTAGATCCCAACCCGTCGTATTAGGTTCTAAGGGTCGATCCTAAAGACAAAATATTCGCCTTCAAATGATATAAGCTTTTTTGACCAAACGGAATTTTCAGAAATACGGCAATTTTTGAAAGGAAATTGAAGCACTGAAAACCTCACATCAAATACCGAATATTATCACTGCCAACTGGTCTTTAATTGGCTTCCTCGTAGAGGGTCGTTTGTGATTTTTAAGAAAGCATCAATTTCTTGCTGTAGCTCTTCGACATGAGAAACGACTCCGACGAATCGATTTTGCTTTCGTAGTTCTTTTAAGGTTTCAAATACCGTTTGCAAGCTTTCCTTATCAAGCGAACCGAATCCTTCATCAAGAAAAAAGAAAATTTTGTTTTGGCTTATTTTGTTGCTGAACATTTTTTGCCAAAGCCAAAGCGAGACATAACGAAGCTTGAATAGCTGTCCCCAGACAAAGTTTTTACACTTCGTCCGCGGCCATCGTTAAAATAATCACGAACCTGGAAATCATTTCTATCTGAAACTTCAAGTCTTAGCTGTTGTTTCTTAAATTTACAAAACCTTACGTTAACAGATTGACAAAGTCCCTGCAAATAGATAGTAGATACGTAATTGACAAAACCACTACCTTAAACGTAGACAGTAGAACATTTAGATTATTTCCACGATTCTGATAGATGGAAAACTCCTTCTCAAGTCTTTTGCGTTCTTCAAATTGCTTTTTCATTTGCGAAAGTTTTGCTTCCTCACGTATATATTTTTCATTTGTTGACTGAAAAGGGCAGTATGCCATCAAAAGCAAGGCTATATTTGACCGCTTTCTCCCCGCTGCCGGAAAGAGTTATACCTTCAGTTAACTTTCCAGCGGTTTCACTAACTATTGTACTTTCTACACGGATGAGGTCATATTGCTTTCTTCCTGTTAAAGCATAAACAGCAGAAAACTGCTCATAGATAAATTCGTAGATCTGCATGAAATAGTCCGGGTCTACTTTGGACAATCTTTCTGAAATAGAACTCCGGCGTACCTTTTCATCTTCACCAAGGTTAAAAAGTACCTTGAATACCGAATCGTTAAAGGTATCTTCAAGACTTCTCTAGCTAAGCCTGTCGTTATCCAATGTCCCGTAGAGCAGCAAATAAAACAGCTTATTACCATGCAAAACTTTCGCATAATGGACGATTTTGATTGTGAGTGACTAATTATTTGCTATCAATGCCTCAGGAATGAAACCTAAGAGTTGTTTTGGGGTGATGTTATGATCTTAAAAATGACCCTATCTTATTGATTATAACACTTAATATAGTCAAAATCAATGATAAAAATAAATTAATTAATAATCAAATAGTTAAATAAAAAACAATGACCCTCATAAACAAAAAAGTCGGAAGATTATTTCTTCGACCAT
The DNA here is from genome assembly GCF_039207105.1 of Mucilaginibacter sp. GTDB lineage: Bacteria > Bacteroidota > Bacteroidia > Sphingobacteriales > Sphingobacteriaceae > Mucilaginibacter. The sequence goes on from NZ_JBCECK010000228.1 coordinate 2,279, forward strand.
TTGTGGCTAAAAACCTCCTTTTTGATTAACATATTTCTTGTTACTGAGCCATGAATTTAATGCTTCAGCTATAACCCTGTGTCCTTTTACATTGGGATGAAGTTTATCAGGTGCCAAAATATTCGTCCCCCCACTTATTATCATAGCCTGTTTTAGGTCGATACAGCTTTGAATTCCAAATTCTTTACAAACATCCATCACTGCATCACTGAAAGCGTCCGCTCGCTTCTGGTCAATGGGTACTTGTACTTTTTGATTTGAAAAATCTTCAAAGTAGTATCTGGAAATTACTAAAATATCCTCTGCCTTCCAGCCTTGCTGAATACAAAATGAAAACACACGTCTATATGCAGATTTAAAGGTATTTATTTTAGTAGCCTTTGCAGCGCCGTAATAATAAAAAGTGCCTATATCGTTTGTGCCATAAGCAAAAATAAGTCTATCACTTGACTTTTCTTTTTGGGGGATTACATCGGTATATCTGCTCAAAAAGCCGCTATAAATACCGCCTCCTTGATCTTCACCCGTTAATGATTCACCTCTCCGACCGAAATTGTCTTGTGTCACATGTCGCAGGTTACAAAATATTGTAGGCCATCTTTGCTCTTTGTTGTTGTCCGTAATCTCTCCTGCTGTTATACTATCTCCATAAAAATAATAGTAAGGACCCTGCTTTCGATGATGCAATGAAATGGCTATAATTAAAATTGAGAACAAGCTAATAATTAGCGCGGCTATCTTGTACTTTCGCATTCTTTTATTTATTTAAATAAATTACTTATATCGATTGATTCACTAAAAATACTATTTTTTAGCAATAATAAAATTTATAAAGTTGATATAATACAAAAAAACACAATGCTTTTTATACATAAACTAAATAATAAGTATCTAATAGGGATCTTCGAGATAGCATACTACCTTTGGCATAATTTCACCCCAATTCTGCGGATTAATCATCTTTTTTAGTGAAATTTTACACTGTCTGCCGTTAACAGAAATACGCGCTAATACTATGGTGCGCGTCATCCTTGTGTCCCTTGGACGGCCCGATTACAAATATATTTAGAGTTGTATCGGAAGCAGATATGGCTAACTTTTCTACAGGTGCCTTATCTTTTGGTTTCCGTACACAGGAGGCGAGCAGTCTTATGTTGTTGTGTAATGGTAAGTAAAATATGATGAAGTTAATCAGATCACTGACTTGATTCGAGTTAATGCTAGACATAAGCAAATTTTAAATTTTGTAAAGTGCGTTCGACAATAGTCGTGCAGTATTTTAAGTATTAGTTTGCAAACTAATACTTAAAATACTGCAATAATGTTCGTCTTTATTAATGCTATCTAGTTAGTAAAATTGTTAATTTTAGATTAAAGTCTAACCTATGCGAGAACAATACTTTAAACACCGAGCACCGTTTGATTTTAATAACGATTCTATGATATTGGCCGCCCGTTTTTTTGGAACAAAAAAGTGGAGGACAACCATTTTCTTAACCTACTTTATCAAAAGAGGGAACAGGAATTTGATGAACTATATAAATACCACCTGCAATTCTTTCTATCTAAATATGATGATGCAACTGAGCAGGAGTTCTTCAGATATGTGTGAGAAGTAATACAGGATGCCGTTGCACAATTGAGGCATAAAGAAAGGTATACCTCTAGTCATGCCCTCAACTTCCAAAATAAATTTCACCTCAGCCGGTTTGGAGAGTATCTTCAAAGTATTGATGAGTGGAACCTCGGCCGTAGCCCGGCAGAGATCATTGCAGAGAAGGAAGGCCAGATCAAGATACTCAAAGAACAGCTGCAACGCCTGATGGATGATCGCAGGGAAGCTGAGAAGTTAGAAACCGACTACCCGATCAATATTGCCAGCGGTTATGTCCTCACTGTAGTTGACCTTTTCAAAAAGATCGAGACACTAAAAGTAGGTGATAAGGAACTCGTATTTTCACAGATGCCGATTACCTGGGCCAAAATGATCTGCCGGTACTTTCAGGAAGACGGTGAACCGATAAAGCTTGACCGTGTGCGGCGCTACTACCCGCGCGACCCAAGTAAACCGAGTGGCGGGTCATCTGCTATCCCTTCCGAAAATCAGCATTTCAATATCGTTCCAGCAAAACGCAGGGCAAGTTAAGAACAGATTTTAGGTTCATTTTTCTTTTGCAGGCAAACGTTAACAATTGCCTCGAAACTATTCAGCACACTCTTTATCAGCACTATGCTTTGGCTGACATTACCATAGCTTGGCCTATGGTAATGAAAAATACCCCTTAGCCCACATCTTTGCTCGTACCCGGTATCGGCGGCACAAGTATTTATTAAATGTTTAATGAGGAGGCAATTATGCAAGCAAGTGAACTGATCACTAAAGGAGATCTGAATGAATTTAAAAGCGAACTGTTAACAGAAATCAAAAAACTCGTCCAACTGGAGGGCGAGGGCCATTCCAAAAAATGGCTGAAGAGTAACGAGGTTCGAAAATTGTTAAAAATATCACCGGGCACCTTACAGAACCTGCGCATCAATGGGAAATTGAGTTATACCCGTACCGGCAGCATCATGTATTACAAGCTCGATGACATCAACAAGCTACTGGAAGGAGGCCTGCAATGAGTGATCCTAAAATTGCGGCCAGTGAACTTGCCGGTTATAGTAAGCTGCTCAAACGCATGAGCATGGACGGGCGGCTGAATACTACACATGTCGGCTTGTTCAGCGCTTTATTTGTCCAATGGCAGCGCGCTGGTTTCAAAAACCCATTTTCTGTCACGAGGAAAACGCTAATGGCTTTTAGCCAGATAGCGTCGATTGCGACGTACCACAAATGTATCAAAGGACTCGATGATTATGGTTACATCCGTTATAAGCCGTCATACCATACCAAACTCGGCAGCTAGGTTTACTGGCCTGCCGGTTGGGAAGCGTAGCTCGATATTTTATATCGGCATAGCTGTGTATCGGCCTATACGGATAACCGCATATCGAAATAACTGGTTATTCCGATATAGATATAGTCAGATATCCGGATATATAAATCCGGTGCAACCACTGGCTGCACCGGTAATGATTTGCTTTGCAAATCGGGAAGAAAAGCGGCGGTCGCTTCGCGAAAGCGGAGGGAGCGAGCGGAAGCGGAGGGAGCGAGCGGAAGCGGAGGGAGCGAGCGGAAGTCGGGCGCACCCGACTTTTTCCGCTCGCCCTGCGGGGCTAAGGCGGTTTTGTGTATACCGACGGTATACTTTGCCCCCCGCTTTCTATAATAAATAAGGAAATCAGTATACCTGCCGGTATACTGTAATAAAAAATACTGGAATGATGACTGTAAATGAAAATAATAAGACCATACGGTTTTCAGAGAAAACGGATAATAAACTGCAAACCGTTGCTAATAAATGCGGGCTATCAAAGCTGGATCTGTTCACATTCATGGTTGATTATTTCTACAAGACCAAGAAAGATCCGAGGGACCTGAATGATGATTTGCTAAAGAATGCGATCAACCGGAAGACCGATAACATTGTCGCTTTTATCAAAACGCAGGAGCAAGACTTGCTGATTCCCATGAAGAAGGACGGAGAAAGGTTGAACGCGTCGCAAAAGCAGATCGTGGAGTATTTCAACAAACATATCATTGCGCACAATGAACTACAAAAAAAGTCATATGATGGGCAGGTAGGGACTATTAATCGTATGGCCGAATTGTTAAACACTGCTCAACTTGATAAGAACAAACTAAAGAAACGCTTCAGCGGTATCCTGG
>NZ_JBCECK010000229.1:0-5995 GCF_039207105.1 Mucilaginibacter sp.
AGGCAAATTGCCGCCGAGTTTGGTTTTACCGATGTGAGCCACCTATCCAATTATTTTAAAAAGAAAACAAACCTGAACGCCAGCGATTACCGCAAATTAGTATAACAATATGAAAATACTGATCATGGGCGCTTCCTGCGCGGGTTCAACCACCTTGGGCGCTGCTCTGTCCCAAAAGCTTAACTGCCCTGTATTTGACACCGATGAGTATTTCTGGGAAAAATCTGTTATACCATTCACTGTCAGGCGCGATCCCGAATTAAGAAATAAAATGATCCTAAGTGACACGGCAAAGCAGGATAACTGGATCATTACCGGATCAATGGTGAGCTGGGGCAATGTATGGCTTCATACTTTTGACCTGGTAGTGTTTTTATACATCCCGCACCATATCAGGATGCAACGGCTCAAAGCCCGTGAAGTACAACGTTACGGCAATCAAATTTTTACCGACCCCGTCCGGGCCAAACTTTACCAGGAGTTTATACAATGGGCATCGGGTTATGATGACAACACCACCAATGGCCGCACCCTACAGGTTCATGAAACCTGGCTTAGTAAGATAAAGTGTCCGGTATTACAAATACGCGGCGATACTACTGTGGATGAGCGGATTGAGCGGGTTTTACAGAAAATAAAAGAGTTAGTTTAAGTAGTTTGTTAATAATAGTTGTTATTGCGAGCGAAGCGTGACAACCGCGAACTCTACAGGGAAATCTGCATAGTTCGCGATTGCTTCGTCGTTCCTCCTCGCTATGACAAGAGGAAATTTTGTCATTGCGAGCGAAGCGTGGCAATGAGCCCCCTCTAAATCTCCCCCAAAAGGGGAGACTTTAAAAAAGTATTTTAAAGCCCTCTCCTTTGCAGAGGGTTGGGTGAGGCTCTTGCTTCGTCGTTCCTCCTCGCTATGACAAAATAGTCACCAACTATCTAACCCCAGCAATTTCCTGCCCAGCGGACTAAGTTCTGCTACCGGATTTTTCTTTTCTCTTTCCATTGGATCGCCGGGGAAAGCGTAGCCTTGCATGGCCTCCCTGTTTTGCCAGCTGTTAATGCGCCATTGCCTTAGCTCTTCATTATGTTCCTGCGCAGGCATCATGGCCACATATTGCGCAATGCGTACCTTGTTTCCGCTGGTGTTTGGCCTGATGCCGTGGGGCTGGGTACTGTTAAATATCAGCAGATCGCCGGCTTCCATTTTTACTTTAACAATCTCAAACCCGGTGGTATCCGGTTTATAATGGTCACGATCTTCCGGCTGGGTTAGTTTCCAGGTATCATAAGTACGGTATAACTCGGGGATGCATTGAAAGCCACCCATATTTTCGTCGGTCTGATCGGCCAGGGCCAGTACACCCTGAACATTTTCCGGTTTGGTTTCGGGGTCATAATCCCAGTGTATAAAACCTTTATATTCAAAACCGGGGCGTAAGGGGAAGTTCAGGTTGGCCCGGTCAATATTGGCCCAAAGTTTTTCGGTGCCCCATATATCGGCAAAAGCCTGGTGCACCTTTGGGTACTGCCGGTTATCCCACAAATACTGCTGATTATAAATTTCAACCATGCCGGTATTGTTCAGCTCCTTCATTTCCATTTGGGCGTTGGGCTTTTTGTACCAGCTTTCTATATCGTTAGGGTCTTTATCTTCATATTGCCACAGGTATTCGGCAGTTTTTTGAGCCATTTCTTTGGGTATGGCGTTTTTAACTATCACATAGCCATTGGTTATCCAAAAGTTCCAGTCGTCCTCGCTTAGTACACGCAGTGGTTCACCGTTACTGCGGTCGTTCAGTTTGGTTTGACTTGATTTTGCTGCCGAGGGGTTGCCCGGAATATCCTTATGCGCTTCGTTAGGGCTCATGCTGGGTGCCATACCGGCCATTGTTTTAGTTGCTGCTTCCATGATCTGAATTGGTTTATAATTCAAAATTACGGCCGGTTAAAAGTTAAATTATTCGCACCAATGACCAATATTTGCTCTCCATTGACATTTTTGATATATTTATACTAAAAATAGACGCAATACAAAGGTGAATGAGATACAATTAGAACGGATTGACTTTGAACCGGGCAAATCATTCAAACTGTTTTCGCCCCGGTTGCGGAATACCTTTTTGTGGCATTACCATCCCGAATTTGAACTGGTATATGTAGAAGCCGATGCCGGTATACGTCATGTGGGTACCCATATATCAGGATACACGCAGAGCGACTTGGTTTTTATCGGCAGTAACCTCCCCCATCTTAATTTTGATTACCGCCTGCGCAGCGATTACCACCAAATTGTAGTTCAGCTGCGAACCGATTTTATGGGCCAGGCCCTGAACCATGCACCTGAGCTTTCCCTCGTTAATAAATTATTTAAAAGCGCCGCTTATGGTATTGCCTTTCATGGTGAAACCCGCGCACTGGCAGCTCAAAAGTTAAAAGAATTAAATAGCCTGAGTTCCTTTGACCAGTTACTCCAACTGATGCATATTTTTCAGTTGTTGGCGGGTTCTAAAGAATACACTTTACTGAACAATGATGAAAGCAGCAAGGATTTTATTTTAAAGGATAAAATACGGATGGGCGCTATTTATGAGTACATAGATGCCAACTACGCCCAAAAGCCCGATGTTAATGTAGTTGCCGACAAGGTAAACTTAACCACGGCAGCCTTTTGCAGATACTTTAAACGGCAAACCAATATTACTTTTACCGAGTTTGTAAACCAGTACCGTATAGAGCGTGCCAAAAACCTGCTGATGCAGGATAAAAACATTACGCAGACCTGCTATGCTGTAGGCTTTGAAAGCCTCAGTTATTTCAATAAATTGTTCAATAAACTGGTTGGCGAAAACCCATCTGATTTTAAGCGGAAGTGGGTAGGTAATCATGATAAGCTATAAAACAAAAAAGCCACCTGGCTTCCAGGTGGCTTTCATTATATGATGGGTTGATTGTTTTATTATAAGCCTGCATATTCGTCTGCTTTGTTTTTTGCAATGTTCAATATTTCGGTTGTGTGGCCGGCTACAAGGTTTGTTCTGTTTACGCTTGAAGCCTGGCTGCGTACTAAGTTATATTCATCAACGGTACCGCTTAAGTTTGCACAGCTTTTATCATTCATGGTAACACGTGCCCTGTAAGCTTCCAGGTCAAGACTGGCTGATGCAGTGTTGTACAATTTCACTTCCAGCTCAATAGCTGATATGTTTCCGAATGATTTGATCTCGGCATTGTCATAAGCGGTGATGGCGGCAAGGTCTTGAGCGGTTACCCAAACTTCTAATTGTTCAGGTTTGTATGATGAAATACGTAATACCCCTTTTTGTGATTGTACGAGGGCGCTTTCAGAATAATAGCTGTTATAAACCTTTACCTGATCGGCAGGGCCGTTTGATACATATAGTTTAACGTTACCGTAAATTTCAATTTTGTTGATGTGTGAAACTTCGGTTAAAACGATGCCTTTATTGTTGTTGTAGTTAACTGCAGCTTGTGTTGTGTTTCCTAATCCAAATACCATAACCAGTACAGTAAAAATGGCGATTACTTGAGTTTTCATGATATTAATATTTTGATTGTCAGATGATTGATTATTGTTATTTTAAATACACCTATATGACGAGCGCCAGAAAAAAACGTTACAGCATATTAGCCTGTAATAGTTGTACGCAGGCTTTTTGTCGGTAAACGAAAGAGTTTCTTCGGTGAAATGAGGAAAGAAAATTTGAGATGAAGATTGTAGTTTCTCTACCGCGAGATTAGCGTAGCGTATCTCGTGGTGGTCATGTGGTAAGCTTCCAGCTTACTTCAGCTGAAAGCTGAATCCATGATAGGCAACGAGCTACAAGCTCGCTGCAGTGGAAACTAATGTCATTTCGAGCGATAGCGAGAAATCTTATACGTCCGAAGTATTCACCCAAATGTTGTATAAGATTTCTCTTTCGCCCCATCGCTCAATCCCACTTCTGCTCTGTCGAAATGACAAACTTTTAGAAGCTCAACGGCCCAACCGCTCCCCGCACCGGCAACCCGCACTCTTCTACACCAGATAATACTTCTCCCCGTCGGTTTTTATTTTGCCGGCGTCAAGCAGCAGGCGTATGGTTTCCATCTTTTCCTTTTCAGAGCCTATTTTGATGGTGTTTATTAGCGTACCGATATCAGGGGTTGATATGCTCAGCAGCTGCACAATTTCAAGGGTGATGTTATCAAACAGCTCGTCGGCGTTTTTTTGCCGCTTCTCTTCCAAACAAATATCACAAACACCGCATTTATGGGCATTGGGTTCGTCAAAATAAGCAAGCAACATTTGACTGCGGCATTTTTTGTGTTTGGCGTAAGCAAAAACCGCCTCCATTTTCTGGCGGTAGATTTCCTTACGCTCTTCAATATATTTTTTGTTGATAAACAACCGGTCGGACTGTTGGCGGGGTTTTAAATAGGTAACCTGCGGCTGGTCGGTTTGCTGCATATAACTGATGAGGCCAAATTCTTGCAACTGCTTTAAACCATCCATAACCTGCTGTACATTCAGGTTGGTACGTTTGGCAAGGTCATACTCCTTCAGTCGCACATAATTTTCAAACGAACCACCGTATGAGCGCAGCAGCGTTTTAATAAAGGGATCCCAACCGGCATTTTGTATCTGGAAGTTATATAACTGCTCGTTCACCACCTCAAACCTAAACCTCGATGGCAAAAACACGCTTTCATTGAACGACAGATATTCGTCTTTTTCCAAAAACTTCAGGGCATTCAGCGTTTTGATAGCATCGAGTTTATATCGGCTGCAAAACTCACCCAGGTCAAGGTCAAAACTTAAACCCTCACCGGCACCGTACGCCAGCTGGTAATAATTGGCCAGACAATGATACACCTGCTTAATTTCCTCAACCGAAGGAAAATTAAGCTCAAACTTTTTTTCCTGTCTTAACCTGTCGGCATGAGTATACAATAATATAGCGTAGGCTTTTTGCTCGTCGCGCCCGGCTCGCCCGCCTTCCTGGTAATAAGCTTCCAGGCTTTCGGGCATATCCTTATGTATCACAAAGCGCACATCGGGCTTGTCAATACCCATCCCAAAGGCATTTGTGGCTACGATAATGCGGGTACGATTATTTTTCCAGCTTTCCTGCTTTTCGGCCCGCTGATCCATCGACAAACCGGCATGGTAATAGTCGGCCCGGTAGCCATGATCATTAAAATAGCGTGCAATTTCGGCCGCGTCTTTACGACTACGTACATAAACTATTCCGCTGCCTTTAACACCACGCACAATATCCAGCATTTTTTGCAGCTTGTTTTCGGCATCCTGCACTACATAACTGATGTTACGGCGCTCAAAGCTTTGCTGATAAACAACGGCGTCTTTAAATAGTAGCTTTTCCTGTATATCCGCCTTTACCTCGGCGGTAGCTGTTGCGGTAAGGGCCAGTACAGGCACCTGCGGATGAAACTCCCGGATATCGGCAATATGCAGGTACGGTGGTCTGAAATCGTACCCCCACTGAGATATACAGTGCGCCTCATCAACCGCTATCAGGTTCACCTTCATGTATTTGATACGTTCGCGAACCAGTTCAGATAATAAACGCTCGGGCGAGAGGTACAAAAACTTTACACTGCCGTAAATGCAATTATCAAGCGCCAGGTCAATTTCTCGCCGCCCCATACCCGATACAATAGCTACAGCATTGATACCCTTAGCTTTCAGGTTTTCTACCTGATCTTTCATGAGGGCTATCAGCGGAGATATCACAATACATATCCCCTCCTTAGCTAAAGCCGGTACCTGGAAACAAACAGATTTACCACCGCCTGTAGGTAACAAGGCAAGCGTATCGTGCCCTAATAAAACAGATTTGATGATCTCGGCCTGCATGGGCCTGAAGCTGTCATGGTTCCAGTACTGTTTTAATATTTCCTCTATAGTCATGCGGTGGGCTCAAAGATAAAGGATAAAGGATAAAGGATAAAGGATAAAGGATAAAGGATAAAGGATAAA
>NZ_JBCECK010000230.1:0-5821 GCF_039207105.1 Mucilaginibacter sp.
ATGTCCCCGGAGTTCTTTCTGCGGGGATGCAAAGGTATAAATTATTTGTAATAATCAAAAACTCACATAATTAATTATTTATTAAGCACTAACGTGTTGGCTATAACCAGAAAAAATTGCAATTTCAACCGCATGAGCATCAACAGAAAATTACGCGTAGCTATTGATATGGATGAGGTGATGGCTGATACCATTGCCAAATTTATTGATTTGTATGAAACCCGACATCAAACCAAAATAGAATTGGGCGATATGCGTGGTAAAGAGTTCCATGAAATACTGCCGCCAAACCTGAGCAGCACCTTAAGGCAATACATTAATGAAAAAGGTTTTTTCCGGGATTTGCCCGTGATGCCGGGTAGCCAGGAAGTAATAAAAGCCTTAACCGAAAGGTACGACGTATATGTAGCATCGGCAGCTATGGAATTTAAAAACTCACTCGAAGATAAACTGGAGTGGCTTAATGAACATTTCCCGTTTATTTCATGGACCAACATTATTTTTTGCGGACATAAAATATTGGATGCCGATATTATAATTGACGACCGGATAAAAAACTTTGTGACCTTTAAAGGCCGTAAATTATTATTTACCTCGCCCCATAACATGCTTATTACTGATTTTGAGCGGGTGAACACCTGGGATGAAGTGGCAGTTAAATTGTTACATTAATTGCTGGTATATTATAATAAAATCCCATAAATTTAAAATTGCTTTATTTTCAGGCCCTTAAAGTATGTTTAACCATACATCTACAGCACTAAATGATTGTGTACTTGCTTATGACCTTACGGAGCAAAAGTACCTTTTTATAAGCCCTGAGGTCTATACCGTATTAGGCATAAGCCCACAGCAATTATACCAAAACAATAACCTCTGGGAGGAACTCATAAATCCAAAAGAGCTCCAGGGCGTAAAGGATGCTGTAAAAAACATCTGTATAAATCACCCTGTTGAAATTACATACAACATAACTACTCCACAGCAGATAACTAAAAGAATATTTGATAAAAAAAGACTTTTTATTGACGCGGCCAGCGGCCACAACATTAGGCTAAGTATTATTTCTGACGCATTGCCCGTTAACCCTTGGGATACTACATCAACCGACTTTTACAGCAAATCGGCAAATATTCAGGAAGATGCTGGGTTTGGTAAGCAATTTTTAAACCTGCTGGTTGGTTCAAAAAATAGTTTTCTGATACGGATAGATCTTAACGGGAATTACAGTTTTGTTAATGGGCAATATCTCAAAAACTTTGGTTACAAGGCTGAAGACTTATTAGGAAAACATTTTTCAATAACCACCATACCCGAAGAAGCACACCTTTGCGAAGATGTATTTATTAAATGTATCAAAAATCCGGGCAAAATTTTCTCACTGTTGCACAAAAAGCCTGATGTTCATGGCAATTTACACGATACCGAATGGGAATTCGTATCTGTTGTTAACAAATACGGTACTGTTTGCGAAATACAGGGCATTGGGCAGGATGTAACTGCCCGGCTTAAAACCGAACAGGAGCTGCTTAAGCAAACTAAACGAATAAGCGATATGGCCTCATTTAGCTCGCACGAACTAAGAAGGCCCGTAGCCAGTATGCTGGGGTTGATCAACATAATGGATATGGAAAACCCGCATAATCCTGAGAATAAGCAAATAATGGATTATCTGCAAATTGTAAGCACTGAAATTGACGAGGTAATACGCACTATAGTAGATAGCGCCTTTACCGGCAACGACTGCTAAGCCATACAACTGTTATTACATAGATAATACCTCAACCAGCTTTAGCAGGTTAGGATTGATCTCAATATGATGTTTAATGGCGTGCTCAAAAGGTGTATAAGCAATTTCGTTATGGATAATACCTATCATTTCGTTACGGTGTCCGTCTCTTAAAGCCTCAACAGCAGCAGCGCCTACCCTGCTTGCCAATACCCTATCCATACAGCTTGGTGCACCACCTCTCTGAATGTGCCCCAGAATAGAGATACGGGTATCATAGTGAGGGAATTTTTCCTGAACCATACGGCCTACCTCAAATGCTCCGCCTGCCTCTTCACCTTCGGCAACAATTACAATTCTTGAAGTTTTGTCTTTGCGGCCATGCTCCAGGCGGTTAAACAAGCCTTCCATGCCACCTTTACTTTCAGGTATCAATATCGCTTCGGCACCGGTAGCTATACCTGTACGCAGGGCAATCAGGCCCGAATCGCGGCCCATTACTTCTACAATAAATAAGCGATCATGTGATTCGGCGGTATCTCTGATCTTATCAACAGCTTCAACAACAGTGTTAATAGCCGTATCGTAACCAATAGTAAAATCGGTACCCAGCAAATCGTTATCAATAGTACCCGGTAAACCAATTACGGGTATATCATATTCGCTGCCAAAAACTTTGGCACCAGTAAAGGTACCGTCGCCACCAATAGCGATCAGGGCATCAATACCATGTGTTTGTAATTGATCATAAGCTTGCTTGCGGCCCTCTGGTGTGCGGAAGTTATCGCAACGCGCAGTTTTTAAAATGGTACCTCCGCGCTGAATAATATTGGAAACCGATTTACGGTTCATAGGTATAAAATCGCCTTTGGTCATGCCATCATAACCGCGGCGAATGCCCACAACTTCAATATTATAGTAAATAGCTGTACGTACTACCGCCCTTATGGCAGCATTCATACCTGGCGAGTCGCCACCTGAGGTAAATAATCCGATTTTTTTAATCTGCGTCATTTTTTATACTGATACGGGCATTAGGGACCCTACCTTAAAAAACTTGAATAACTTAAACTTAGTATTTATAAAGCCACTAAATAAAAACGCGGCTAAGTTTTAAAACTTGCCGCGAATTTACATTTTATTTTTTTACAGCGTAATTACTTTTTAAAAGCTGCTATTCCGCTTTCTAAATATTGCAGGTAGCTATTGATATCATAATTGGCCGGCGAAGTTGGGATCTCCTTGCCGCTGGTATCTTTCAATAAATTGCCATCGCTATCAAGCATTACATATAAGGGTTGCGAGTTGGAGTTGAACCTTTTGGCTTCCAGATCGCTCCATTTGCCACCCAGCGTAGTTATCTTTTTACCGCTGTAATCAGATACGAATTGTTCATTTACGGGTAATGAGGCTTTATCATCAACCACTAACTGCAGCAATATAAAATCATTTTTAAGCTTGCTAAACACCTGTGGGTCCGACCAAACATTAGCCTCCATTTTACGGCAGTTTACACAATTAAACCCGGTAAAATCGATCAATATTGGCTTATGTAAAGCTTTTGATACCTGCAGGGCCTGATCATAATCATACCATGAATCAAGTCCGCGGGTTTTGATGCGGGTATAGTTGGCAGCGTATTTCTTTTCGCCAATGGTTGATGGAATAATAGCAGCGGGAGTAAATGATGACGAACCGCCGCCATCAGGAACAGCTGATAAGTTAAAGTCCTGTGTTGCCTCGGGAGGTAAAAACGCGCTGATAGATTTTAGCGGAGCTCCCCATAAACCCGGTATCATGTATATCACAAACGCGAAAGTTATGATAGCCAAAAATGTACGCGGTATAGTTAGATACGGTAAATCGCTATCGTGAGAAAATTTTATTTTTCCTATCAGGTACAAGCCTATTAGTAAACCAATGGCTATCCAGAGCGATAAAAATATTTCGCGGTCAAACCAGTTCCAGTGATAGGCCAGATCAACATTTGATAAAAACTTCAGGGCGAAGGCCAACTCTAAGAAGCCTAAAACCACCTTTACGCTGTTTAACCAGCCGCCGGATTTGGGTAGGCTTTTTAATGCTGATGGGAACAAGGCGAAAATGGTGAATGGCAATGCCAGGGCCAGCGAAAAACCAAACATACCGATAGCAGGGCCCAGACGGTCGCCTTTTGATGCGGCGTCAACCAGTAAGGTACCAATGATTGGGCCTGTACATGAAAATGATACCACCACCAGGGTTGATGCCATAAAAAATATACCCGCAAGGCCGCCTTTATCGGCATTTTCATCCAGCTTATTAGCTAATGAGCTGGGCAGCGTAATTTCAAAAGCGCCCAGGAATGATACGCCAAAAACAATGAGTAGTAAAAAGAAAAATATATTGAATATCCCGTTTGTAGCCAGCTGGTTAAGCGCGTCTGACCCAAAAATAATGGAGATCAGCAAACCCAGAGTTACATAAATGACAATAATGGATGCGCCGTAAATAAGCGATTGGCCTATGGCTTTGCGGCGACTGCCGCTTTTTTTAGTAAAAAAGCTTACCGTTAGCGGCAGTAACGGATATATACAAGGCAATATAACTGCTGTAAAACCACCCAGCAAACCAAATATAAATATCTGCCAAAGGGTCTTAGGCTTTTCAGAAGTTGGGGCGCTTGGAGTTGCAGTTGGCTTGGCTACAGTAGCTTTGGATGCAGAATCCGCAGCTTTTTTCCGTATAGCTATGCTATCTGCTGCAGTTGGTATATCGGTAAACTGAACATCTGTGGTTGATACCGTATCACTCTTTTGTGCTGCCGAAGCTGTTTTGACATTAGTTGTACAAAAAATCAGCAGTGCCGTTATTAAAACAAGCACAGTACGCAGGCAGGGGAACCTATTTAATAGTTTCATTTTGCTAAATCCTTAAAGGTAATTATTTGCCTAAAGGAATAGTAAAATCAACATCTTCCGGCGGAAGGCATTTTTTATCGTTACAAACCATGTATGTAAGTTTGCCGGTAACTTTATCAGCTTTATCAGCAGCCTTAATATTTATTTTTTGTTGAAAAACCACTTCTTTTTCAAAGTAGCTTACATTCATATTAAAAGCTTTTTCAAACTTGGTAATAGGTGTTGGCTCGGTAGTTTTACCAACCGGAGCATAAAATTTTGAAGGAGTAAACTCAAACGAGGTTTTTATAGGGCCGCCATCTTTAACATTAAGCGAGTATATATGCCAGCCGGGTTGAATGGTAGCTTTTAAAAGCACAACGGCTTCTTTAGCATTCAACTTTTTTGCCGCGTATGACCATCTTACGGGCGTTTCGATCTGGGCATAGGCCCCTGCGCATATTACCAGCGCAACAATAACCAACAATACTCTCTTCATTTAATTATTTATTTAAAAATTCAATTTGTTTAAAACTAAACTCCAGGCGTACCTGATCATTTTCAACAACCAGTATTCCTTCATTTTTCACATCTCTGATAATACCTTCAAAGATAAGATCATCAGCCCTGAAACGTTTTACCTGATTTAACCAATATAGTTTATCCAGGTAAGCGTTCCTTATAAATAAAACCTTACCAGCCTTTAAATTAAGGTAATAAGCTTCAATACTACTGCAAATTTCAGATAATATTGTTCGTAAATCATAATCCCTGTGTAAGATTTGCCTCAACGAGATGGCGTTTCCGGCACCAGGATCAAAATTTTCCTGGTTTATATTAAGCCCAATGCCAATTATAGCATTTTTTATCTGGCTGCCCTGCACATGCGTTTCTATTAATATGCCGCCAAGCTTACGATCCTCATAATAAATATCATTAGGCCATTTTATTTTCAGTTGCTCACCCAGATAAGGCCTCAGCGCATCAAAAACACCCAAGCTTACTACACGGTTCAGATCAAACTGGCTGGTTATGGCTAAAAAAGACGGGGTCAGCAAAATACTGAAGGTTAGGTTTTTTCCCGGTTCGCTATGCCATTTATTTTGTTGCTGACCGCGGCCGGCGTATTGGCTTTCTGCCATAATGACCGTACCTTCGGGCAATGGCTTGGAATTTGACAGTAAATTCTTAAGGAAAGTGTTGGTTGAATCAA
>NZ_JBCECK010000231.1:0-5815 GCF_039207105.1 Mucilaginibacter sp.
TTGGCTATCTCAATTTTTTCTTCAATGGTGTAACCGTTTACCTCAATGATCTCCATCCGGTCTAACAAAGCCGGTTGTATGGTGCTCAGTGAGTTGGCGGTTGCTATGAACATCACGTTTGACAGGTCAAAATCCATCTCCACATAATGATCATAAAAAGTGCTGTTCTGTTCAGGGTCAAGCACCTCCAGTAAAGCCGATGACGGATCTCCCCGGAAATCGTTACCTACCTTATCAATCTCATCCAGTATAAATACAGGGTTGGCAGCGCCTGCCTTTTTTACCGATTGTATAATGCGGCCCGGCATAGCGCCAATGTATGTTTTGCGGTGTCCCCTGATCTCGGCCTCATCACGGATGCCGCCCAGAGCCATACGTACATATTTACGGCCAAGGGCTTTGGCTATTGATTTTCCTAATGATGTTTTACCTACTCCGGGAGGGCCAACTAAGCAAAGTATAGGGGCCTTCATATCGTGCTTTAATTTAAGCACGGCCAGGTATTCAATAATGCGCTGTTTTACTTTATCTAAACCAAAGTGATCTTTATCCAGTACCTTTTGGGCGCGTTTAAGGTCAAAGTTATCCTTAGTAAATTCATTCCACGGCAAATCAAGCAGCAGCTCCAGGTAGTTGATCTGTACAGAATAATCTGCGGCAGCCGGATTGGTACGGGTTAGTTTTTCAAGTTCTTTGGCAAAGTGATCTTTTACCTCTTTTGCCCATTTCTTTTTCAGGGCACGCTGACGCAGGCTGTCTATCTCCAGGTCGGGCGAATTACCGCCTAACTCTTCCTGTATGGTTTTTAACTGCTGATTTAAAAAGTAATCGCGCTGCTGTTTATCCAGATCAACCCTAACTTTGGTTTGTATCTGGTTTTTCAGCTCCAGCATCTGCAGGTCAAGGGTAAGGTGTTCCAACACCATATTGGCGCGCTCACGAAGGTTGGCCACTTCAAGCAAACGCTGCTTAGCTGTCATATCGGCATTCATGTTTGACGATATGAAGTTGATCAGGAATGAAGTACTTTCAATATTGCGGATAGCGATACCGGCCTCGCTCGGAATATTTGGCGATAGTTGGATAATGTTCATGGCCATATCTTTGATAGACGATACCATAGCCTTAAACTCTTTATCTTCTTTGGCTTTTATTTCTTTAAAAGGCTCAACGGTGGCTTTGATGTATGGCTCGCTTTGTACTTCCTCTTTTAAAACAAAGCGTTTTTTACCCTGGATGATAACGGTGGTGTTACCATCGGGCATTTGCAGCATTTTGATAATGAGGGCAATAGTGCCTATTTTATTTAACTGGTCAAAGTTAGGGTCTTCTATCCCCACATCCTGTTGCGCAACCACACCAATCATCCTGTTGCCTTTATTGGCATCGCGTATTAGTTTAATTGATTTATCCCTGCCAACAGTTATGGGTATTACTACCCCCGGAAATAAAACCGTGTTGCGCAATGGCAGTATCGATAATATTTCGGGCATTTCCTCATTGTTCATCTCCTCCTCATCTTCTGTAGACATTAAAGGGAAAAACTCAGAGTCCTCATTTATAACCGGTAAAGCATTTTTGAAATCAAATGGATCAAAACTCATTATAATATTTTATGTGTAGAAAAAAACGTCATGTTGTCAGCCTTTTAAAATTAAAAGGCTATTAAATATAGGTAAAATTGTGGTTATTACCTGTGGGGTATTATGTTTCAAGAGCTGTGCCAAGTTATAACAATCATAAATAACAAGCAATTTGTCAGCATAAAAGTTTGATTAAATGTTAATTATAAATAGTATCGGAGTTGAGTAATAAAATGAGAATTTATTGATAAAGATGAAAAAAAGTCATACTATAGCTTTCTGTAATTTTTTGAAGGTAATTTTTATAAAAGCATTACCGTGCATAATATTTTGATGCATTATTAGTTAAATGTAATAACTGTTATTGTTTTCTATTAAGCCTGATGAAGTTATCGGTCATTGTATCTTTTCTGATTATGTCTTCGCTGGAAACGGCAAGGGCACAAAGCGCCTATGTAAAAATGGGCCAGCAGGCATTAATGGACGGCGATTTCCGGTCGGCAATATCACATTTGGAAAAGGCCTGCATCACAGACTCAACCAACGCCAATGCGCTTTGGATGCTGGGTTATTCTTATTACCACAGCGATAATTATAAAAAATCAATAGCTGCATATACCCGGGTTATTGCTATAAAACCGGCTGATGCTACTGCTTATTATTACAGGGCAAGGGCTAAAAGCTATTTAGGCAGAGATAACCAGGCTACGCCGGCTGATAAGGAACTATACCTGCTCGGGGCCATAAAAGATCTCACGACGGCCATTTCTATCAATAGCGACCTTAAGGATAATAAATACTATCAAAACAGGGGCATTGCATACCGGGAATATGGCGTATTCAAGCTTCAGAACAATTCTCATTTTTACGATAAGGCGAGGGGTATCAATTCCCTGAAAGCCTCCATAAACGATCTGGAAAAGGTATTAGCAGATAATCCTGGCCGTATGGATATTTCATCGCTGATAGATCAATCCAGAGAAAAATTACAACAAGCAAGCGGGCCTGCTACTGTTGCTCGCCGTAATTAATTACTCAAAATTTCTTTATTTGTTTTGGCGTTTTCAGAAAGCCCTGAATGCGGTAGTTATTGCGTCCCATAAGCCTCACCTGCTGCCATTTTTCTATGAGGTAAGCCGAGTCGGGGAAGTAACTTAACTTTTCCCGGGTTTCGTAAAGCAAGTTTTTGGTATGGTTGTAAATGAGTACCCACTTTACCTTATCCTTATCTTTTTTGATCACCACACGAACGGTCCTGAGGTCAGGATATTTGGCCTGGTAAATGATCAGGCTGTCGGTATTTTGTACCCTGTAGCTGTTTTTCCAGGCAGGCCTGTTAATGTCAGACTGGATAAAGAGGTTAAGTTCATGTCCCCAGTTATCAATATGTACCGTTTTATTTTCGGTAACGCCATTGTGGGTTACAGTCTTATTAACCTCCGGGTTGAGCTTTCTGAGTTTAGCGGTATCAGCTTTAAAAAAGCCGCTGATATCAAAGTATTTTAATACGGCACCGGTTTGCTTAATATCCGGCTTGCATGATTGCAGGCCGGATAAAAGCAATATGCCGCTAAAAAAAGCGGTTGTAGTTAATGATCTGAATTTACACCAATACATTACCGGTCATTTCCTGGGGAATAGTGACACCCAGTATATGTAATATAGTTGGCGCAACATCGCCCAGTTTACCATCTTTTACCTGCTTAACATCTTTGTCAATAATAATGCAAGGTACCAGGTTGGTAGTGTGCGCAGTATTAGGTGATCCATCCTCATTGATCATGAAGTCGGCATTGCCATGATCTGCCAGAATGATAAACGAGTAACCATTGGCCAAGCCGGCTTCAACCACTGCTTTGGTGCAGGCATCTGCTGTTTCGGCAGCTTTTACCACCGCGCTGAAAACGCCTGTATGGCCCACCATATCAGTATTGGCAAAGTTAAGGCAAATAAAATCAGGTTTGCCGCTTTCCAGTTCAGGGATAATGGCATCACGTATACCGGCCGCGCTCATTTCCGGCTGCAGGTCGTAGGTTGCCACTTTTGGCGATGGCACCAATAAGCGTTTTTCGTTATCAAATTCTTTTTCACGACCACCTGAAAAGAAGAAGGTTACGTGCGGATATTTCTCCGTTTCGGCAATTCTTATTTGTGATTTACCGGCATCCTGTAAAATTTCTCCCAGCGTTTTGGTCAGGTCTTCTTTATCAAACACCACCTGTACATTTTTAAACGTTTCATCATATGGGGTCATAGTGATGTAACGGATATCAAGCGGATGCAGGTTATATTCAGGGAATGATTTCTGGGTTAAGGCAATACTGATCTCACGGCCCCTGTCTGTACGGAAGTTAAAGCAGATCACCACGTCGCCGTTTTGAATAACCGCCAGTGGGTTACCGTTTGCATCAACGTTTACTATCGGTTTTATAAATTCGTCGGTTACACCTTCATCATATGATTTTTTGATGGCGTCGGTAATATGCTGGGTAGCCTCGCCCTGGCCGTTAACCATCAGGTCATAAGCTAATTTTACCCTTTCCCAACGGTTGTCGCGGTCCATAGCATAATAACGGCCAATAGCAGTTGCTATCTGGGCATTGGTACCAGCAATGTGTTGTTCCAGGTCAGCTACAAAGCCCAATCCTGATTTAGGGTCGGTATCGCGACCATCTAAAAAGGCGTGGATAAATACATTTTTAACATCCAGTTGTTTGGCGGCATCGCACAAACCTTTTACATGCCTGATGTGGGAGTGAACCCCGCCATCAGATACCAGGCCTATTAAATGCACATTGCGGTTGTTTTGTTTAGCATACTCAAATGCTTCTTTTAAAACCGGGATGGTTGGCAATTCATTATCATCAACAGCTTTGTGTATGCGGCCAAGTTCCTGGTAAACAACGCGCCCAGCGCCCAGGTTCATGTGGCCAACTTCTGAGTTACCCATTTGCCCGGCAGGTAAACCTACTGCGGTTCCGGATGCTTCCAGTTTTGAGTTTGGATATTGCTGCAACAGGCTATCAACAAAAGGGGTATTGGCGGCAAGTATAGCGTTTGACTGATCGTTGCGGCCATAGCCCCAGCCATCAAGAATAATTAATGCGAGTTTTTTTTGATTTTCCACAGCGCAAATATAAAGGCCGCGCATTACTTTATATTATTATTTTTTAATTTCGGCGCACAAATCTGTATCGCGTTTTGTTTAGATAATAATTGCAAGTAAAAGCAGTTATATAGTTTTAAAACCAATAGCCCCGTTGGTTAGCTTTTAAACAGAGTGTAACGTAAAGTATTTTTATCACGTACTGTAGTTATGAAGTTAATTTACCTGTCGTCATTAATCTTTTTGTTTTTATTGCCCGGTTTTACCCCTGCCGATCCTATCGACAACGTAGCCAGCCTATTAAAGGAAGGTAATACTAAAGAGCTGGCCAAGTTGTTTGCTCCCAGTATTGAGATATCCCTGATGGACGATGAAAATATTTATTCGCAGGCACAGGCTACGCTTATATTAGATAAGTTTTTTGCACGAAATAAGCCAAAAGGCATTAAATTGTTACATAAGGTAAATTCAAGTGCCAATTACCGTTTTGGCGTATTTATTTTAACTACCGATAACGGGCTATACCGGGTTGCCTTTACCCTGAAGGGCAGCGACGAAAAAATGAATATCATTGAATTGCGCATTGAAAATGAGAAGGTAAAGTAAAAATTAAGTTATAGGTTATTCAGAATCTTCTTCTTAACAATGAGTAAACATTGACATCAAAGGGTGTTGATGGTTCATATGGCTGAATTTTATTTCTCAGCTAATTCTCATATTCATCATTTGCTTATCTAAAACTTACGCATCCAAAAAATGTTGTTACTTTTGAAACTTAAAAGTAATACACTTGGATAAGGAACTAATACACCATTTTATAATTGAAGCTTTAAAGGAAGATGTAGGTGATGGCGACCATACCTCGCTCTCAACTATTCCGGCCGATACCGTTGGTAAGGCGAAGCTTTTGGTAAAAGACGAAGGCATACTGGCCGGCGTTGAACTGGCCGTTGAGATTTTTAACATCGTAGATGCCGGTCTTAAAGTTAATTTGTTTTTAAAGGATGGCGATGTTGTAAAGCCTAAAGATGTAGCATTTGAGGTTGAAGGCAATTCGCAAAGTATTTTAAAAGCCGAGCGTTTGGTACTGAATTGTATGCAGCGCATGTCTGGAATTGCTACAAAA
>NZ_JBCECK010000232.1:0-5798 GCF_039207105.1 Mucilaginibacter sp.
ATGTAAAAGTTCACTTGCCTACCGTTGATTTAAAAGAAAATACATTTGAATGGATTATTTCTGTTTCGATGCTTACCGAGGGGTGGGACGTTAAAAACGTTTTACAAATAGTCCCAATGGAAGAACGGGCATTTAATTCAAAACTACTAATCGCTCAAGTATTAGGGCGCGGCTTACGTTTACCCGAAGAGTATAAAAATGCTAAGGTTACTGTCTATAATCATGATAGTTGGAGCTATCGCATTAAAAACTTGGTAAACGAAATTTTGGAATATGAGGTTAAAATAATTAGCAGTACATTAATTGAAGGGGACCGCGCTCAATATCATTTTTCAGTTTATAACTTCGATTACGAAAGAAGTACGACTTTAATTCCCACTAAAGAAACCGAAGTTTTTAACTATGAAGAAGAATTTATTAAGCTTCAATCACAAACGCCCGAGTTTCCTACTTACACTGAATTTGTAAGCTTTAAAGGTGAGGTTATAACCCGAACTTTTAATGTAAAAAAAGAGACCGATACGGTAGCTAACGTTGTAAACCATGTATATGAGGCATTTCGAAGCCTTAAGTATGAAGGAATAGCGCTGAAACTAAAGGACGGTGAGTTTACTACTCAACAAATTCCGAAATCAACCATTGAGCGAATAATTAGAAACTCAATGGAAGCAAAGAAGATTGATGGCGACGAGCTTACAAAGGTCAACAAAAATGCAATTTTATCTGCTTTTGGGACTTTATTACGAAAGAAACCAAAGAGCCTTGTCACCGTAAAGAAGCCTAATCCTTTTTTTGAAATTTCGACTACTTCCCGAGGGAGTGAAGCAACTTCATTGGGTAATTTGCGACGTGACACAACCGTTTTTTATACTAACGACTATGGGACTGAAATAATTGATTTAAAAACACAGCAGTCATTTGATGAAGTCAAGGAGGACAGAGCATTTCGCGGAAATTTTATCGAGATAACTCCTTTCCTTTTCAAAACTCCTATTGATATCATATTTACCAGTAGTGAGCCAGAAGAAAAGTTTGTAAGCTATTTATGCAAGAAAGACAATGCCGCCGTTATTACTTCCTGGGTAAAATCAAAAAATCAAAATTTTTAC
This sequence comes from Mucilaginibacter sp., assembly GCF_039207105.1. Classification (GTDB taxonomy): domain Bacteria; phylum Bacteroidota; class Bacteroidia; order Sphingobacteriales; family Sphingobacteriaceae; genus Mucilaginibacter. The sequence continues at coordinate 1,110 of NZ_JBCECK010000232.1, forward strand.
GAGATCGAATTTAGTTTAACTAAAACATCCAGTTCACATACTAAATCGCAGCAAAAATTTAATCCTGATTTTTTGATATTGATACGGGAAAATGGGGTTGATAATGTCATAGTCGTTGAAATCAAAGACGATGGAGCCGATAATGATATAAATAAAGCCAAATTTAAATATGCTACCGAACATTTTAAGGATTTGAACCAGGCGTTAAAGGAGGCAAAGATTAATCATCAATATATTTTTCATTTTTTAAGCCCGTCTAATTATATAGAGTTCTTTGATCACCTACGCAGTGGTAAACTAATCCGTAACGAATTTACCAGTGAGTTGGATAACCTTTTAGATACTTAACTTCTTAATGATAGCAAAATAATCCGCTGTCGGCAGCTGCATCTTTTAAAAATGATAGCATTATTTCATAGATAAGATCTCGACACGTATACCAACGATAGTAATATGAAGGCCCTGTTAAGGGCCTTTATTTAAGAGAGGTGATATTTTTCGGCTATAGCTTGTAAAATCAGATTTTTTACGCTTTCGCCACGATTAGCACTCATTATTTTTAATTCTTTCAGCCAGGCTTTTTTCATCCTTAAAGGATAGCCGGTTACTTCTTCTTCTTCTTCAAGCTCAGCATCACTTTTTCTTTTTGCTGCTTTTTCGTCTTTACTGGGGGTATTGAACAATGCGTTTGCACCAGTGAGGTTTTTTTGGTTTTCCTCTATATTCCCGAAGTTTTTTTTTGCCATAACCTTAAAGTTTTCCTATAATTTCCTTAACCAAGTTTTCATAATCTGTCGCGCCGTTTGAGGTTGGTGCATATCTAAATATATCTTGCCCCTGGGTTGGCGCTTCTGCCAAAGCTACGTTTACCCTTATTTTACTCGATAAGAGTTTATCTCCAAAATGTTTTTTTACACTTTCGGTTATATGCTCAGTCAATAATCTTTTAGGGTTGCACTTGGTAATGAATACACCGCCAATTGTTAAATTTTCATTGTAATGGGTTCTTACATCCGATATTATTGCAACCATTCGATCAATTCCCCTATATGCATAAAATTCAGCTTCAAGAGGTATTAAAACGGTATCCGCAGGTACAAGTGCATTAATTGTAAGCATCCCTAATGCCGGTGGACAATCAATTACTATATAGTCGTATTTTACCTTTAGCTTCTTTAAGAGGTTTTTCAAAATGCTTTCCCGTGCTAACCTCGACACCAGTTCAAGTTCAGCTCCTACCAATTCTAAAGACGATGGCACCAAGTCTAAAAACTCATTGATTTGAACGATCGGCAAATCAACTCCATCCCTAATGCTGTTATATATAGTGGTTTTAACATCTTTTATCCCAAACCCTTCTGTAAGGTTGGTTTGAGGGTCAATGTCGATAAGCAGCGTTTTCTTTTTTTGAAGCGCAAGCCCAGCTCCAATATTTGCCGCCGATGTGGTTTTGCCCGTGCCCCCTTTGTGATTAAGTATAGCAATGGTTTTCATATCAAGATTTGTTTATACAATGATACGAAAACATCTTTATATATTGATATCTTGATATAAATATATTTTTATTTTTTTAATTGCCTTTCAAGTGCAGCGATTGTCCTATCTTTTGATTGTAATAGCTCAATATATAACGCGCGTTCGGAGTTAAGTCTTTGTATATCGGCCTTAAGCAACTCTATCATTCTATCTTTTGTATCTGATGTTGCATTAGGGTCTGTTGTAGTGTTTTCTATGTCTAAGTGATCGGGTGGTGTTTCGATGTACAACATTTCACCCTTATTTTCTTCTAAAAACCGGATGCTTACTTTGTGGACATTAATAAGCATTAACTTTACGGATTTCGATATCCCGTTTTTACCCCTCTCGATATCAGAGTAACCGCCTTGCGTAAGTCCGAGTGTTGCTGCAAAATCAGCTTGACTAAATCCTAATCGTTTTCTTATAAGCTTTAATTGCTCGTTTTCATTAACACCCATAAACCTTTACTCATTCAAATCTGTTTAATTATAGCAAAACCGTAATTAGGTCGTTATTAAGTTAACGGTACCAGTCTTTTTGCAAAAAAGCTTTTGTAACCGATTTGTAAAGATATAAAAGTCTATAAATTTTTTTAGCTGTAAGACAACCTAACCGGTATTGTTGTAGTATATAAATATTGAAATAATATTAAACTTTTAACTATAATTACCGAAATCATTTAACCTATGATTAAAGCCGACAGAAACCTTAAAACACATGTAATTGAAATTCTCAGCCAGTCGTTTGAGAACAACCAGAGCGTAAACTACATCATTAATCCCGAAGGCAACAAACAGCAGCGTATAAGAGCGTTGATGGACTACTCATTTGAGATTTGCTTCATGTATGGAGCGGTTTATTTATCAGATGATAAAAAAGCTTGCGCCTTAGTGATGTACCCGGATAAAAAGAAGTTCTCATTTAAAAGTACACTTCTTGATATTAAGTTGCTCCTTAACTCCATCGGTATCACCAGAGCAGGTAAGGCTATGAGCCGCGAGAGTGCTATAAAAGCCAATTACCCCAATGAGCCTATATATTATTTATGGTTCCTGGGCGTGCAAAATGATGAACAAAATGCCGGTATTGGAAGCAAATTACTTAAAGAGATCATTAAAGACAGTCAGATACAAAAACGACCAATCTATTTAGAAACATCCACTATAAAGAACATCCCCTGGTATCAAAAGTTCGGGTTTTCTATTTATAATGAATTGGATTTTGGGTATAAACTTTTTATGCTTCGGAGGGGTGACGAGATACCAATTCTATGAAAGTGTTTGATACCGACATGGAGCTTGTAACATTCATCTTCATAATATTTGAAGTAATTATGTTGCTCTATCAATTATTGTTTTACCTGCAAAGACCATTTGAAAAGAAACGAAAATATTATATAATACTTCTGATCTTATTTATAGTATATAATGTTTTTGGTGGCTTATATCCCGACCCCCACAACAAAAGCGTTCCATTGATTATTCAAAATATTTTAGCCTGGGGTAGCGGTATAGTTTTAGCATGTTTTTTACCTTATTACTTTTATAAGGCGTTCGGTTTAGAGCGCCTTAAATTTCATGCTCGATATGGGGTACTACTATTTCTCTTAGCGCCGTTTTCACTTTTTTTTGGAATTGACTATTTAGTGAACCGTAACATTGACCGAGCAGTAAAACATGGTGTCATCATACCTTGTGTGTACGCAATAATTTGTGTTATTGCCATGTATAGATCAATAAAAGAGAAGGTTGACCGGGATAAGATCGAAAGCAATGAAATGTATTTAAGTTTGATCGCAATCGCACCCTGGGTGGCAATGCCTATTCTGTCGTATTTCCGGGTAAGTCAGGTTCCGGAAGTATTAATTATGAATGGGGGATTTCTGGTCATTACCAGCTTATTTATTTTACAGGCCATAAAGCAAACCAGGCAAGATAATAAACGATTGGAAGCTTTATTGGTAACAGTTAATGATATTGAAGTCAAAGCCGATGGGTTTTTAGAAAATTGTCAAGCTTACAATTTGAGTGCGCGTGAAATTGAAGTAGCCGCATTGATATCCGAAGGTTTGAAATACAAAGAAATAGCCGAGCGGCTTTTTATCCAGGAGCGCACGGTTACAACCCATGCACAGAATATGTTTTTAAAAACCGGAGCTAAGAACAAGGTTGATTTAATCAACATTCTAAAGTCAAATCGCAAATAGCCCAATAGCCAGATAGTCGAATATGCGTATAGTTGTACAGTCAACTATACGCTTTTTTTATTGAGCTGATATTCAGTAAAATATTAGGTTGTACGTATAATTACGTAGTATATAAATTAGTACTTTTTAACTCCGATTTTCGTACTTTTTACGTATTTGCAACTACTTTACCAACTCCCATATTTGTTTCAATCTAACCTTGAAAAACGAAATGGAGAATTACATTCCGGTAGCGGCAGTTATCGCCTATTACGTAATAGTTGCTGTCATTGCCTATGTAAGATCGTCAAAAAAGAGGCCGAAACCTTAGCACTTCCTATCGTTTTCAGGAATTAATTTTAGTTCGCTATAATTTTATCTTTTTGATAAACAGATTGTTGTATCTAAAATATAGCGTTTTGCTTAAATAATTATCAAAAATATAGCAAAACTGTATATTTGTATATCCGAATAGCTGAATATTCATCATTAGCCGGATAGCATAGGTCTTTGACATTGGGGGAAGAAGCATTTTCGGTGATGAGCCGCGAATTATTGTGCAGTCAGCCCAATCTTTATTTCATCGTGTTATGATAAAAAGATCGGTGTGGATGAACCATAGGCAGCCAGTTTTGGCAGGTATGTAGATACCTACGTGAGTATTCCCGAATTATATACAGGCAGGGCTAATGAGTTAGCCGTTGGTGTCAAATCCACTGCCTGTACAAAAGTTAATTGTCTTTCTTTTTGCCGTCAGCTTAACCGATATAAACTGCAACCCCATGAATGTTTAGATAGCTGAATATTTAAATATTCCTATAGTCAAATATGTAGATAGCTGAATATCCGAATATTCGTACAGTTGCACATCTATATAGCCGAATATTCAAATAGCCGTTAGCTGTTTAATAACACGCTTTAGCTCTATAAGCCTTTTACCATAAGCTGGGCGTGTGACTTACTGAAAATCCTTACAATTTTAAGGC
>NZ_JBCECK010000233.1:0-5783 GCF_039207105.1 Mucilaginibacter sp.
CTTGAATTGCCAAGCGGTGTTGAAGTAGAGATCAAAGTTTGATAGACGCCCGGCCCACTGAAAGGTGTGGGACAACATAAAAAACACCATCCGGTAACCGGATGGTGTTTTTTGTTTTACTGGGAATTATTGGTGGTTATAATGATAACCCTATCCGGGAATAAAAAAAGTTGACATCTTAATTACTTTTGTCCTTTGTCTTTTCGTCCAAAGTCTAAAAGTCCAGCAGTCCCAAAATCCAATTGCGCTCGTCTGTGACGAGTGCTTAATATGGGTTTACGTTTATAACGTAAAACACATATTGAAATTAACAAGGTCAACTGGCGATACAATCGCCAAACCATATTAAGCACTCGTCACAGACGAGCGCAAGAATAAAAGTCCCCTTACAATGGCATATTCCCCGCTACCGCAAGCGTCCCGCTTGTGGTGCTGTGGTATTATCAGGATTACACAAGCGGGACGCTTGCGGTAGCGACCATTAAGCACTTGTCAAAGAAGAGTGCAAGAATAACAAGGTGCATTTAAATTTTGTCTTTGCGAGCGATAGCGTGGCAACCGCGAACTGTACAGCGAAAACTTGCACAGTTCGCGATTGCTTCGTTCCTTACAGCAATGACATTTTGGTTCTTTGTCTTTTGTCCTTTATCTAACAGTTCCAAAGTCCAACAATCCAGCAGTCCCAAAATCCGCGAGTCTCCTACAAAGGCATATTCCCATGCTTTTTCCGAGGATGGTTCACTACTTTATTTTCGAGCATTTTAAAGGCTTGTATCAGTTTGATGCGGGTTTCGGCAGGTTCTATCACCTCATCAATAAAACCACGTTCAGCGGCTCGGTACGGATTGGCAAAAGTATCAGAGTATAGCTGCTCCATCTCCAGCCATTTGGCTTCTTTATCTTTGGCAGCGTTGATCTCCCGTTTAAATATAATCTCGGCAGCTCCCTTCGCCCCCATCACAGCGATCTCAGCCGATGGCCATGCAAAGTTCATGTCGGCACCGATGTGTTTGGAGTTCATTACATCATAAGCGCCGCCATAGGCTTTGCGCGTAATTACGGTAATGCGCGGTACGGTGGCCTCGCAAAAAGCGTATAATAGTTTAGCACCATTGCTGATGATGGCGTTCCACTCCTGGTCGGTGCCGGGCAAAAAGCCGGGCACATCTTCAAATACTAACAAGGGAATATTAAAGCTATCGCAGAAACGCACAAAGCGCGCGGCTTTGATGGACGAGTGAATATCCAGAACGCCAGCCAAAAAAGCAGGCTGATTGGCAACAATGCCGATGCTGCGCCCCGCTAATCGGGCAAAACCAACCACAATGTTCTCGGCAAAATCTTTATGTATCTCCAGGAATGATCCACTGTCGATCACATGATCCATAATTTCGCGGATATCGTAAGGGGTTGAAGCAGCTTCGGGCAGCAGATCGTTTAATTCCGGCCGTAGTTCATTTTGTACCTCATAGGGTAAAGTTGGGGCTTTATCTTCACAGTTTTGGGGCATATAACTCAACAATGCCTTAATGTTCTGGATGGCTGCAATCTCATTGGCACAGGCAAAATGTGTTACGCCCGATTTGGTAGCGTGCGTATTAGCTCCACCAAGCTCTTCGGAAGTTACCTCTTCATGCGTTACCGTTTTTACCACATTGGGGCCGGTAACAAACATATAGGAGGTATGCTCCACCATTAAAATAAAATCGGTTATGGCGGGCGAATATACCGCGCCGCCGGCGCAGGGCCCCATAATGGCCGAAATTTGCGGAATTACGCCCGATGCCAGTGTATTGCGGTAAAAAATATCGGCATAACCGCCAAGGGAAACCACGCCCTCCTGAATACGTGCCCCGCCCGAATCATTAAGCCCGATCATGGGCGCGCCGTTCTTGAGGGCCAGATCCATGATCTTGCAGATCTTTTCGGCATGGGTTTCTGAAAGCGAACCGCCAAAAACAGTAAAATCCTGCGAAAACACGTATACCAGACGGCCGTTGATGGTGCCGTAACCGGTTACTACACCATCTCCAGGATATTTTTCTTTCTCCATACCAAAGTCTATCGAACGGTGGGTTACCAGCATCCCTATCTCCTGGAAAGAACCCTCATCCAGTAAAAAATGTAAGCGCTCGCGCGCGGTTAGTTTCCCTTTTTTATGCTGACTTTCAATACGTAATGTGCCGCCGCCTTCAAATGCCTTCTGACGTTTCTCCCTTAGTAATCCGAGCTTTTTATCCACAATTCAGGTTATTAGTAATAGGTTAAAAATAGTAATTAAATTGTAAGATTAGCTTAAAACAATATTGGCATAAGCTTTGATATTATTTTATTATATATTTGTAATAATGAAGATCAGGGATTTTAAAATACTGATAGTGGTAATGTTTATGGGTGTCTTTGCAATAAAGATGGCTATATCCCTTGCTCCTGTATTTTTATACCTTGATAACAAAACCGTGAGTGCGGTTATATTACAGCTGGAGCAGGAATCAAAAACCGAAAAGGACAGTCCCGATAAGGATATTTTTAAAGAAAAAAAGGGATTTGACGCTTATGACCTGCACAATACAGACTTTATAACCTTTGTTGTTGAAAACAACATACTCCACAACCGCGAACACGCCCTATATAAACAGGTATATCACCCTGTAGTACCCACGCCCCCGCCCAACGTTTAAATGAGTAACCGGATATTTCCCTATCCGGATAGTAACGCTTTACAATTCATTTAAATTTTCATTTCAATTATTGATCTTATGCAAACTAAGCAAGGTGATTTTGCTATGGGCAATCTCAACCTAAAAAAATATTTTTTACCCAAAAACTTAAAAAAAGACCTTCCATCAAGTATTGTTGTATTCCTGGTAGCCTTGCCATTGTGCCTGGGCATAGCGCTGGCCTCCGGAGCTCCTTTATTTGCCGGTTTATTAACCGGCATTATAGGCGGTATTGTGGTAGGTAGTTTTAGTGGTTCGCAACTGAGTGTTGCGGGGCCTGCTGCAGGCCTTACGGTTATTGTATTTAACGCCATAACCAGTCTGGGTACTTATGAAACATTTTTGCTTGCCCTGGTACTGGCCGGTGTTTTTCAGATGCTCCTGGGTATTTTAAAAGCGGGTACTATTGCCAATTACTTTCCCTCGGCGGTTATTGAGGGGATGCTTGCCGCTATCGGCATTATCCTCATCATGAAACAGTTTCCGCACGCGGTGGGTTATGATGCCAGCTTTGAAGGCGACGAAGGCTTTAAACAGGCCGATGATCATAATACTTTCTCGAGTATTACGCTGGCCTTCGCCCGGATCAATTATGGCGCTGTTATTATCGCCGTAGTTTCTTTACTGCTGATGATCTATTGGCCCAGGTTTAAAAAACTGGCTATTGTTCCGGCACCGTTGCTGGTTGTTTTGGCAGGTGTTGGTTTAAGCCTCGCTTTTTCGGGCACCAGCCTGGCCTTGCATGATAAGCAATTGGTACATATACCTATAGTGAACAGCAGCAGCGAGTTTTTCGGTTTGTTTAAATCGCCCGATTTTAGCGCTATTGGCAACAAGCAGGTTTGGATAACCGCCTTTACCATTGCCGTAGTAGCCAGCCTGGAAACCTTGCTTAGTTTGGAAGCCGTTGATAAGATCGACCCGATAAAGCGTGTATCACCTACCAATCGCGAACTGGTAGCTCAGGGAATTGGTAACCTTACCAGTGGCTTTTTGGGTGGCCTTCCCATGACCGCGGTAATTGTGCGCTCATCGGCCAATGTTAACGCCGGTGCACGTACCAAAATGAGTACTATTGTTCACGGCACAATGCTGCTTATTTCGCTGTTGTTTATCCCGGTACTTATTAATATGATACCACTTTCATGCCTGGCAGCCATACTGCTCATGACCGGTTATAAACTTGCCCGCATAAGCCTGTTTAAGCATATGTGGCATATGGGCCTGAGCCAGTTTATCCCTTTTGTGGTAACTATTGTAGCCGTGGTATTAACAGACTTACTGATTGGTGTAGGTATAGGTATGATGGTAGGTATATTTTATATACTGCGCACCAATTTACGCAACCCCTACTTCTTTCATATTGTGCATAACGGCGATAAGAAGGTGATCAGGATACAGCTTGCCGAAGAGGTTTCCTTTTTAAACAAGGCAGCTATACAGATTACGCTAACCAGTTTGCCCAAAGGCTCAGATGTGATCATTGATGGCTCCAACTCCAGGTATATTGACCCGGATGTATTGGAGATCATCCAGAACTACAAGCACAATGCCTACACTAAAGGCATCATTGTGCAATTACAGGACATAAAGGAGCAGTATGATATACCTCCTTTGAAAGAATTAATGTATAACCCTAACTAAGAAAAAACAAATGTCAACTACAGAAAATAATAAAAATGGCAAAGCTGCCATCGATACTAACGTTTTAAAACTGGCCCAAAGCGACAGCTATAACACCCTGATCAAAAACAACAGCCAATGGGTTGAACGTAAATTAGAGGAAGACGCCGACTATTTCACCAATCTGGCCAAGGGCCAAAGCCCTGAGGTACTGTGGATAGGCTGCGCCGATAGTCGTGTACCGGCCAATGAGGTTACCGGCACCAAACCCGGCGAAGTGTTTGTACACCGCAATATTGCCAACGTAGTGGTACACTCAGATATGAACATGCTGAGCGTGCTTGACTATGCCGTGAATGTGCTAAAGGTAAAACACGTTATAGTAGCCGGTCACTACGGCTGCGGAGGCGTAGCCGCTGCCCTGAGCAACAAACAGTTTGGCATAATTGACAACTGGCTGCGCCACATTAAAGATGTTTACCGCCTGCATGCAAATGAGCTTGATCGCATTACCGACCTTACCCAGAAGCAAAACCGCCTGGTTGAATTGAATGTAAGCGAGCAGGTATACAACTTGTGCAAAACCTCCATTATCCAAAATGCATGGATGGACCGTCATGACCTGGAAGTGCACGGCTGGGTAATTAACCTGGGTACAGGCCTCATCAAGGACCTGAAAGTTACCAGCAGCAATCCGCATAATTTAGGCTATGTGTACGAGTTTGATAACATCAACGCTGTAGCCCAGCATTAATTAAATATTAAAAACGCTTCGCTGCGCCTTGTCGCAGCGAAGGTTTATGTTTGGTTTGCCCCGGTTCATGAAAGTGGACGGGGCTTTTTTATGGAAGGTGGTTTTCCATTTTTTCAATTATCTGATGTTACCTTAAACACAAACACTACATTTGATTATCCTAAATTTCATTTTATGTATAAAGCCTTTTGTGGGTTATCGTTTATATTTTTACTTCTGTCTTCATGTAAAGGACAGTCAAATTCAAAAGTTTGGACAAAAAAATACGAACAAGGCTTGTACAACTATCTTGATTCTACTTCAAAACCATCTATGCCAATTGAATCTAAAAGATCAAAATATATTTTATTCATAATCAAACGGCTGAAACAAGAAATTCCTGATGGGTTGAATTCAGTTTCAAAGGATAGTCTTCATTCTTTGAATATAAGAATTGGCAGGGAATATGCGATGCTGGAGTATGGCACTGGCAATACTGAAATTATTCCATCTTATATGCCCTGGACACCTATGATCGAAAAAACATTCCGGGACGATTACACCGCACTTTTAAAAAACAAATACCCTAATACTATTAATAAATTTTGTGATTGTATGATCAATAAGTTCAAAGCGATTTATCCAGACTCGATTCTAATACCGGTTCCTAAGGATATTAATCTAAAGGTCTCGATGGATTGTAAGAG
>NZ_JBCECK010000234.1:0-5585 GCF_039207105.1 Mucilaginibacter sp.
TTGGACTAAAATTCGGCGCTTATGAAATAGGCCCATCTATTAAATATTTTATGGATAAAAATACCGCGCTTGAGGGTATATTAGGTATACGTGATCACGGTGTTGTACTAACCGGTTTATACGAGATACATCAACCAGCTTTTAACGTTGATAAACTAAACTTTTATTATGGCTTTGGTGGTCACCTGGGTTCAGTAGGCAGTGGCTTTTACAAACGTATTGGCGGCGATGATGAATATTATAACGGCAAGCACATTTTAATTGGTGCCGATGCTACCCTGGGTTTAGAGTACACCATACCTAACGCCCCGATAGCCATAAGCCTTGACCTTAACCCGCGCCTTGAACTGGCCAGAGGGCCGTTTTTTGACCTCGCGCCTGGCCTCGGCTTGAAATATACTTTTTAGATTTCTGTAAAGAACACATAAACATAAAAGGCTCCCGTTGGGAGCCTTTTATGTTTTCACGCTATTTGTTGATGATTATCTTGCGGGCATATATCTTTTGCCCCATTAATAATTTCAAGATATACACTCCGGGTATTTGTCCCGAAACATTAATAACGGTGCTGTAGTTTCCTTCAGGCGGGCTTTGCTTATCCTGATATACCGTTTGTCCGGCTGAGTTAACCAATGATAGTTTTAAATCGGATGCCGCTTTGGCAACAAACACCACATTAAGCTGGTTGTTTGCCGGAACCGGGAACACTGTTAAACCAATATCAGTATCATTACCAGGATTTGCAACCGTACGTGCATATCTGTACACATCAGACAAAGCTATACAACCGCTGGCCAGCGTGTCGGCTACCTGGTAATCGCCACTTTGCAGGGGGTCATACTTAGCAGCTGTAGCTCCATTTATAGGTTTACCATTTAGCCACCATTGATTTCCGGCTGCAAAATTAGAATTCAGCGTATTGCCCGCTTGCGTAATAACAGGTTTACTAATACTTACCGCCTGCCGCTGGGCTGATGAACAGCCCAGGCTTTGCACCTGCATATCATAAAAATAGTAGTAAAAATTCTTGTAATAAGTGGTATCCGCAGGGTTATCAGATTCAGCGTTATTACCGATTATACTAAACACATTACCTATACTAAATGGATACCCCTTAACCCCACCATTACTACGATAAATGGAAGCTGAGGCATCAAACTCGGCCGATATGGTATAATCACCCGCTGCTGGTAATTGCAGATTAAGATCGTACACTTTTCCCTGATCATTAGGGTCGTCCGGTTGTTCGCCCGCAAGCGGCGTGGTACGTGTAGCCTGGGCGTTAATGGTAGTAGTTGATATCGTTTGTCCGTTACTGTTATTTACATTAAAGGTTATTTTGCCGGCATTGCCAATATATAAACGGGCGCTTTTAATCAACATCGGTATTTTGGTACTCACGTTCACCGCGGGTGTAAACTGGTTATATCCGCCTGCTGTAAACGCGTTTTTTGTAGCAGGCCCTACCGATCCTTTGAAATCATTAATGCCTGCATAGTATGCATTATTTACCGGGGCCTGAGCTGTAAATGCCGGCGAGCCGTACGCAATTGGAATAGCATCCGTACTGTTTTTATACCAAAGTAATGTACCATCGCCGGTACCCGACAGCAAATATTGTTTAGTATCTGTACAGTAATAGGCATTAAGCGCGCCTATTGCCGCGGGGCTATTGATCAATACGGTTGCCGTTATACTATTATTGGCTGCAACCGGATCGCTGGCCAGGTTGCTGGTGGCTGTTATAGTATAAGTAGCACTCGGCAGCGCGTTAAACTCCTGGCTAAAGGTAAAATCATCCTCGGCCAGGGGCGCCAATGTGCCGGTATAAGTCTCGGTGTAAGTGGTTTTCGTATTATCTGGCGCGGTAATCGTAACCGTAACCGGGATATTGCTGATATTGGCGCTGCCGAAATTTTTAAGCCGGATAGTAACCGGTGTGCCTGCCGAACACGTGCCATTTGACGCGGGGCTAACAATGGCCACCACCCCGGCATCAATACTGGTTTGTAAAAACTGAACCCGGTAGTCCTGGGTTTCTCCTTTGTTGTAAGTTCCGCAAGCTTTTATACTCGCTGTATCGCTTGTTTCGTTGAGTACTACCCGCATTAAACTATAATTACCAGGGATAACTGAAGCGGGCACTTTAATATTGACTGTAGCTGTACCAGTGGTATTAATTACATTGGTAGTCGCGGCCAGTTCATTATTATCAAAAACACCGTTGCCATTCCAATCGATAAATACTTTAGCGGCCTTATTAAAATTGTTGCCACATGTGCCTAATGTAATGCTCATAGGATAGATTTTATCCTGTTCCAGTTGAACGGTAAGGTTGGTATAGTCAGAATAGCTTTTACAACCTGCTGCCGGGGTATTATTGATGTTAGATAACTTTATATTATCAATACGCGAATCGGCATTTGACAGCGGAGCCGAAGCACAATAAGCAGTACCACCAGCACCGGTAACAATAAGCGAATACGCCTGAGCCCCCGATTGTAAAGTACCTTTGTGCGAAACCGTTATGGTATAACTTTTACCGGGTGTGGTATTAGGGATATAAACCTGTTCAATATTATCGCGAATGTTATTACCCGTTGTCGCCGGGGCAGCCGGGGCATCGGGGTTTAAAACCCAGGCATTATAGGTGGTGGTACCATCGCTTACTTTAATATCCAGATCATTAACCAACTTTGGCGCACGGCTGTTGATAGTGCCATCAGGGGTAATTGAGCCCTCAGGATCAGTCCACGATATGGTAGCCGCCAGTACATCGTTACCCGACGCCACTACATTAAAAGTTTGCGTTTGGCCCTGCTGCAGGGTATTTTCTTTGATCAGGCTTTTAATTCCATTATCGGTAATAGCCTGCGCCGCCTTTTGGGTATTCAATAAGCCCCAGCCATAAATATAATCGGGGCCAACATTACCTGCGTCGAAAGCGGTTTGGCATACAAGCCCCTTTAATGTGGCAGCCAGCATAAATGCCCCATTGTTTTTCTGCGCATAGTACTCCTGCAACAAATATAATGAACCGGTGATATTAGGTGCCGCCATTGATGTGCCAGACAGGGTAAGGTACGATGTTGGATTTTCTACCCCAACAGATAATACATTTACGCCATTACCTACAATATCCGGCTTAATACGACCGTCATCAGTAGGCCCCCATCCGCTAAAATAGGCTACGCTTATATCCTGTCGTGTTTTTGGCCCAAAGGGTAAGGGGTTTACAGCGCCAACCGTAAGTATATTTTTGGCGTTACCCGTGGTGCTTATAATATCGTACCCGCCGTTATTACTTATACCGGCAGGCCTCGCGCCTTTGCTAACTATAGTTTGATCTGTCCTGCTCTGATACCCGTAATAAATTTCGCCTACTGCCGGGCCATTACTTGAACGGCTGTTTCCAGCCGATTCAACAATCAGGTAATAGGGCGCGTTATGGGCAATTTTATCCCAGGACTGCGCACGGGTATCATAAAAGCCAAAAGTATAATCAACCGAGTCACCGGGTAAACCATACCATTCCCAACGGTTTTGCGAATCATTAAAATTCCAGCCGGCCTCATCACCGTAAGAGTGGTTAGATAACAACAAGCCCGATGCGGCGGCACTCATTTCGGTTATATCATTATCAAAATCGTACGATTGCAGGGTAGCCGCGTTAAAGGCCATACCCTTTGCCGGAGCATAAACACCCTTAGCAATCATGGTACCAGCCACATGTGTGCTATGATCAAGTACTGAGCCGTTATCCTTAATGGTGATGCTTTTACCTGCAAACTCCTGGTGGGCGGTGTATACCGAACCGCCATCCCATATGGCTAATTTATTATTTAGAAATGTACTGGAACCCGATAAGTTCAGGCCAAGCGCTCCACCGGGTTGTATAGCATTGGTTGATGTAGTGGCCGCAGATATCGCATTATTATGAGTGATCAGATACACCGGGAACCCCATTTTATTTAAACCCTGTAACTTTATCAGGTTGCCATTTTTGGTGCGCCGCTGTATTTGCCAGCCTTTACTTACCGCAAGCGCCAAAGCCTGTTGATGGCTTGCACTGAACGTATTTTTATACTGAGCCGAAAAACTGGCCAGTGCGGCACGCTTTGCCTCTGTCACTAAAGGTTGCTGGGCAAACGTTCGGGCTGCTGTACACAGCAATAAAAAGCATATGCAAACTGCTGCGTAAGGCTTATTCATGGGGACTTAATAACAGGCATTTTTTGCCCCTTAAATCTATAAATATTCCCTTACTTATTAAAGCATAAGCAGTAAACTGTTACAGAAGTGATTAGGAGGCACCTACGGAGCCATCTGCAAATTGGCCTTAAGCTATTAACACGTGACTCCGTTGGAGTCCGGAAATAAAAGCATTATAGTTCCAGAGGAACGGCCTGTTTATAGCTGATATATCCCTATTTATTGGCTCCTGCGGAGCCTCCTATTTTAAAAATGATCCCTGATTAAACAATTCTATTTGGCACGCAGCGGTATCAATTATGAAAGATATTTACCTACAATAGGCATCCTACGACCCATACCGAAAGCCTTAGGCGATACCCTGAGAATAGGCGGTGTTTGATAACGCTTGTGTTCGGCCAGATTAATGAGCCTGATCACCCGGCGAACGGTTTGCTCGTCGTAACCCATTTTAATGATCTCAGCCGATGAACAACGGTTCTCAATATATTCTGCCAGTATTTTATCAAGCACATCGTATTCAGGCAGCGAATCGGTATCTTTTTGATCGGGCCTTAGCTCTGCCGATGGTGGTTTTATGATAGAATTGATTGGGATGATCTCCTGATCGCGGTTAATGTATCTTGCCAGCTCAAATACTTGTGTTTTGTATACATCGCCAATTACGGATATACCACCACACATATCGCCATATAAGGTTCCGTAGCCAACGGCAGCTTCGCTCTTATTACTGGTATTCAGCAAAATATAGCCAAACTTATTACACATGGCCATCAGCAAAATGGCCCTGCTGCGCGATTGTATATTCTCTTCGGCTATGTTAAACGGCAGGTTATTAAATTGCGGATGCAGCGAAGTTTCAATAGCCTCGGTAATATGTTTAATAGGAATAACCTCGCTTTTGCAACCCAGGTTTTTCACCAGGTCTTCTGCATCTTTTAAAGAGTGATCACTTGAAAAACGCGAAGGTAGTAATACCGCCATCACATTTTCGGCCCCCAAGGCCTCTGCAGCCAGCGCGCAAACCACAGCCGAATCAATACCCCCAGACAAGCCAAGTATAGCCTGCTTAAAGCCAGATTTATAAAAATAATCGCGGATGCCCAATATAACACCCTGGTGTATCTGCTCAATATCACTTGGACGCTCAACCTTCAGTGTTGTTGGATGCTCAAAATTTACAGAAGCATCATCATTTAAAGTATAATAAGCCAGGCTTTCTTCAAAGTATGGCATTTCGTCAATCAGCTCGCCAGTGTTATCAAACACTAATGATCCACCATCAAATATCAGCTCGGTTTGCGCGCCAACATGGTTTACATAAAATAACGGCAAATGGTAACGGCTGGCATTATCTTTTAAAATGGCTATGC
>NZ_JBCECK010000235.1:0-5544 GCF_039207105.1 Mucilaginibacter sp.
TAATTAAAGGTGTACGGGCATCATCAATCAACACGGAGTCAACCTCATCCACCATCGCAAAATGCAACTTACGTTGCACCAGTTCTTCCGGGCTGCGTGTCATATTGTCACGCAGGTAGTCAAAACCAAACTCGTTGTTGGTACCAAAAGTAATATCAGCAAGATAAGCTGAACGGCGCTCTTCTGAATTTGGCTCGTGCTTGTCAATACAATCAACCGATAAACCATGAAACTCATACAGCGGCCCCATCCATTCACTATCCCTGCGTGCCAGGTAATCATTCACTGTTACAATATGAACACCCTGACCTGCAAGTGCATTGAGGTATGCAGGCAGCGTGGCTACCAGCGTTTTACCTTCACCTGTGGCCATTTCCGATATTTTACCCTGGTGCAGTACAATACCGCCTATCAGCTGTACATCGTAATGTACCATATCCCAGGTAACCTCATTACCGGCAGCAAGCCAGGTATTGTGGTGAACGGCTTTATCGCCTTTGATCAGTACGTTGCCCTTGCGTGCAGCAAGGTCACGATCAAACTGAGTGGCAGTAACTTCAATAGTTTTGTTTGCTGCAAAGCGGCTGGCTGTCTCTTTAACAACCGCGAAGGCTTCGGGCAAAATGTTTAACAGTATATCTTCAAGCTCTTTATTGCGGTCTTTCTCCAGTTTATCCAACTGGGTGTAAAGCTCCACTTTTTCGCTCACATCCATATCCAGCTCATTTTCAGTGCGATCTTTAATAGCTTGTATTTCGCTATCAATGCCTGAAAGGCCCTGGGCAATAGTCTCTTTAAAATCTATGGTTTTAGCTCTAAGCTCATCATTGCTGATGTTTCCGAGTTTTGCAAATTCAGCCTTAATTTTTTCAACTAAAGGCTGTATCGCTTTTACATCCCGTTCTGATTTGCTTCCAAAAAGCTTACTGATAAAATCTAACATATTAATTTGATATGATCCTACAAACTCAACAATTGCGCCAAGGCAACTGACAGAGCCATATTGACAGGTAAAGGTACGATTTTAGTTGAAAACCCGGGAAGTTAGTTGTTAGTTTTGAGTGAAGAAGATGTCATAAAGTTCCGGAATCAACTCACCCGACCATCGCTACGCTTGGTCTCCCTCTCTTCGCCTGCGGCGGAAGGAGGGTTGAAAAATTCTTTTTTATTTTTATAAAACACCTCTTTACAGCGAACCTGAAGAGAGGGACGTCGAGCGAAGCGATGACAGGGTGAGTCTATTAAATATGCTAAGACTATAACAGTGCCAGCACGTCTTCTTTATCTTTTGCCAGCTGCGTTTTAAGCTGATCTAACGATTCAAATTTAACATCACCGCGAACATAGTGATGAAACTCCATGCGGATAGCCTGATTGTATATATCCTGGTTAAAATCAAAAATATTCACTTCAATATTACGGGTAACTCCGTTTACGGTTGGGCGGCTGCCGATGTAGGCCATGCCTTTATGATGCTTGCCGCCTACATTTACTGTAACTGCAAAAATGCCGTCGGCCGGGATAAGCTTATATTTTTCGGCCACTACAATATTAGCTGTAGGGTAACCCAGTTCCCTGCCCAACTGGTCGCCGCGGATAACGGTACCGGTAATAAAAAACGGATATCCCAGGCAAGAGTTAGCCAGATCGATCTGATTGCTCAGCAAGGCGTTTCGGACACGTGTTGAGCTGATGGCCACTTCATTGATATCCTGTTCAGGTATTTCAACCACATCAAAACCGTAAACCGGACCAAGTCTTAACAAGTCGTCAAGGCCGCCTTGCCTGTCTTTACCAAAGCGGTGATCATAACCTATTACAATTTTTTTGGTACCTATCTTATTAACCAACACATCGCGGATGTAGCCTTCTGCGGTTTGGTTGGAGAAATCTCTTGAAAATGGCGTAATGATGAAATGGTCAACCCCTAAACTTTCCATGAGCTGGGCCTTTTCATCCATAGTGGTGATCAACTTCAGGCTTTCATCCTCCGGCTGCAATATCATGCGTGGGTGCGGAAAAAAAGTTAAGATCACCGTTTCGCCGCCAATGCTATTAGCCAGTTCCTTAATACGTGAAATTATTTTACGGTGCCCGATGTGTACCCCATCAAATGTACCGATGGTTACCACCGCGTTTTTTACCGCTGTAAATTCGTCAATGTTGTTGTAAACCCTCATTTTATGAGTAAAAACACAAAGTTAATTTTTTAGTTGAAGGTATTAAGCCGAGCCCGCTTTTTGACTTAAAGATGTATTATCCCTCGGTTTTCTGCACGCCCGCTTTTAAATCCCTTATGGTGTTTACCAGCTCCATTACCTCCCAGGCATCAGTTAACTGAAAATTGCCGCTACGGGTACGTGTTAGTTTTGAAAGATATGCCCCGTTATTAAGCGCGGCACCAAAATCATTCACCAGCGATCGTATGTACGTTCCCTTACTGCATACCACCCGGAAATCAACTTCGGGCAGTTCAATACGGGTGAGTTCAAATTCAGTAATGGTTACGTTACGCAAACGCAGCTCTACCTCCTCGCCCCTGCGGGCTTTTTCATATAAACGCTCGCCATCAATTTTTATGGCTGAATGCGCGGGCGGATATTGTTGTATATCGCCGGTAAACTGTTCGCAATTATTACGCAGCTGCTCCGCCGTGAGTTGGCTGATGTCAAACTTTTTGTCGGGCTCAGTTTCCATATCGTACGATGGGGTGGTAGCCCCCAGGATCATGGTACCGGTGTATTCCTTTTCTTCGGCCTGAAAGGTATCTATCTGCTTGGTCATTTTACCGGTGCAGATAATAAGCAAACCGGTAGCCAGCGGATCAAGCGTGCCCGCGTGCCCTACTTTTAACTTTAGCGGCTTAAAGGAGTTGCGAATTTTGCCTACAACGTCAAAGCTTGTCCAGCTATAAGGCTTGTTTACCAACAGCAGCTGCCCTTCTGCAAATTCTTCTATTTGGGTATACGTTTTTTTCAATATGCTTTTTATCCCTGCTAAAATGGGATTTGCGGCAAAGGTAGGGAAATTGTCGGAATAAGGATTTTAAGGATCTGAACCTTGATTTACCTGATTAAGGGATTAAAGGATAAAGCATGATGATAAAAAGAATAGGTTATGCCTCACAGAGTGAAGCATGACCGATTGAGTAATATTTTATGAAATTTAAAGTATTTCCAACTGTCTTCCACTCAATATTAAGCCTATAATAACAATACCAACAATGATGCGGTACCAGCCAAAAAGTCTAAAACCTTTACGCTCTAAAAAAGTAATGAATGATTTAATAGCCAGCATGGCTACTATAAAAGCAATTATATTACCCACTATCAAAAACTTAACCTGGTCGCCGGTAAATAACGGCGAATGGTCTTTATGAAAATCCCAAATTTCTTTTAGTGTTGCACCAAACATGGTTGGAACAGCCAAAAAGAATGAAAATTCTGCGGCTGCGGTGCGTGTTAATTTTTGGCTCATACCGCCCACTATAGTTGCGGCAGAACGAGATACGCCTGGGATAACAGCCAAACATTGAAACACACCAACCTTAAAAGCCGTAGCATAGCCAATCTGTGTTTCTTCTTTCACTGTTGATTTATTGAACCACTTATCAACAAATAATAAAATAATCCCGCCAATCAATAATGAACAAGCCACTACAAGTGGACTCTCCAATAATTTATCAATATGTTTTTTTAGTAGTATACCCACAATAACCGCCGGTATAACACCTACTACAAGCTTAAAATAAAAATCGAGTGAGCGAAAAAATCTTTTAAAATATAAAATAACAACAGAAAGGATAGCACCTAGCTGAATTGCTACTTCAAATAGCTTTACAAAATCGTCTTTACCTATACCCATTAAGGATGAGGCAATAACCATGTGCCCGGTTGATGATACCGGCAAAAATTCTGTTATCCCTTCAATTATAGCAAGGACAATAACGTGGATGATATTCATAGGGTGGGGTAGTGATTTGAATAGTCAGAGCAGGGTTTAGATTTGGGCTGATCAGGCACCGATTGATCTTTTAAATCAACGATCATCCTATCAACCCCGATCAGATAAAGACCTTACTTAGTGTCAGGTTTCTTTAATATGGCGTAAAAGCCCAATGCAAACCCGGCTAATACTACTATTGGAGCAATAACAATTTTGGTAGTGCTGTAAATATCCGTAGTGCCAGACATGAGCACAAAGCCAAAAGTCACAATGGCAACACTGATGATCAGGAACCTGTAGTTACTTTTATCAAAAATGAATTGTACCGGCTCGGTGCCTGTTGCTTTTGATGCCTGCCCTGTTGTTTTTGCAGTTGAAGCCGCTTTAAATTGTTGTGCCATTTTTTTAATTATTGAATTATTGAGTTTGCAGATTATTGATTTAAATCCCAAACTCTCAATTTAATTTTCTATTTAACCATGTCAATCATCATCACCCTACTGGGGTTTTGAATTTTGACTTTTTAATTTTGACTTATCTGTACAGGTCGTATATTTTTAAACGTAAAAACTTGTTAACCGCCAAAAAGGTACTAAAGGCCGAAATAAATATCCCCAAACCTATTACGCCCAAAAATACGATACCAAATTCGTAGAAATTCTGTAGCATTACCAAATCTGGTACTTGTTTGTAACCCAGGTATAGCGTACCTACCAGTATAATGATGGCAATAAGCCCACCTAAAAGTCCGTGCCAAATGCCATAAAGCAAAAATGGCTTGCGGATAAAACCTTTGGTAGCACCTACCAACTGCATTGATTTGATCAGGAAACGCTGCGAATATATAGCCAGCCTGATGGTATTATTGATCAGTGCTACAGATAATACCACAAATATGGCTGCGAATACCAGGATCACTAAGCTGATAGAGGTTACATTCTGATTCATTTGGTCAACCAACGATTGTTGGTATTTAACTTCTTTTACCAAAGGATTTTTCAGCAGGTCGGCTTTAAATTTTTCAATGTCTTTATTATTGGCATAATCTGCCTTCAGGTAAATATCCAATGATTGCGACAATGGATTATAACCCAGAAACTTCACAAAATCCTCGCCGAGGTCTTTTTGCAGGTTGCGGGCAGCCAGTTCTTTACTTACATACTGGGTTTGCTTTACCATGGGGTTGGCATCCAATTGCTTTTGCAGCTGCAGCACGTCGGTTTCGTGCGCTGCATCGTCAACAAAAATATTGAGCACTATATTTTCTTTCACATAGCGCGACAAATTGTTAGCATGCACCAATATAAGCCCTAAAAGACCTATCATGACCAATACCATAGCTATACCAAATACGGTAGATATGTAAATAGTTTTTGTTTTTTTGGCTGACGCGCTTGCTTCAAATTCTTCCATTCTGTATAGATATGAGATGTGAGATTTGAGATATGAGATTATACCGCTCATACCCACCCCACCCATCCGGATTTGTGCGAAATTAAGAAACCCGCCTTAAAGGTAAAAGTTTATTGCTTATAAATATCTTATAATACCTTATTAGGCTGGATGTTTTAACATTTATTAACGTATCTGGGTACTTGA
>NZ_JBCECK010000236.1:0-5495 GCF_039207105.1 Mucilaginibacter sp.
TTGTCGATCTTTTTAGTGGTCGGTTTTTTTGGCGCTCCCATTGTAACGGATTTTATTTGTAAAACTTTATCAATATAAATTAAACAGGCCTGAGAGTATCAATTTTGCAGCGTACTTCTGTCGGCTAATTCAGTAGTAAAAATAATTAAAATCATTTTTATTAAAAATATCTTTTAAAATTATTCTGTTTGCTCGCCAATAGCAACTGTGGCAGTTGTAAAATCCTTAATTTGAGGTAATTCATCAATGCTGTTTATCCCAAAATAATCCATGAACATGTTACTGGTTCCGTATAAAATGGGTTTTCCAATCCCTTCCGACTTCCCAATTATAGCAATCAGCTCTTTTTCGAGCAGCTTTTGTATCGAATAGTCGCAGTTTACACCGCGTATTTGTTCAACATCAGTTTTGGTTACCGGTTGCTTGTAGGCTATAATGGCTAATGTTTCCAAAGCCGCCTGGGTCAGTTTCTTTTTAGAGCGTTGCAGCTGTAATAAATTAATTACGGCATGATATTTCTTCTTGGTAAAAAACTGGTAGCCATTGTTGACTTTTACCAACTCAAGGGCCAGGCTATCGTCATTATATTTATTTTGAATGGCGGTTATGCTTTCGGTAACCTCTTCAATAGTAAAATCGCGCTCAAAGGCGGCCTGCAGGCAGTACATGATCTCCTCTACACGAATACCCTGTTCCGACGCGAAAATTAATGCCTCAATATGGTGCTCCATGTTAAGTTTTGGGTTTTGAGTAATGAGTTTTGAGTTTGTTTATCAAGATATGAATACTACTCAAAACTCAGTACTGCTTACTTAAAACTAATAATTTATAACCTGTTCTTCAATTTCGGCGGGGATATCGCGCCAATCGTATTTTTGAGTACGCAGTTGCGGTTCAAAACCGGCTTCTTTGATTGATTCCTGTATACCTTTGGCGGTAAACCTGTGCGGCGCGCCGGCAGCAGATACCACATTCTCTTCAATCATGATCGACCCAAAATCATTAGCTCCCGCATGCAGACAAAGTTGTGCTACCTGCTTACCAACGGTTAACCACGAAGCCTGGATATTTTTGATATTAGGCAGCATAATACGGCTTAGGGCAATCATGCGGATATACTCATCGCCGGTTACGTTATTGGTGATGCCCCTTACTTTACGCAGCAAGGTGCCATCATCCTGGAAAGGCCAGGGTATAAAGGCCACAAAGCCGTGAGCACCTTCAGGTTTTTCTGATTGTACCTCACGTATCCAAACCAAGTGCTCAAAGCGTTCCTCAATAGTTTCAATATGGCCAAACATCATAGTTGCAGAAGTTGGCAGGTTAAGTTGATGGGCCGCCCGCATTACGTCAAGCCACTCCTGACCACCGCATTTGCCTTTTGATATCAGGCGGCGAACACGATCGTTCAGGATCTCGGCACCGGCACCGGGTAATGAATCTAAACCGGCTTCCTGCATGGCCCGCAGAACATCAATATGAGCCATTCCTTCCAGTTTGGCTACGTGCGCAATTTCCGGCGGACCTAAGGAATGCAGTTTTAGCTTAGGATATAGTTGTTTCAATTCCCTGAACAGGTCGGTATAAAACTGTAATCCAAGATCCGGGTGATGGCCTCCTTGCAGCAGCAGCTGGTCGCCGCCGTAACGGAAGGTTTCCTCGATCTTCTTTTTATAAGTTTCAATATCGGTGATATAGCTATCCTCGTGGCCAGGCCTGCGGAAAAAATTACAAAACTTGCAATTGGCTATACAAACATTGGTAGTGTTCACATTTCGGTCTATCTGCCAGGTTACTTTGCCATGCGGAACCTGCTTTTTGCGCAGTTCATTGGCAGTATACATCAGATCGGCAGTAGAGGCATTGTTATATAGGTAAACGCCCTCGTCCTGGGTTAAAAATTCAAACCGCAAAGCGCGTTGCAACAGATCGGCTGTGTTCATTTAACAAAGATAAAGCTTTAAAATTTGAATAGTTTAATATGAGCTCTAAGATTGACAAATTAATGAGGCATACATTTTATAAACAATCTATCGCCTTTGATACCCAAAACTTTTTAAAATTTTATTTTAACATAAAACCGATCAAAAATACTTCAGATTTGATCGAAAAATAACCAAAATAGGATGAAAAAACATTGTTTTGCTTCATTTTGATTCATTTTTTGACGGTTTTATAAGCTTTGAAAAGTATTAAATTATTGATATATAGTATGTTGTTGTTTTTTTCTGAAGATTCTCTGGCTTTATTCTCCTTAACCAAGCAGCCCCATTTTCTGATTAGAGAAAACAGGGCTGTTGATTATTGTAAATATACCTAATATTCGGCATTGTTTAAAATTATCATGGCTGGCTTTACTTTAATACCGTCGGAGGTAAACATTAATACCTTATTATCCGTTGATTTAAAATAACCGCACAAACTTTTAAAAACATGAATACCGTACCTGAAATTGCCAACCGTTTAGCTTCATTGTGTAACGATCTTGAATTTGTTGAAGCCTATACCGAATTATTTGCCGATGACGCCGTGAGCATTGATCCGAATAATAATAACGAGCCCATTGTTGGCCTCCATAACCTGATTGAACGTGAAAAACAATTTCTGGAAAAAGTAGAAATCCACAATATTAATGTATCTGAGGCCATTTTTGCCGGGAGCTATTTCAGCCTGGTTTTCTCGATGAGCTTCACCGTAAAGGGAGTAGGTGATAAGCAGGTGGAAGAGCTTTGCGTATATAAAGTTGAGAACGGCAAAATTGTAAGTCAGCAGTTTTTTATGAGTTGATATTAAAAGACTTACGAAGTTTTAAAAACTTCGTAAGTCTTATTCCCAGTTGATCGTGTAGTCTAAAGACTATCTGCATAATAGTCCGAAGTCGGAAACTTCGGACATCAACGTCATAGAAACTTGTACCATAATTGTGCAACAATCCTAAATCAGTGTACTTCATCAGTCCACATACCTTTAAATTGTACTGCATCATTAACTAAGGTTATTGATCTTGTGCCTGTGTCAATTGATACAAAACCACTTTTCTGTGAATTTACTGTAGTGGTCAATTTCGAAAAGGGTCTTGTAATTATCAAGGTCCTTTGTGGGATCTCTACCAAAGTATCTTTAAATTCTTTGCTAAATTTCTTAACGCCCTTATAGTAGTCTATAAATAGAATCTTTTTTATTTTTTTGGGGTAATTATAATAACGCCATGATCCTGGATATCCGAGGGAATCATTCCCTTTGGCATCCCAAATAATTTCATTATTTATTGTTATCACAATCCTTTCCTGAGGTTGTATTTCTGGGGCGATGATGGAAAAGTTACCGCTATTCTTTTTGCTAACTCTATAACTATCAGCTTGTTTATGCTTACTGCATCCTATCAAGAAAATAAACGATAGTAGCAAATACAAATATTTTTTCATCGTTTTTTTCCTAAATAAAGTTGTACTTGAAAATAGCTAAAAAAACTTACTAAGTTTTTAAACTTTGTAAGTTTTATTCCTGTGTAAATTACTTTGCTACTTCCAAGCTTGCAAAAAGCAGTGTTTTTAAACTACCATCTGCCAAAGTATGTTTTGTTAAAAAACGCTATCGTTGTTGTGGAGCTTTGTTTACGATTGCAACCAAGCACTAAACATACCATACAAATACTCAAATATTTAATTACTTTCATACTCTCTGATAGCCTTCTTATCTTCATTATATGATTTATTAAATTTAGTCGTGTTATTCAATATTGCTGCTCCAAGCGAGACGCTTGCGGTAGCGTGAGATAAGTATTTTTAATTGATTGCTTTCCAATCTATAGTATCATGATCTTCAAAATAGTTTGCAATCAAATCTATATTATGAAGCTCAGGTTCGACTTTAACCCCCATGTTTTTTAAATAATCAATATAGCCCTGGTGGTTTGCAAAGCCTTTTTCAATTTGTTTTGCAGGAATTATAATATGCCATGACTGTTTCACATCAACACCATGAAGTATGGAATTGATACCATACAACAAGATTACACCATTTACCACATTCGCTTTTTTTATATTTTGAAAGCCCGTATCGCCATCAAGCCCTTTCAAATTCATACTCCAGCCAAGATCTTTGGATATAATGACAGCCTCGTAAGGTTTAACAAAAGGTAATCTGGCAGAATCCCATTCGCCTTTCTCGGTGTAAAACGTATCTGTGTTTGGATTTTTATGAGATGAGTGCAAACAAGAACACACTAATAGTATTAATGAGGATAAGAAAATTGGTAACCTCCTGAATTTTATATTCATTGATATATAGTTTAGGTGGTTATAATATACAAACTAAAAGGAAACTTTTTTTTAAAAGCCCGCAAAAATCTCGCTTTGGCCTTTGCTTCATACTTGCACTAAAATAGTGGAGACCAGTTATGCAAAAAAGATGTCATTGCGAGCGAAGCGTGGCAATCGCGAACTTTACAGAACGGTTCTGTATTGTTTCGCGATTGCTTCGTCGTTCCTCCTCACAGCAATGACATGAAACTAATTCTTGGTTACTGCCCACTACTTCACCTTCAACATATTATTCTTTCTGTCCAGATCAGGCAATGCATTATCCGGGTCGATGGTTACGCTTTCGGCTTCCTGGGTGCTGGGTAGCGTGAGGGTGATCTGTTTGTTTTGCAGCCAGGTTTCAACCGGTAGGTAGGTGCGGGTTTTGCTGCCATCTTTGTATTTTACTTCTATCGTAAATGGCATAGGCAGTTTTTCTTTGTTTACTACCGTGATGCTTACACCCTTGCCTGTTTTGTCATCTACAGGCTTAGCGTCTATCAAAGCCAGATCCAGCGACCAGTTATTATAGAACCAGCCTTTCCAGAACCAGCTCAGATCTTCGCCCGCGCCGTTTTCAATCGAGCGGAAAAAGTCGTCAGGCTGCGGATGTTTATAGGCCCACTGGTGTATGTAATTGCGGAAAGCGTAATCAAATTTATCCTTACCTAAAATTTGCTCGCGCAGCAGCACCAGGCCAAAGGCCGGTTTAAAATAGGTGAGGGGATGGCGGTATTTTTCGGGAATGGCATCGGGCGTGGTCATGATACTTGGCGATCTCGGGTCAGTAATTGATGGGATAATTTCGTCGGCTGGGTTACCGCCGCCGGGTGCATATTCACCATCGCGTTTGGGGGCATACTCGCCTTTGTTAAACGCGTCTGACGCGTAAACATCAATAAAAGTATTTAGCCCTTCATCCATCCAGGCAAAGCGGCGCTCGTCCGATCCTACA
Organism: Mucilaginibacter sp.; assembly: GCF_039207105.1. GTDB lineage: Bacteria > Bacteroidota > Bacteroidia > Sphingobacteriales > Sphingobacteriaceae > Mucilaginibacter. Next base: position 5,257 of record NZ_JBCECK010000236.1, read on the forward strand.
ATCATCGGAAACCAGTTGTGGCCAATTTCGTGCGCGGTTACCCAATACAACTCGCTGCCTTTGTCGGTAATGCCATCAAACACAATACCAGGGTACTCCATACCACCCGCAATACCGGCCTCATTCACCGCGACCGGATAAGGGTACACAAACCATTTTTCTGAAAAATACTCGATAGATTTTTTCAGGTATTCGGTAGCGCGGCCCCAGGCATCGTTACCATAGCTTTCGGCAGGGTA
>NZ_JBCECK010000237.1:0-5486 GCF_039207105.1 Mucilaginibacter sp.
ATCCGGTACTATACCTGCTGCATGGTGCCGGGGATGACCAAACCGGCTGGGTACAATTTGGTGAGGTACTCAACATTACCGACAAGGCCATTAGCTCCGGTACTGCTACCCCCATGATCATTATCATGCCCGATGCCAATACCGACAGGCGCGGCTATTTTAATGATGTTAAAGGCGACTGGAATTATGAAGATTTCTTTTTTAAGGAACTGATTCCCTTTGTAGAGAAAAAGTACCGTATAAAAGCCGATAAACATTACCGGGCTGTGGCCGGGCTTTCAATGGGCGGTGGCGGATCATTTGTGTATGCCCTGCATCATCCTGAATTATTTTCAGCAGCATGTCCGCTCAGCGCGGCAACCGGACCACTCACGGTTGAGGAAGCTAAAACACAGCTCAGCAAAAGCAACCCCAACCTGCCTGATTCCGTTGTTACTAAGTATTACAACACCCACAGCGTGGTTTATATGATGAACAACATGCCCGATGATCAGAAAAAAGCCGTTCGCTGGTTTATTGACGATGGCGACGACGATTTTCTATACGAGGGGAACTGTATGGTGCACATCGCGATGCGTAAAAAGGAAATTCTGCATGAGTTTCGCGTTCGCGATGGCGGCCACACCTGGACCTACTGGCGTGCATCATTACCCAACGTACTGGAGTTTGTATCTCAAAGTTTTCACCAATATTGATGGTTCATTAGTTCAATTGTTCATTAGTTGATTGGTACTAATCATTAACATATACACGAGTACCAATCATGAAAGATCCTAATGAACCAGTGAACTATTGAACCAATGAACGATACACCAATGAACTACTGAACAAATGAACTAATAACCCAAAGAAATGGAACGCCGTAAATTTTTAATAAATACTGCCTTAACCGCAGGCTCAGTAGCATTACTGGGCAAAAAGAGTTTTGCATCACTGCTGGCCGATCCGGCCTATCAGTTTAAACCGCTTCGTAACAATGTAGGCATGTTTGCCGAACAGGGCGGCACCATTGCCTGGCTGGTAAACAAGGAGGGCATTGTAGTGGTTGATGCCGAATTTCCAGACCCGGCAACCCACCTGATAGCCGAGCTCAAAAAACAATCAGACAAACCTTTTGAATGGCTCATCAATACCCATCACCACGGCGACCATACCGGAGGCAACATTTCCTTTAAAGGTATCGTGAAAAATGTAGCCGCACATGCCAATTCGCTTACTAACCAAAAGGTGGCAGCAGCCAAACAGGGTACCGACGATAAGCAGCTGTACCCTAACATCACTTATACCAATAACTGGAAAATTAAAGTAGGCGATGAGCATATTTCCGCTCATTATTTTGGGGCTGGCCATACCAACGGCGATAGTTTTATTCATTTTGAAAACGCCAACATCGTACACACCGGCGACTTGGTTTTTAACCGCCGCTACCCTTTTGTTGACCGCACGGCCGGCGCATCATGCAAAAGCTGGATAACCGTATTGGAAAAAGCGCAGAAACAATTTGACAAAAACACCCTGTTTGTATTTGGCCACGCGTTTGACCCGCAAAAGGTAACCGGCAATATGGACGATTTAAAAGCCATGCAGCACTTTATGGAAAGTTTGGTAGCTTATGTTGACAGCAGCATTAAAGCCGGAAAATCAAAAGAAGAAATACTGGCCTCCAAAGCTATCCCAGGCGTAACCGAATGGCAGGGAGATGGCATTGAACGCGGCCTGACAGCAGCTTATGAGGAACTGACAGCGTAACCCCCGCCCCCTAAAGGGGAGTGATGGATTGCCACCGCGAGATTAGCGATAACGTATCTCGTGGTTATTATGATGTAAGCTTTTAGTTTACATCATAAGTTTTAATTCAGCTTATTCTTCAATTCTGTAAATTCTGATTCAGATATTTTTTGTAAATTTGATAAAACCAAATAGCCCGGCATCTTAACAGATAGCCGGGCTATTTGATTAAAAGAGCAAAACTCTCCAAAAAAGCGCCATCACGAAATAACAAACTGACAATCAACAAACTAAAACTTTTTAAAGCTTTAAAAACCTCATAATTTAAGCTCAAATTAAATAAAAAAGATCAAAAACACAGTAAAACCGGCAATTTTTGAAGCATTTTCGCTGATTTTCGCCCCCTTTTTATACCAAAATAAAATTTTAAAAAGTAGGTGTTATGATCAATGCAGTACTTTAGGTCGCTCTGTTTTTACCGGGTTTAAATAATTATTGTCGGCCAGCCAATCGGCCATACGCTGCGGCCAGGAATGGATAGATTGCAGCTTTGACCGGTTGCCCATATTAAACCCATGACTACCCTGGGTATACAAATGCAGCTCTACCGGAATTTTAGCCGCCCGGTACCTGTCCAGCAATTTCACTACCGATGGTGAGCAACAGGCATCATCATTAGCCGCAAGCAAAAAGGCAGGCGGTGCATCGGCAGGCAACACATCGGGTATATACAGCGGACCAGGATATATCTGTATCACAAAGTTAGGGCGGGCATTTAGTCTGTCGATAGCGTCGGGAGCATTAGCATCTCCCATACCAGGGCCATAGGCTACCATATCAACCACTTCGCCCCCGGCCGAAAAGCCCATCATGCCAATACGGTTGATGTCCAGACCATATTCGGCTGCTTTGCTGCGCACCAGTCGCATGGCACGGTATCCATCCTGCTTGGCATGTACATCAATTTTGTAGGGGGATAGCGTATCACGCCCCAGGCGATATTTGAGCACAAAAACAGTAATACCCAAATCGCTCAAATATTTTGCCGGATCGATACCCTCTGCAGTATAAACCAACAATCGGTGGCCACCGCCGGGGCATATCACCGCTGCTGCGCCATTGGCCTTGCCGGCTGGTGGGGTAAAAACGGTAAGCGATGGGTTATGGATGTTTTTCACCCAATAATCCTGAGCCTGCTCGGGCTCGTTGCGGCGGTTTTCAAAGCCGGGAGCGCCTTTGGACCAAAGCGGTATCACAGTAGATTTTCCTTGTGCCGAGGCCAAAATTGGCAAAGCCAAAAGCAGCATGCACAGGTAATTGGTTAGTTTTGTTTGCATAAAGTAAATATAGTTTGAGGGGTTCCTTTTTACAGTTATATGAGTAAACTTTTACCTAATTTAATGGTTTAATAATTAGGCCGGTAGCCAATGGCTATGGCCAGCAATTTAACAAAAAAGTTATGGCAAATTTTCAGGAAATTATAGCATCAGAAACACCTGTACTGGTTGATTTTTCGGCCGAGTGGTGTGGCCCGTGTAAAATGATGCCCCCTATATTACAAGATGTTAAACACGCCCTTGGTGATAAGGTAAAGATCATTAAAATAGATATTGACAAAAACCCTTCGGCAGCCAACGCGTACCGCATACAAAGCGTACCTACGCTCATGATATTTCAAAAAGGGGAAACCAAGTGGCGCCAAAGTGGCGTGATTCAAGCCAGGCAGCTGCAACAGGCGGTTGAGCAATTTATATAAGGAGCCTTAGCATGGCATACAAATAACTCACCTGGTCTACGCTTCGCTGGCCCCCCTCTCTTCGCCTATGGCTAAAAGAGGGTAGGAAAATGGATGATGGATAAAAGAAATTATTGCTTCACCCTCTTTCCAGCGAAGCTGAAGAGAGGGTCGACAAGCGCAGCGATGTCGGGGTGAGTCGATAAGTAGACTTTATTTTGAGGTTCATACTAACAATTACAATTTTAACGTATTAATTACTAAAGCAATCCCATTATGGCAACTACCGAAAGCATCCAAAACGCGTATATTGATTTTGTGCTCACAGAAGGCATGCAACCCAAATCGGTTTATATTTTCGCCAAGCAAAACGAAATGACTGAGGCTGAGTTTTACCAGTTCTTCGGCTCGTTTGAAGCAGTTGAGCAAAGTATCTGGGCCGATTTCGCCCGTAAAACATTAACTGAGATCAGGGCGCAGGAAGTTTGGGCCGGATACACAGCCCGTGAAAAAGCACTGTCGTTTTTCTATGGCTTTTTTGAACTGCTTAAAGGCAGCCGCAGCTTTGCTGTTTACAGTATCAATACACACCCTAAAGGCTTTACTACTCCTAAAGTATTTGAGCAGCTAAAAGCTATTTATGAAAACTTTGCCGACGAAATACTTAAAGAAGGTATTGAAACCACGGAACTGAATGACCGCAAGTTTTTCGGCAAGCGTTACAAAGATGCCTTGTGGATACAATTTATATTTGTCCTCAACTTTTGGATAAACGACAACTCAACCGGGTTTGAAAAAACCGACGAGGCCATTGAAAAAGGTGTTAATGTAACTTTCGACCTGTTTCAGCGTTCGCCGATTGATAACCTGTTTGAATATGGCAAGTTCCTGGTGCAAAACGGCGGGATAAAAGACAAAATGGGGTTTTAACAATTGATTATGGCAGATGACAATAAAGTCGCTCCTAACGGGAATGATTCAGACGGGGTTCAAAAAGAACAAAATAGCATACCAACCACAAAAGTTCAGCGTTCGGCCAAGTTTATTACCACAGGTGTAAAAATTGGCGGCAACTATATCAAGCATTATTCCAAAAAACTCTTTAATCCTGATCTGGACAAATCAGAGCTGAATGAGGATAATGCTACAGATATATATCAGTCATTAAGCGAGCTCAAAGGCAGCGCCCTCAAGGTGGCGCAAATGCTCAGTATGGATAAAAACCTGCTGCCGCAGGCTTATGTAGATAAGTTCACCCAATCACAATACAATGCGCCTCCGCTTTCGGGGCCGCTGATCGTGCAAACATTTAAAAAATATTTCGGCAAAAATCCCGACCAGATATTTGATAAGTTCAATATCCGCTCAACCAACGCGGCTTCTATTGGCCAGGTACACCAGGCTGAGTTGAATAGCAAGAAACTGGCCGTCAAGATCCAGTACCCGGGTGTAGGCGATTCTATATCATCCGACCTGAAACTGGTTAAACCATTCGCTTTCCGGATGCTGGGCATGAGCGAAAAAGAGCTGGACATATATATGCGTGAGGTTGAAGAACGCCTGCTGGAAGAAACCGACTATGAGTTGGAAGTACGCCGGTCGGTAGAGTTTTCAACGGCATGCGCTGTTCTTGATCATGTAGTTTTCCCGAAGTATTACCCCGAACTATCAAGCAAACGCATCATTACAATGGATTGGCTTGATGGACTTCACTTGCGTGAGTTTTTAGCGACTAACCCATCGCAGGAACTACGTAACCAGATTGGGCAGGCCCTGTGGGATTTTTACAACTTTCAGCAGCATGAACTGCGTGCCGTGCATGCCGACCCGCATCCCGGCAACTTTATGATAACTCCAGATGGTAATTTAGGCGTTATTGATTTTGGCTGCATTAAGGTAATGCCCGAGGAATTTTATTATCCGTTTTTCTCCCTCACCTCAACCAATTTATTGGATAACAAGGAAGAGACCATAAAAGCTTTCCGCCTGTTGGATATGATACATAAGGATGATACCCCGGAGC
>NZ_JBCECK010000238.1:0-5458 GCF_039207105.1 Mucilaginibacter sp.
TCTAACCAACTGAGCTACATCTACCGTTTGGAGAGTGCAAAAATAGAAATCTTATTACTATTTGCAAACTCTTTTTAAAATTACATTCACTTTACCTGCCAAATTTAGAACGATTTTAATTTATCATTATTTTTGTATTTATGGCTGAGCAATTAATTGAACTGAATGTAACAGGAATGCATTGTAATAATTGCGCGTTATCTGTTCATAAACTACTCGAAAAAAGAGGATTACATAACATACTGGTTGACTTTGCCAGCGAGGAGGTGAAATTTTCAACCGCCGATAGCAGCCAGTTACCCGAAATAAAAAAGGGGATAGAAAATTTAGGCTTTAAAATTATTGATGATATTTCTCAGCATCAGCCGGCATTTTATCAAAAAATAGAGAACAAATTTTTGTTTTGTGCCCTATTTACTGCCCCACTCCTGCTTGCAATGGCGCTGCCCTGGCATTTTTTACACCAGCCTGCAACCCAATTAATATTATGCCTGCCTGTTTTTATTGTGGGTTGCCTGCATTTTGGCAAAAGCGCGTTTAGCTCAATAAAAGCCGGGTTACCCAATATGGATGTACTGATATTTATTGGTTCTACCTCGGCCTTTGTTTATAGCCTTACTGGTACGCTAAAGCATTTAGGGCCGCAATATCAGTTTTACGAAACTTGTGCTACTATTATAACCCTGGTGCTGCTGGGCAACGTTTTTGAGAAACGTTCCGTCCATCAAACTACCTCGGCTGTAAAAGATCTGATCAAATTTCAGCACGTTAATGCCAACCGGGTTATTAACGGCGGTATTGAGACAATTAACGCTAAAGAGGTAAGGCCCGGAGATACGCTTCTCGTTAACCAGGGTGATAAGATCCCGGTTGATGGCGAGATACTTTCAGGCACCGCCTCTGTTGACGAGGCTATGCTTACTGGTGAAAGTTTACCGGTAGAAAAACAAAAGTACGATAAGGTTATTGGCGGCACTATTCTTGTCAATGGCAATATACATATGCTGGCCACCAAAGTTGGTTCAAACACCATCCTATCGCAGATCATCGATCTGATGAAAAAGGCGCAGGCCGCCAAGCCACCTATACAAAAACTGGGCGATAAAATAGCTTCCATATTTGTACCTGCCGTGTTGAGCATCGCGCTGCTTACCTTTATATTGACTTATTACGTCGGTCAGGCTGGTTTACAACACGCGCTGATGAACGCCATTGCGGTTATGGTTATTTCATGTCCATGCGCTATGGGCTTGGCCACACCAACGGCAGTTATGGTAGGTTTAGGTCGCGCGGCCAAAAATGGCATCCTGATCAAAGGTGGTGATACCATTGAAGCCGTAGCTCATACCAAATATGTAGTTTTTGACAAAACAGGAACTTTAACCACCGGCAAATTCCACATTAATGAAATAAAGGCCGAAACCGGAGTGGATATTGAGCTCATCAGGGGTATTATCTTTGCTATTGAAGAAAGATCAAACCATCCTATCGCGCGGTCGTTGATAAGCGGATTAAAGAACCTTCCCCGCCTCAAAGTAATTTTAAAAGTAGCCCGGGAAGAACGTGGTTTAGGCATGCGTGCTGAAGACATTGATGGCAATAACTACTTTTTAGGGACTGCCAAACTTAATAAAGACGATCACTTTAACCTGTCGCTCTATAAAAATCAACAATTACTGGCACAAATAGCTATCGATGATGAAATAAAGCCAGAAACGGCAACCCTGATATCCCAGCTCAAAAAAATGGGTATTAGGCCTATCCTCCTAAGCGGCGATAAAAAAGATCGCTGTTTAAAAGTAGCTGAAGCGATAGGTATAAAAGATAAAGATGTGCATGCCGAAAAACTACCTGACGAAAAGCTGAAGGTCATTGATATTTACAAACAAAAAGGTAAAACCATCATGATTGGCGATGGTATCAATGATGCTCCCGCCCTGGTTAAAGCCGATGTTGGCATATCCATGAATGATGCCAGCCATGTAGCCATACAATCGGCCAGTGTGGTGTTGTTGAATACCGACTTGCAATCAGTAATAAAATTCCTGCAGATCAGTAAGCATACGCTGCTCACCATTAAGCAAAACCTTTTCTGGGCCTTTGCATACAATATTATTGCTATACCTATTGCCGCCCTTGGTTTTTTAAACCCAATGGTTGGAGCTTTCACGATGGCTTTTTCTGATGTAGTGGTTATTGGCAACTCATTGAGGCTGAAGATTAAGAAAGTCGATAGTCGATAGGTCATAGCTTGGGGATTGTGTTTCCTTAAAGCCTTATATCATACAAAGTTTCTTATTTTTGCTGCTATGGGCCATTAACTATGGTCTATAGACTAAACTATGATCGAAATATTTACAGACGGAGCATCAAGCGGCAATCCCGGTCCGGGGGGGTATGGGGTAATTTTGCGTGCGGGAAAGCACTACAAAGAGCTTTCTGAAGGTTTTCGCAAAACTACCAACAACCGCATGGAGCTACTTGCCGTGATCAAAGGTTTGGAGGCGTTAAAAACGCCTAACCAACAGGTTATGATATTTTCCGACTCTAAATATGTGATCGATGCTATTGAAAAGCGCTGGCTGAATGGCTGGCTGCAAAAGGGCTTTGCGGGTAAAAAAAATAAAGACCTGTGGTTGCGCTATCTCGACATTAGTAAACAGCACCAGGTTAAATTTACCTGGGTACGCGGCCACAACGGTCACCCGGAAAATGAGCGCTGCGATGAACTGGCGGTAGCCGCCGGCAAACAAAAGCAACTATTGATCGATTCAGTTTTTGAGGTGGAGAATGCTAAAAATTAGTATCAAGTAGTTAGTATCAGGTATCAAGCCTCTTTGTGTGTTATCAGCATCGAACTAAAATCTTGATACTTGATACTAACTACTTGATACCAATACCAATCACCATCTCCCCTGCAACTCAATCACTTCCAGATCCTGAATTTTATCGGCATTGATGGTGAAACGCATCAGGGTACGTACCTTATGCCAGCCTTGCTGCCCAGCCGCTCCCGGGTTAAGATGCAGGCAGCCAATGGTTTTATCGGGCATTACTTTTAATATGTGTGAGTGCCCGGAGATGAACAGTTTGGGTGGGTTCAAATAAATTTCCTTTTTTACTGCCGGGCTGTATTTGCCGGGATAACCGCCAATGTGGGTCATCCATACATCAACGCCCTCACAGTTAAAGCGCAAATTTTCGGAGTAAACCAATCTTATGTCTTTACCATCAATATTACCATATACACCTTTTAAAGGTTTAAAAGCAGCAAGCTTATCGGCCAGCTCCAGGGTACCAAAATCGCCTGCGTGCCAAATCTCATCACATTGGTCAAAATGCTTAAAAACGGCATCGTCAAGGTAACTGTGGGTGTCGGATATTAAGCCAATGCGAGTCATGGTGTAAATATAGATACAAGAGGTAAGATTCGAGATGAAATTATAAAACTGTCAATTGGGAATGCAACGTAGTAAACACCAAAAAGCTTGCACCGAGCACACTTACGAAGTTTTAAAAACTTCGTAAGTGTTTAAGCAGAGCATGTCAATCAATATTATAAAAACTTGTCATCCTAAGGAACGAAGAATCTACTCACCGTTAGATCCTTCGTTCCTTAGGATGACAAATAAGGTAATAAGCTCAAAAAATCGTCAGAAAGTCTTTCAATACTTCCTGATATTCCTTGCTATAAACCTTAGGAGCATCGTAAATCACCAATTGTTCCTCTTCGGTTTGCCAATCATTAAAACCTAAAATCAGTATTTCCCTGTGCGCATCATCAGCTTTAAAGGAGCGTAGGTTAATCGTTTTTTGATGATGAAGCCCATATTGCGCAGCTATCTTTTTAACCAGCAGACCGGTTTCGGGAGGCAATATGAGCCAGCAAACACCATTTTCGGTAAGATGAGTATACATACCTTGCAAAAGCCTATCAAAAAAGCCATCACCGGCATGTTTGGCTAAGTTCTTTTTATCTCTCGGTGATTGTAATGAATTAATATAAAATGGTGGATTGGAAACAATCAGATCATACTTTTTTTCCGGATGACTATTAAATAAATCTTCAAAAGCCCGTGGATATAAGGTTAACCTTTCCGAAAAAGGTGAATTTAGAAAATTGCCGGCAGCCGTTGCGGCAGCACCTTCATCAATCTCTACAGCATCAATTTGAGCTAATGGAAAACGTTGAGCCAGCATCAGGGCAATTACACCGGTGCCGGTGCCAATATCTAAAATGGATGATGGTTGTTTAAAATCGGCCAGTGCACCAAGCAGCACTCCATCAGTATTGATCTTCATGGCGCAGCCGGTTTGGTCAACACTGAATTGTTTAAAGCGAAACATCAACGAAGATATAAATTTTGAAAGTCTCCCCTTTAGGGGGGATTTAGAGGAGCTTACTTTTCGTAAAGCTCCAGTGGCAGGCCATCGGGGTCGGTAAAAAAGGTGAAGCGTTTGCCAGTAAATTCATCAATACGGATAGGCTCCGTTTCTACAGCAAAATTATTCAGATGAGCTATAGCTTCGTCCAGCGCGTCAACCTCAAAGGCCAAATGACGCAGACCAACAGCTTCCGGACGCGAGGGGCGTGCTGGCGGCTCCGGAAAAGAAAAAAGCTCGATCTGGTAGAGGTTGCCCACTTCCAGATCAAGCTTGTATGATTGTCGTTCTTCGCGATAAACCTCACGAACTATATTTAAACCCAGTATCTCCGTATAAAAATGTTTCGACTTTTGGTAGTCGGCACAAATAATGGCTATATGATGTACCCGGTTTAGTTTTAACATTATTCGCCTAAAATAGTATGTAATACATTGCTGTGAACCATTTTCAGGTCGGTAACATGACCAAATGCTTCTCCGTCAACATTCAGGAAACCGTTATTTACAGTACCCAATAAGCTAAATTCCGTTGCACTGGTAGCCATAAATTCAACAAAGCGTTCCTGCTCTTCAGGTGCTACGGTTACCACTACCCTGCCCTGCGCTTCACCAAAAAGGAAAGCATCTTTGCGGATAGTATCATCGGTTTCGATATCAAAACCTAAACCGTTTGGCATAGCAGCTTCTAAAAGAGCAATGTATAAACCACCATCGGCCACATCATGTGCCGATTCAATAACACGATGCTTGATCAAACCTTTTACAGTTTGCTGCATATCGTATTCTTTATCGATATCAAAATACGGAGCAGGCGCTTTCAAAACCTTGTGCCATGAAGCTAAGTATTGTGACGAAGCAATATCATTTACAGATTCGCCTATTAAGTAGATCAGATCGCCAGGTTGTTTAAAGTTGGCGGTCATGATATTATCTACATTATCCATCACACCCAACATACCAATAGTTGGTGTAGGGAATACAGAACCACCATCGGCTGACTGATTGTAGAAACTTACGTTACCACCGGTAACCGGGGTTTCAAACTTACGGCAGGCATCGCCCATACCTTTAAT